>DYIB01000113.1 GCA_020723855.1 Uliginosibacterium gangwonense
GGGCCGCACCAAACCAAGTACCCACACCTATCGGCTGTTTAAGTTTTTAAAGAGCGCGTTGCAGAGCAACGAGAGCCGCGCATTATACAGACCGCAAAACGCGGGTCAACACTTTTTGCGGAAAAATTTCGCTACTCGTTTTTCCCGAGTACGACGCGAGCGAATTTGCGCTTTCCAACCTGCAGAACCACCGACTCGCCGGCCACCAAAACGAGGCCGCGATCGGCCACCTTCTCGCCATCGAGGCGCACGCCTCCCTGCTCGATCATGCGCATGGCCTCGGAGGTGCTTGCGGTCAGCCCCGCCTGCTTGAGCACCTGGACGATGGGCAGGCCTTCGTCTCCGCAGGCGATGCGCACTTCGGACAGATCGTCAGGAATCGCGTTCTGCCTGAAGCGCGCCTCGAAATCGGCCAAGGCATCCTCGGCCGCCCTGCGGGAGTGGAAGCGCTCAACGATTTCCTGGGCCAGCAACACCTTCACGTCGCGCGGATTGCGCCCTTCCGCGACCTCCTTCTTCAGGCGCGCGATCTCATCGCTCGAGCGGAACGACAGCAGCTCGTAATAGCGCCACATCAACTCGTCCGAGACCGACATGAGCTTGCCGAATATCTCGTGCGGCGGCTCGTTGATGCCGACATAATTGCCGTAGGACTTGGACATCTTGTTCACGCCGTCCAGGCCTTCGAGCAGCGGCATGGTGAGAATGCATTGGGGCGCCTGGCCGTAATGCTTTTGCAGCTCGCGCCCCACCAGCAGGTTGAATTTCTGATCGGTGCCGCCCAATTCCACATCGGCACGCATGGCCACCGAATCGTAACCCTGGCACAAGGGATACAGGAACTCGTGGATCGCTATGGGCTGGTTGGCGGCATAGCGCTTGGCGAAATCGTCCCGCTCCAGCATGCGCGCCACCGTATGCAGTGCGGCCAGCTTGATCATGCCAGCGGCGCCCAGGGGTTCGAACCAAGTGGAGTTGAAGCAGATCTCGGTCCTTTCCGGATCGAGGATCTTGAATACCTGCTCCTTGTAGGTCCTGGCGTTCTCCAGGATCTGCTCGCGCGACAGCGGAGGGCGGGTCGCGTTGCGGCCGGTCGGGTCGCCGATCATGCCGGTGAAGTCGCCGATGAGAAACATCACATGATGGCCGAGCTCCTGGAAATGCCGCATCTTGTTGATGAGGACGGTGTGGCCCAAGTGAAGATCGGGTGCCGTCGGGTCGAAGCCCGCCTTGACCCGCAGGGGGCGGCCCGACTTCAGTTTGTCCACGAGTTCGGCTTCGACCAGCAACTCGTCGGCGCCGCGCTTGATGAGGGAAAGAGCTGTCTGGACGTCCGTCATTGGTGATTACCGAGGGGTTTTGGCAGCAGCGGAATTTTGCTAAACTCGCCCGAGTTTTTTCCGCCCGCGTCTGCCGATGCCCCAGAGAAAAAGGCGAATTTTATCGCAGTTCCTTGCCTCCCGCGAAACCAAGCCGGGCCGCTTCTGGGCCACGCTGGGCCTGGGCGGCATGTCGCTGTTCGGCATGGTGGCCGCTTTCGGCGTGGCGCCGTCCACGCAAGAGCTGCAGATCAGCCAAAAGATGGTCATCGAGCAGCTCGACCTGCCCGCCACTTTCCAGACGGAAGAGACGCCCGGCCACTTCCTGCGCGAAGAGCGCATCCAGCGCGGTGATACCGTTGCCTCCCTGATCGCCCGCTTGGGCGTGCAGGACGAGGAGGCTTTCGATTACATGCGCCAGGCACGCGAAACCCAGGCCATTTTCCGTCAGTTGCGCCCCGGCAAGGTCGTCACGGCGAAAACCGGGGAAAACGGCGAGTTGCTATCCCTCACCTTCCCGCTCAACGGCAGCGCCGACAACGTGCTGGTGATCGAGCGGCGGGAAGGGCAACTGCAGGCCGCGGAGCAGTCCCTCAACCTGACTGCTCAGGTATTCATGAAATCAGGGGAGATACGCAGCTCCCTGTTCGCGGCTACCGACGCGGTGGGCCTGCCTGATGCCATTGCCATTCAGATGACGGAGATCTTTGGCGGTGACATCGACTTCCATCAGGATCTGCGGCGCGGCGACCGCTTCAGCGTGGTGTACGAGATGCTGTTCCACCAGGGCCAGCCGGTACGCACCGGCCGCATCCTGGCGGCGGAGTTCACCAACCAAGACAAAACCTACCAGGCCATCTGGTATCAGGACAAGAACGGCCAGGGCGGTTACTATACCGCGGAAGGCAAGAGCATCAAGAAAGCGTTCCTGCGCTCCCCCCTCGAGTTCTCCCGTATTTCCTCCGGCTTCACTCGTGCGCGCTTCCATCCAATCCTGCAGACGTGGCGTGCCCACAAGGGCGTGGACTACGCCGCCCCGACCGGCACCCGCGTCAAGGTGACGGGCGACGGCGTGATTGAGTTCGCGGGACGCCAGGGCGGTTACGGCAATGTCGTGGTGGTTCGTCATCAGGGCAAGTACACCACCCACTATGCCCACCTGTCGGGGTTTGCTCCCGGCATACGGCGCGGCGCGCGAGTTTCCCAGGGCGACGTCATCGGCTATGTGGGCGCCACCGGCTGGGCGACCGGACCTCACTTGCACTACGAGTTCCGCATCAACGGCGTGCACCAGAATCCGCTGAGCGTAGCCTTGCCTACCGCCGTTCCCCTCGGCATCCAGCAACTGGCCCTATTCCGTCAGCATGCGGAGCCGCTGCTCGCCCGCCTCGAGCAGATTCGGGGCATGAATCTCGCCCTGCTCGACTGACGGCACATGTCCTCGCCCGAGCTTTTCATCGGGCTCATGTCGGGCACGAGCCTCGACGGGGTGGATGGTGTCCTTGCTGATTTCTCGCCCGTCCGCCCCCGGCTCATCGCCCATCATTACCTGCCCTTTCCTCCCGAACTGCGCACCCGCCTGCTGGAACTGCACGCCCCCGGGGACGGCGAGTTGCACCGCGCCGCGCTGACCGCCAATCAACTGGTGCAACTCTACGCCGCCGTGGTCCGCGAACTGCGGCGCGTGGCGGCCGTCGCGCGTGAATCGGTTCTTGCCATCGGCTGCCATGGGCAGACAGTGCGCCACAACCCCGCGGCCGGCTACACCATCCAGCTCAACAATCCGGCCCTGCTCGCGGAGCTCTCCGGAATTACGGTCGTCGCCGATTTCCGCAGTCGCGACATCGCTGCCGGTGGGCAGGGCGCACCGCTGGTGCCGGCCTTCCATCACTTCGTGTTCCATGATTCGGAGCTCCACCGGGTGGTCCTGAACATCGGTGGCATCGCCAATGTCACCGATTTGCGGCCCGGGCAGCCACCCAGGGGCTTCGACTGCGGTCCCGGCAACGTCCTGCTCGATGCCTGGATCGGGGCGCGGCAGGGGAAGCCTTTCGACCATGACGGCGCCTGGGCCGAGCGGGGAAGCCCGGCTCCCGCCCTCCTGGCCAGACTGCGCCGGCATTCCTTCTTCGATCTGGAGCCTCCCAAGAGCTGTGGCCGGGAACAGTTCAACCTGCAGTGGCTGGAACAGGAACTGAGTGGTCACGAAAGCGCGGCGGACGTGCAGGCGACGCTGTTGGAACTCACTGCCGCTTCCGCCGCCAACGCCATTACCCGCTGGTGCGGCAAACCGGTCGAAGTGCTGGTATGCGGGGGCGGCGCGCGCAATCGGGCGCTGGTCCGGCGGCTGGCCGAGCTCCTGCATCCGGCAAGAGTGCTAACCACCGAGGCGCTGGGAGTCGACGTCAATGTGGTGGAGGCCCTGGCCTTCGCCTGGCTTGCACGCCAGGCGCTGCGGCGCGAACCGGGCAACTTGCCGGCGGTCACGGGAGCGAGGGGACTCAGGGTGCTGGGGGCGATCTATCCCGCGTGAGCTACACGGGCGTCATGAAAAAGGGGCCCTCGGCCCCTTTTTTGCTTGGATCAGCGGCGATCAGGCGGAGAACGACGAACCGCAGCCGCAGGTGGAAGTGGCATTCGGGTTCTTGATCACGAACTGCGCCCCCTCGATCCCCTCGGAATAATCGATTTCCGCGCCCACCAGGTACTGGTAGCTCATGGGATCGATGAGCAGGGTAACGCCGTTCTTCTGCATCACCGTATCGTCTTCATTCTGGACTTCGTCGAAGGTGAAACCGTACTGGAAGCCCGAACAGCCGCCGCCCGTGACGAAAACGCGCAACTTCAACTCCGGATTGCCTTCCTCGTCGATCAAGTCCTTCACTTTGGCCGCCGCCGCATCGGTGAAGACCAAGGGGGCCGGCATCTCGGTAACCGCATTCATTTACTAGCTCCTAGGCTGGTTGCTACCCGGCAATTATCTGGACAAAGCCGGACCGGGTCAATTGCTCGAGGCGAGCTTCAATTCCACGGTCTTGGCCGATGCACCCTGGTGCACGAGGCGTCCTTGCACTACGGCGCCAAGGTGCATCTCCAGGCTGTTGTACTGGACATCGCCTGTGACCCGCGCACGGGGTTGAAGTTCGAGGAATTCGCTGGAAAAAATCGGTCCGATGACCGTCCCGTTCACCACCAGATGCGACACGTGGATCTCCCCCTCCACCCGAGCCTGCTCGCTGATTACCAGGGTCCCCGGCTGATCCCCCGTAGCGCGTACGTTGCCGCGCACCTCGCCGTCGATTCTCAAGCCGCCGGTGAAAGTGATATCCCCTTCGATTCTGGTCCCCACACCAATGAGGCTGTCGATGCGACTTTGTGGTTTTCCTTGCTTTTTCAGGAACATAGAGCTCTCCCCTGCTATAGCGTAACGGTTTGCGTAGCGCGCGTTGCCCCGTCCTGAAGCAGACGCACCTCGACAGTAGTGACTTGTGCTCCCGACGGCACCCGGAAGGTGCCATCCACCCGCTGGAAGTGCTTGAAATGAAGATTGAAATTCTCCGGATTCGACTCATCCGCGGCGGGCAAAACCATCATAGCACTTTTGCCCTCCCGCTGTAGATGGATAACCAACTGCAGCTTGCCCCGGAACTCCCGCTCGCCCTTCTTGCCTCCTTGCATCGCCACCAGGAGGCGGTAGCGATATTGCTGAGGGACGACGCTATCCCTGGTTACCTGGAGCCGGTTGATCGTGGGGCCCTGGCCATCCTTGCCCTCGCCCGCCGCCAAGTTCTCGAAGAATGCCAGCTCTTCCTTGAGGCGTCCGTTCTCCTCCTGCAGCCCAGCCAACTGCCTGGCCAATTGCTGTTGCGCGGCCCGCTCGATCTGCAGATTGCTTTCGCTCGAATTGGCCACGGCACGCAACTGCGCCACCTCCTGCTCCAGCTCTGCCACACGCTCGCGCAGCCCGCGCATTTCCTGCTCGGTCTCGCTGCGCTCGAAACCGGCAATACGCCGGCCGGCGTCGTACATCCAGCCGGCCCCCGCCAAGGACGCCGACAGCACCACGATCGCCCCCAGGATGCGCCAGTGCCAGGGAACATGGGCACGCACCACCGCCCGGGGCGCCGACGACAGCCCCATGCGGCTGCGCCAGCGGCGCAGTCCTACGGCAAGACGGGAATTTGCGAAAGACCAGCGCACTCGTCGAGTCCGAACATGATGTTCATGTTTTGCACCGCCTGCCCCGCCGCACCCTTCACCAGGTTATCGATGACCGACAACACCACCAGCGTATCGCCGCCGCCGGGACGATGCACCGCGATTCGACACATGTTCGCCGCCCGCACCGACCGGGTGTCGGGATGGCTGCCCGCCGGCAGCACGTCGACGAAAGGCTCGCGCCCGTAGCGGCGTTCGTAGAGCGCCTGGAAGTCCGCCTCCTGCGTGATGCGGGCATAAAGGGTGGCGTGGATGCCACGGACCATGGGCGTCAGATGCGGTACGAAAACCATGTGCACCGGCTGGCCCGTGGCCTGCTTCAGGTTTTCCACCATTTCCGGCAAGTGGCGATGTCCCGGCACGGCATAGGCCTTGAAATTGTCGGAAGCCTCGGAGAACAAAGTGGGCACTTCGGCCTTGCGTCCAGCGCCCGACACGCCTGATTTGGCATCGGCGATCAGATGGGCCGGATCGACCAGCCCGGACTCGAGCAGGGGCAGAAAACCCAACTGCACGGAGGTCGCAAAGCACCCCGGATTGGCCACGACGCGAGCCGTGCGGATCTTGTCGCGATTCACTTCCGGGAGCCCATAAACCGCCTCCTCCGCAAGAGCGGGAGCCGTATGCTCGAGGCGATACCACTTCTCCCACTCCACCAAATCCTTGATGCGGAAGTCGGCAGCCAGATCGATTACCCGGACGCCAGCGGCAAGGAGCGCGGGGGTCTGTTCCATGGCCACACCGTGGGGCGTCGCGAAGAACACCACATCGCAGCGGTCAAGCTGAGCTGTCTTGGGATCCGCGAATTTGAGCGACACCCGCCCGCGCAGACTGGGGAACATGTCGGCCACCGCCGTGCCCGCTTCGCCGCGCGAGGTGATCGCGATCAACTCGACCTCAGGATGCTGGGCCAGGAGCCGCAACAACTCGACGCCCGTATAGCCCGTTCCGCCAACAATGCCGACTTTCAACATGCCACACCTCGACAAAGGAAGCCAATGGTAAAGCAGCGATTCCGCGGGGCGCAACGGCGGCCGGCGCGCCCCCAGATGAAAAAAGCCGCCCTGAGGCGGCTTTTCTTCTTCGTGTTCTCGGCCGATCAGCGCTTGGAGAACTGCTTGCGGCGACGAGCCTTATGCAGACCCACCTTCTTGCGCTCCACTTCGCGGGCGTCCCGTGTGACGAATCCCGCTTTGGACAAGGCAGGCTTCAGGCTTGCATCATAATCGATCAAGGCACGGGTGATGCCATGGCGCACGGCGCCGGCCTGACCCGATTCGCCGCCACCGGAGACGTTGACCAGGATATCGAAGGTGGTCAGGTGCTGGGTCAGCTCGAGCGGCTGGCGCACGACCATGCGTCCGGTCTCGCGGGTGAAGAAGTCGTCGACCGGCTTGTCGTTCACGACGAACTTGCCGCTGCCCGGTTTCAGGAACACGCGGGCCACCGCGGTTTTGCGCCGCCCGGTACCGTAGTAGTAATTCGCAGCCATGACGATCCTTAGATTTCCAGCGACTTGGGTTGCTGTGCAGCGTGCGGATGCTCACCGCCGGCATATACCTTGAGCTTCTTGATCATCGCGTAGCCCAGCGGCCCTTTGGGCAACATGCCCTTCACGGCCTTCTCCAGCACACGGGCGGGGGCGCGCCGCTGCAGTTTGGCGAACGTGTCGGAGTAGATACCGCCGGGATAACCGCTGTGACGGTAATAGACCTTCTGCTCGGCCTTGTTGCCGGTCACGCGCAACTTCTCCACATTGACCACGACGATATAATCGCCGGTATCCACGTGCGGGGTGTATTCGGGCTTATGCTTGCCGCGCAAACGGCGCGCGATTTCAGTGGCCAGCCGGCCAAGCACCTTGTTCGTCGCATCTACGACGAACCAATCGCGCTTTACCTCGTGCGGCTTGGCGGAAAAGGTCTTCATGGGAGTTTTCCTTGCGTCTATGGGCGCTTAATGCGGAAAGCCGCGTATTTTATTTGAATTGGCGTAAGCGTGTCAAATTGAGCCTTGCCAGGCTCTGGCACAGGGCATGAAACGGACAAAAAAAAGCGCGACCCGGGAAGAGTCGCGCCAAATCCACACCAAAGGAGGAGGGTGGAGGAGACAAAACCTTGAACGCCTGAGAAACTCATCAACGTTCGAACTGGTGTCAGTATGGCAAAAAAAATTGTGCGACGCAAGATATTTTTGTGCAGCGCACTACGAATCTTTCTATCTAAAGATAAATTATTTTTATAAAATCCATTCCATTTAAAAATAGCCGGTTAATAAGTCTAACGGCGAAATTAAATTAGCTCATAAATGTGAAGCCATTTAAATTCTAAATAAGACTATATCGCGCCGCACAAGTTCGGCCAACGTAATAAGCCATCGTTTCGATTAGAATTTTCGTCCCTCCCATCCAGGCGGCCCAAAATGGAATGCAAAGTGAAATGGATAGACGGCATGGCGTTCGCGGCCGAAACGGGCAGCGGCCATTTGATAGCCATGGACGGTGCACCTGAAGGCGGCGGGCGCAACCTGGCACCGCGGCCGATGGAAATGGTGCTTGCGGGCACCGGGGGGTGCACGGCCTACGACGTGGTCCTGATCCTGAAGCGTAGCCGGCAGGAGATCAGCGGCTGCGAGGTGAGTTTGAAGGCGGAAAGGGCGGAATCGGACCCGAAGGTCTTCACCCGTATCCATTTCCACTTTGTCTTGCAAGGAAAAAACCTCAAAGCCGAGACCGTCGAGCGGGCGATCAAGCTATCCGCGGAAAAGTATTGCTCGGCCTCGATCATGCTGGCCAAGACGGCCGAGATCACTCACGATTGGGAAATCGTGGACGCCTGAACGCCACGGGCCTCAGACCCAGTAGGTGGTCGTCGTCATCACTTTTGATGCCAGCCTCATTGCCAGCTTGACCGGCAAGGGCAACTCTTGGGCACCCAACTGCCGCGCCGTACGGGCATGGGATATTTCGTCCTGCTGCATCTGTTCGAGCACCGCCCAGGACTTCCGGTCCGCTTGCGGCAGGCGTCCCATATGATCGGCCAAGTGGGCCTCCACCTGCGCCTCGGTCTCGGCGAGGAAGCCCAGGTTCGCCGCCTCGCCAAATCTGCCCGCCAGGACTCCGACCGTCAGGGATCCCACGTACCACACCGGGTTCAGCAGGCTCTTACGCCCCCCCAGTTCTTCGATACGCCTTTCCGTCCACGCCAGGTGTTCGGTTTCTTCATCGCCTGCGCGCCGCAGCGCTCTGGTGACCACCGGGTTGCGGGAAGTGAGCGCTTGTCCCTGGTACAGTGCCTGGGCACATACCTCGCCGCAATGGTTCACTCGCATGAGCGCGGCGGCATGGCGCTTCTCTTGCGGACTCAATTCCGCTTCCGGCAATCCGCCGCCGGGCATGGGCCGCGTGGAGCGGGCCGGCCCGAACATGGTCCTCAGGGCACGGTCGAATTCAATAATCAGCCGATCCACCAGCGCATTTCCTCACGACTCACCACAATGGGCCGGTTTTGCGCCCGCGCTTCAAACTGGCCAAGGCTTCTTCGCGGCTGGCCGGTCTTTCACCCGCCGGGCAGAAATATTCCTTGGCGAGCGCCATATGCACGGGACTCACCGCGCCTCCGCCGCCGCCTATACGGCTCCAGGCGCTGGTCCGGGGTGTGGTCCAAGTGCGGTCGCCGCGCCCCAGGGCATAGAGGCGGCGTTCGCGCGTGGCGCAGCGTATGCCTTCGTAGGAGACATTGACCGCGCCGCCCGCGCCCTTGGTTACCAGGGCATAGCGCACCACCCCGTCGCCCCCCATGTTCAAGGACGATTCGTCAATGAAAAAACGGCTGGTGGCCGTCGGGCTCACGTAGAACTCGATGAGACTGCCCTCTTCCGGGAAAGGCGGCAGGGCCACTTGCGCTTCTTGCCACTGCTCCTCGGTGAAATCCTTGTACTGGCGGGGCATGGTCGGATCATCGAACGGGCCGGCGGAGGCGGCGCCGGAACAGCATAGAGCGAGAAACAGCGTCGACGCGATCGGGCGATTTTTCATCTATTGATCCTTACGTAACCATGTGACGAAAGCGAGCCAGATCGAAAATCTCC
>DYIB01000114.1 GCA_020723855.1 Uliginosibacterium gangwonense
CCGCGCCGGTGACGATGTGCACCTTCACCTCCAGGCGCACGCCGCTCATGCCGATGGGCTCGCGCACGCCGTCCTGGCCGTCCACGATGAATTCCTGGGTCAGGATGTGCAGGATCTGCTGGTCCGAGGGGATGGGCATGGCGCGCGCGGTCTCGATGACGCGCTCCACGTCCATGGGCGACACCTCCTTGTCCTTGATCGCCACCATGCCGTTGGAGTTGAAGCTCTTGATGTGGCTGCCGGCGATGCCCGTATAGACTTCCTTCACCTTGCAGTCGGCCATCAGCTCCACTTCCTGGACGACGCGCGAGATGGCGTTCACCGTGGCTTCGATGTTCACCACCACGCCTTTTTTCAGTCCCTTCGATTCCTGGCTGCCCAGTCCCAGTATCTCCAGGCGCCCCTCGGGCGTGAGCTCCGCGACGAGCGCGATGATCTTCGAGGTGCCGATGTCCAGTCCGACGATCAGATCCTTGCTTTCCTTGCTCATTGCTTCCCTTTTTGCTCTTGTCCGCTGCGGCCGGGGCGGATCGCGAAACCGTTGGGATAGCGCAGGTCCACCACGTCCGCCGGGCCGTTCAGCTTCTTCAGGGCCTCCCCGTACACGGCGACGAAGCGCGCCACCCGCTGGGCCAGCGGCGCCTTGGGCTGGTCGCGGCCCAGATCGAGCACCACGCCGTCGTCGAGCCTGATCTGCCAGGCTTCGCGCGCGTTCAGTACCACCGCCTGGGGCTTGCGGCCCAGGGGCGCGAACAGCGCGCTGAACTCGTGATAGCGCGCCATCACCTGGGCAGCGCTGCCTTCCGGGCCGGCGAACACAGGCAAATCGGCGTTGCTCGCCGCCGCGAACACCTCCCCATGGACGTTCACCAGCCGCGCTTCCGCCCCCTCCGCCTGGCGCCAGCGGGCGGCCGCCACCTGTTCCTCGAGCGCCACCTCCAGGCCGTCGGGCCAGCGCCGCCGTACTTCGGCGCGGCGCACCCAGGGCAGCTTCTCCAGGGCGGCGCGCACGCCCTCCAGGTTGACCGTGAAGAAGTTGCCCGACAGGGAGCTGCGCGCCGCGTACTCGATCTGGGCCGCCGTCACTTCGCGCAGGGGCACCGTCACCACCACTTCCCGCAGGGGGAACAGGGGCAGGCGCACCAGCAGCAGGGCCGCGCTATAGGCCAGGGCCGCGCCGGCGGCCAGGAACAGGAGGTCGGCCACCAGGTTCATCAGCGGCGGCCTGTCCCAGAAGCCTTCGGTTTGCGCTTTGCGTCCATTGCCCATCGCCTTGTCGGTGTCAGCCTAGGGTCGCCAGCGCCAGTATCCTCACGCACAATTCCTCGAAGCCGATGCCCGCGGCCCGGGCCGCCATGGGCACCAGGCTGTGGCCGGTCATGCCCGGCGCCGTGTTCATCTCCAGCAGCCAGGGGCGGCCCCGGGCATCGAGCATCAGGTCCGCCCGCCCCCAGCCGCGGCAGTCCAGCAGGCGCGCCGCGCGCATCACCAGGTGCTGGATCTCGCGCTCCTTGGCGTCCCCCAGCCCGCTGGGGCAGAAGTACTGGGTATCGTCGGTGAAATACTTGTGCCGGTAGTCGTAATTGCCCTCGGGCGCGACGATGCGCACCAGCGGCAGTGCCTGGCTGCCGAGGAAGGCACAGGTCAGCTCCGCGCCGCTGACGAATTCCTCGGCCAGCACCAGGGGGTCGTACCGGACCGCCAGCCGGTAGGCCGCTTCCAGGTCCTCGGCCCGCGTCACCTTGGTGGCGCCGACGCTGGAGCCTTCCCGTGCCGGCTTGACGAAGATGGGTAGGCCCAGCTCGGCCGCCACCGCGTTCCAATCGCTGTCCTGCGCCAGCAGGACATAGCGCGGCGTGGGCAGGCCGTTGGCCAGCCACACCATCTTGGTACGCCATTTGTCCATGGACAGGGCCGAGGCCAGCACGCCGCTGCCGGTGTAGGGCAGCCCCATCAGTTCCAGGGCGCCCTGCACCGTGCCGTCCTCGCCGCCGCGGCCATGCAGGGCGATGAAGACGCGCTCGAAGCCGGCGCTCTTCAGCTCCCACAGGGGCCGTTCGGCGGGATCGAAGGCATGGGCGTCCACGCCGCGCTTCTGCAGCGCCGCCAGGACGGCACCGCCCGACAAAAGGGAAATCTCCCTCTCGGCCGAGGTGCCGCCCATGAGCACTGCCACTTTGCCGAAATCACTGTTGCTCACGTTCTTTCCCCGACTATCCTGACTTCCCGCACCAGCTCCACGCCGAACTTTTTCTTGACCACGGCGCGCACCTGCTCGATCAGCGTCTCGATGTCGCCGGCACTGGCCCGGCCCTCGGCATTGACGATGAAGTTGGCATGCTTC
This sequence comes from Uliginosibacterium gangwonense, assembly GCA_020723855.1. Taxonomy (GTDB): domain Bacteria; phylum Pseudomonadota; class Gammaproteobacteria; order Burkholderiales; family Rhodocyclaceae; genus DYIB01. Next base: position 2,345 of record DYIB01000114.1, read on the forward strand.
TCGGACACCCGCGCGCCGCCCACCGCCAGTCCCTTCAGTCCGGCGGCCTCGATCAGGCGCGCCGCATGGTCTCCCGGCGGGTTGCGGAACACCGACCCGGCATTGGGCAGTTGCAGCGGCTGGGAGGCGATACGCCGTTCCAGCAATTCCTTGATGCGTGTGCGCGCCGCCTGGCCATCGCCGGCCGGCAGCGCGAACCAGGCGCCGACGAACCATTCGTCCGCCGCCCGGCGCAAGCCCACATGGCGGTAGCCGATGTCGTAGTCCTGCGCCGTCCGCTCGCGCACCACTCCCGCGCGATCCACGGTGAGCACGCGCTGCACCACGTCCCAGGTCTCGCCGCCGTAACAGCCGGCGTTCATCGCCAGGGCGCCGCCCACCGTGCCCGGGATGCCCGCCAGGAACTCGGCGCCGGCGCGCGCGTGATTGGCGGCGAAGCGCGCCACCTTGGGACTGGCCACGCCCGCCTCGGCGTAGATGAGGCCGTCGTCTTCCAGGCGCAGGATCTTCAGGGCGGTATGGGTGAAGATGACCGTGCCGGCGAAGCCGCCGTCGCGCACCAGGAGGTTGCTGCCCAGGCCGACGAACAGCACCGGCTCGTCGGCGCGCAGCCCGCCCAGGAAAGCCGCCAGGTCGGCGAGATCGACGGGGAAATAGGCGCGCGCCGCCGCACCGCCCGCCCGCCACGACACGTGGCGCGCCATCGGCTCGTCGGTGCGCAGCTCGCCGCGCCAGCCGTGGGTCAAGCGCATCGCATCCGACATGTCCATCACGCCGCCGGCCCCGTCGTTTCCATCGCCAGGGCCCGCACCCTGGCCGGCACGCTGCCGATGGATCCGGCGCCCATGGTCACCACCACATCGCCGTCGCGGGCCATGTCCAGGATTTGCTGCGGCATGTCGGCGATGTCTTCGACGAACACCGGCTCCACCTTGCCGGCCACACGCAGCGCCCGCGCCAGGGTGCGCCCGTCGGCCGCGACGATGGGCGCTTCGCCGGCAGCATAGACTTCCGCCAGCAGCAGGGCGTCCACCGACGACAGCACTTTGACGAAATCCTCGAAGCAGTCGCGCGTGCGTGTGTAGCGATGGGGCTGGAAGGCGAGCACCAGCCGGCGCCCCGGGAAGGCGCCGCGCGCCGCCGCCAGGGTGGCGGCCATCTCGGCCGGGTGGTGGCCGTAATCGTCGATGAGGGTGAAGCTGCCGCCCCTGGCCAGGGGAATCTCGCCGTAGCGCTGGAAGCGCCGCCCCACGCCACAGAACTCGGCCAGGGCCTTGACGATGGCCTCGTCGGGCACGCCCACCTCGGTGGCCACGGCGATCGCCGCCAGGGCGTTCTGCACGTTGTGCACGCCAGGCAGGTTGAGGACGACGGGCAGGCGGGTGACGGAACCGTTCACCCGCACCGCGTCGAATTTCATCCGGCCGCCCTCGGCGCGTACATTCTCGGCGCGCACCGCCGCCTGGGGATCGAGGCCGTAGCACACCACCTGCTTGGAGACGAAAGGCAGGATCTTGCGCACGTTGGCATCGTCGACGCACAGCACCGCCACGCCGTAGAACGGCAGGCGATGCAGGAAGTCGACGAAGGCCTGCTTGAGGCGGGCGAAGTCGTGGCCGTAGGTCTCCATGTGGTCGGCATCGATGTTGGTCACCACGGAGATCACCGGCTGCAGGTGCAGGAAGGATGCGTCGGACTCGTCCGCCTCGGCCACCAGGAAATCGCCGCCTCCGAGCTTGGCGTTGGCGCCGGCGGAATTGAGGCGCCCGCCGATGACGAAAGTGGGATCGAGCCCGCCTTCGGCCAGCACGCTGGCGATGAGGCTGGTGGTGGTGGTCTTGCCGTGGGTGCCGGCCACGGCGATGCCCTGCTTCAGGCGCATCAGCTCCGCCAGCATCAGGGCGCGCGGCACCACGGGCACCTGCCGCGCCCGCGCCGCCGTCACCTCCGGGTTGTCGCTGTTCACGGCGGTGGACACGACCACGGCGTCCGCGCCGGCGATGTTCGCGCCGTCATGGCCCATCACCACCTTGGCGCCCAGCCCGGCCAGGCGCCGGGTGGCGGCATTCTCGGCCAGGTCCGAGCCGCTCACCTCGTAGCCCAGGTTGAGCAGCACCTCGGCAATGCCGCTCATGCCCGAGCCGCCGATGCCGACGAAATGAATGTGCTTGACCTTATGTTTCATGTCTTTCCATTTCGCGCGTGGACGCCGGGCCGCAGCCGGCCAGCGCCATGCAGGCCTCGGCCACCACGCGCGCGGCGTCGGGTTTGGCCTGGTACCGCGCGCGCCTGGCCATGTCCGCCAGGCGCGGCCGCGGCAGGTCGCGCAGCAGCGCAGCGAGGGACACCGGGGTGAGGCCCGACTGGGGCAGCAGCACGCCGGCGCCGGCGTCCGCCAGGAAGCGGGCGTTGCCCGTCTGGTGATCGTCCACCGCGTGGGGATAGGGCACCAGGATGCTCGCCACGCCCGCCGCGGCCAGTTCCGCCACGGTCAGCGCACCGGCGCGGCATATCACCAGGTCCGCCGCGCCATAGCGCGCCGCCATGTCGTCGATGAAATCCACCAGTTCCGCCACCACGCCCGCCTTGGCGTAGGCAGCGCGCAGCGCCTCCAGATGTTTCGCGCCGGCCTGGTGCGTCACTTGCGGACGCTCCTCCGGCGGCAGCAGGGCCAGGGCCTGGGGCACCACTTCGTTCAACACCTGGGCGCCCAGGCTGCCGCCTACCACGAGGATGCGAATGGGGCCGCTGCGCCCGGCGTAGCGTTCCTCCGGCGGCGCCAGGGCGGCGATGTCGGCGCGCACCGGGTTACCGGTCCACTCCCCCTTCGCCAGCACCCGCGGAAAGCCGGTGAGGATGCGGTCGGCGACGCCGGACAGCACCCGGTTGGCCAGGCCGGCGACCGAGTTCTGCTCGTGCACCACCAGGGGACAGCGGTCCAGGACCGCCATCATGCCGCCCGGGAAGGTGATGTAGCCGCCCATGCCCAGCACCACGTCCGGCCTGATGCGGCGCAGCTCGCCCCACGCCTGCCAGAAGGCGCGCAGCAGATTGAGCGGCAGCATGAGCGCCCGCAGCACGCCCTTGCCCCGCAGGGCGGCGAACTTCACCCACGACATCTCGTAGCCGCGCTGGGGCACCAGGCGCGCCTCCATGCCGTCGGGATTGCCCATCCACACCACGCGCCAGCCCTGGGCGCGCACGTGGTCGGCCACGGCGAGCGCGGGGAAAATGTGGCCGCCGGTGCCGCCGGCTATCACGAGGAGGGTCTTCATGCCGGAAGCCCTCTCATTAGTTGTCTGTTTTGGCTACGGCCGCCGCTACGCGGCTTAACTTGCTGGCGCAAGTTAGCCTTCGCCGAAACCGGCAACTGGCAAGCCGTGGCACAGCTGCGGAGCTGGGTGCTTGCTCGGTTCATGCCGGAAGCCCTCGCATCAGTTGCCGGTTTTCCCAATCGACCCGCAGTAGGATCGCCAAAGCCACGCAATTGGCCAGGATGCCGGAACCGCCGAAGCTCATGAGGGGCAGGGTGAGGCCCTTGGTGGGCAGCAGGCCCATGTTCACGCCCATGTTGATGAAGGACTGGATGCCGATCCAGATGCCGATGCCCATGGCCACCAGGCCGGAGTAGACGCGCTCCAGGATGAGCGCCTGGCGGCCGATGGCGAAGGCGCGCTGCACGATCACGGCGAACAGGGCGACCACCACCAGCACGCCGGCGAAACCCAGTTCCTCGGCCACCACCGCCAGCAGGAAATCGGTATGGGCCTCGGGCAGGTAGAACAGCTTCTCGACGCTCGCCCCCAGGCCGACGCCGAACCATTCGCCGCGGCCGAAAGCGATCAGGGCGTGGGACAACTGATAGCCCTTGCCGAAGGCGTCGGACCAGGGATCCATGAAGCCGAAGATGCGCTCGCGCCGGTAGGGGGAGGTCCAGATGAGGATGACGAAGGCCGCCGCCAGGAACAGGAACAGCAGGGTGAACAGGCGCGCGTTGATGCCGCCCAGGAATAGGATGCCCATGGCGATACAGATGATCACCACGAAGGCGCCGAAGTCCGGCTCGCGCAGCAGCAGGCCGCCGACCAGGGCCATCACCAGCGCCATGGGGAAGAAGCCGCGGCGGAACGAGCCCATGTCGGCGAGCTTGCGCACCGTGTAGTCGGCGGCGTAGAGCACGGCGAACAGCTTCATCAGCTCCGACGGCTGCAGATTGACCGGCCCCAGGGGCAGCCAGCGCCGGGCGCCATTCACCTCCCGCCCGAGGTGGGGGATGAGCACGATCACCAGCAGCGCCACGCCCGCCAGGAACAGCCAGGGCGCCGCCTGCTGCCATACGCGCACGGGTACCTGGTACACCACCACGGCGGCGATGATGCCGATGGCGACGAACACGCCGTGGCGCACCAGGAAGTAGCCCGACTGATAGCCGGTGAAGCGGCTGCCCTCGGCGATGGCGATGGACGCCGAGTACACCATGACCATGCCGAACAGCAGCAGGCCGAGGGCGGACCACAGCAGGGCCAGGTCCACGTCCTGGGGCGGCTTGGGCGCGGCCCGGGCGGCGCGCAGGGTCAGGGCCCTCATCCCTGGGCCTCCCGGGCACGGGCCAGGGCGTGCACCGCGTCCACGAACACCCGGGCGCGATGGGCGTAGTTGCGGTACATGTCGAAGCTGGCGCAGGCGGGCGACAGCAGCACCGCGTCGCCGCGGCGCGCGGCGATGGCGGCCTTGCGCACCGCCTGGTCCATGTCCTGGGCATGGGAGATGGGGATGCCGCAGCCAGCCACCGCCGCCTCGATGCGGGTGGCATCGCGGCCGATCAGGATCAGGGCGCGAGCGTGCCTCTCCAGGGCCGGCTTGAGGGGCGAGAAGTCCTGGCCCTTGCCGTCGCCGCCGGCGATCAGCACCACTTTGCGCCCCAGGCCTTCCAGGGCGGCGACCGTGGCGCCCACGTTGGTGCCCTTGGAATCGTCGAAATAGTCCACGCCGTCGAGGGCGGCGACCGGCTCCACCCGGTGGGGCAGGCCGCGGAAATCGCGCAGGGCCTGCACCAGGGGCGCGGCCGGCAGGCCGATGGCGCGGCCCAGGGCGAGCGCCGCCAGGGCATTGGCGACGTTGTGGCGGCCCGCGACGGGCAGCGCCGCCGCCGGCAGCAGGGCTTCGTCGCCTTCGGCCAGCCATGGCTCGCCGTCGCGCTCGATGAGTCCCAGGTCCTCGCGCCCGGGCGGTCGGTCCAGGCCGAAGCTGCGCACCGGGCGGCCGGGCAGGCGCATGGCGCACACGCGCGCGTCCTGGCGATTGAGTACCTGCACGCCGCCGCCGACGAAAATGCGCGCCTTGGCGGCGGCGTAGTCGTCCAGGCCGTGGTAGCGGTCCAGGTGATCGTCGCAGACGTTGAGCACCACGGCCGCATCCGCCGCCAGGCTCTCGGTCGTCTCCAACTGGAAGCTGGACAGCTCCAGCACCCACAGTTCGGGTTTGTGGCCCTTGTCCAGGCAATCCATCAGCGCGGTAAGTGCCGCCGGGCTGATATTGCCCGCCACCTCGGTGGCGCGGCCCGCGGCGCGGCCCATGGCGCCCGCCATGGAGGTGACGGTGGTCTTGCCGTTGGTGCCGGTGATCGCCAGCACACGGCAGCCCTGGCGCCAGCCCAGCGCGTTCAGGCCGTGGGCGAACATCTCGATCTCGCCCGTCACGCGGATGCCCCGGGCCGCGGCTGCGCGCACCACGGGCTCGCCCAGGGCCAGGCCGGGGGAGAGGCCCAGCAGGTCGATGCCCTCCAGCAGGCGCGAGGAGAAGCTGCCCGTGACCAGCTCGGCGGCGGGGGTGGAACGGGCCAGTTCCGTGGCGTAGGGCGGCTCGTTGCGCGAATCGGCGACGCGCACCCGCGCGCCGCGGCGGGCGCACCATTGCGCCATCGCCAGGCCCGACTCGCCCAGCCCCAGCACCAGAACCCGTTTGCCCTTGAGCTCCATTCCTCTTCAGCGCAGCTTCAGGGTCGACAGCCCGAACAGCACCAGCATGATCGTGATGATCCAGAAACGCACCACGACTTGGGTCTCCTTCCAGCCCGACAGCTCGTAGTGGTGATGCAGCGGCGCCATGCGCAGGATGCGCTTGCCGCCGGTCCACTTGAAGTACACCACTTGCAGCATCACCGACAGGGTCTCGACCACAAACACGCCGCCCATGATGAACAGCACGATCTCCTGGCGCACGATCACCGCCACCGTACCCAGGGCGGCGCCCAGCGCCAGGGCGCCCACGTCGCCCATGAACACCTCGGCCGGGTAGGCGTTGAACCAGAGAAAGCCGAGCCCGGCGCCGCACAGGGCGCCGCAGAACACCGCCAGCTCGCCGGCGCCCGGGATGTAGGGCAGTCCCAGGTAGCGGGAGAACACCGAGTGGCCGGCCACATAGGCGAAGATGGCGAGCGCCCCGCTCACCATCACCGCCGGCATGATGGCCAGGCCGTCCAGGCCGTCGGTGAGGTTCACGCCGTGGCTGCTGCCCACGATCACGAAATAGGTGAGCATCACGAAGCCGAAGATCCCCATGGGGTAGGCGACGGTCTTGAAGAACGGCACGATCAGCTCGGTCTGGGCCGGCACCGTGGCGGTGACGGCGAGATAGACGGCGGCAGCCAGGGCGATGAGCGAAGTCCAGAAATACTTCCAGCGGGACGCCAGCCCCCTGGGATTGCGATGCACCACCTTGCGCCAGTCGTCCACCCAGCCGACGGCGCCGAAGCCCAGGGTCACCAGCAGCACCACCCACACGTAACGGTTGGTCAGGTCGCCCCACAGCAGCGTGGTGATGGCGATGGCGATGAGGATCAGGGCGCCGCCCATGGTGGGCGTGCCGGCCTTGGTGAGGTGGCTCCGGGGGCCGTCGTCGCGCACCGCCTGGCCGATCTTCTTGGCCATCAGCCAGCGGATCACCGGCGGGCCCAGTACGAAGGAGATCACCAGCGCGGTCATGCCCGCCAGCACCGTGCGCAGCGTGATGTAGCCGAAGACATTGAAGGCGCGGATATCCTTGGCCAGCCACTCGGCCAGTTCCAGCAGCATCGTTCAGGCCTCCTTGACCGCTCTCGACGCAGAGGGCGCAGAGACGCGGAGGGCGCAGAGGAAATGCAATGCGCCCGCCCGGCGGACGAGTGGTCTGGCTTCTGTGGTCCTCAGTGCCCTCATGCCTTTCTCTGCGTTC
>DYIB01000115.1 GCA_020723855.1 Uliginosibacterium gangwonense
ACGGCGACCTGGAGGCGCAGGCGGTGCAGCGCTTCGCCACCCGGGCCGACCTGGCGGCGGCCCGCTGCACCCTCGAGGAGCGCGAGGAGTACGAGCCGCACCTGGCGCTAGGCAACGTGGTGTACGCCGGCGTGGACTACCAGCGCATCGTCGAGCGCGCCGCCGCCGAGGCCGACATCCTCCTTTGGGACGGGGGCAACAATGACTTCCCTTTCCTGCGCCCGGACCTCCACATCGTGCTGGTGGACCCGCTGCGCCTGGGCCACGAGACCACCCACCACCCGGGCGAGGCGGTGCTGCGCATGGCCCACGTCGTGCTCGTCGCCAAGTCCGACGCGGCGCCGGGCCACGCCGTGCAGCGTGCCCTGGACAATGCCCGGCGCATCAACGGCAGCGCGCGCATCCTGCGCGGCGCCTCGCCTGTGACCCTGGACGAAGGCCAGGCGTTGCGCGGCAGGCGTGTCGTGGTGGTGGAGGACGGCCCCACCACCACCCACGGCGGCATGCCCTGGGGCGCCGGCTACGTGGCGGCGCGCGCCGCCGGCGCCCACGTGATCGATCCCCGCTCCTATGCCGCTCCCGACATCACGGCGGTATACCTGGACTACCCGCACATCGGCCCGGTGCTGCCCGCCATGGGCTATTCCGCCGCCCAGCTCGATGCCCTGCGGCGCAGCCTGGATGCCACGCCGGCGGACGTGGTGATCGCCGCCACGCCCCTGGACCTCGCCGCCCTCATCCCCCTGAACAAGCCCGTAGTGCGCGCCCGCTACGAATACGCCGAAGCCGAGGAGCCGGGCCTGGGCGCGGAAGTGGACGCCTTCCTGGAGCGGCTGGAACAGAACCGCTGAGGCTATACTTCCGCCTTCGGCGAGTGCGCCCGCAGGCCGTCGCCATGTTCCCCCACGGAGAGCCGAAGCATGATCGATCTGTATTTCTGGACCACGCCCAACGGCTACAAGGTTCTGCTGTTCCTGGAGGAAGCGGGGCTCGGCCACCGCATCGTGCCGGTGAACATCGGCAAGGGCGACCAGTTCAAGCCCGAGTTCCTCAGGATCTCCCCCAACAACCGCATACCGGCCATCGTCGATCACGCTCCCGCCGACGGCGGCGGCCCCTTGTCGCTGTTCGAGTCGGGCGCCTGCCTGCTCTATCTCGCCGAGAAGACCGGGCGCTTCCTCCCCGCCGGGCTGCGCGGGCGGGCGGAAGTGCTGCAATGGTTGTTCTGGCAGGTGGGCGGCCTGGGCCCCATGGCGGGGCAGAACCACCACTTCAGCCATTACGCGCCGGAGAAACTGCCCTATGCCATCAAGCGCTACGTGGACGAGACGGCGCGCCTGTACGCCGTGCTCGACAAGCGCCTGGCCGACCGGCCGTTCGTCGCCGGCGGCGAGTACTCCATCGCCGACATGGCCTGCTATCCCTGGATCGTGCCCTACCAGCGCCAAGGCCAGAAGCTGGAGGACTTCCCCCATCTCCAGCGCTGGTTCGAGACCATCGCCGCTCGCCCCGCCACGGTGCGCGCCTATGCCCGCGGCAAGGAGATCAACGACACGCCGGTGGTGAGCGAGGAGGCCAAGGCCATCCTGTTCGGCCAGGACGCGCACACGGTGCGCTGAGCCGGCCCATGCCGCCTGCTCTCCCCGAGCCGCCAGCGCCGCCCAACCGCTGGCGGCAACTGCTCAAGCTGGCCCATGTCGCCGCCGCCGCTGTGACCCTGGGGACGGTGGCGTGCATGCTGCTGCTGATCCTGCTCAAGAGTGAGTTCGCCGCCGACGAGGATCTGTTCCTCCTGGACCTGGCGGTGTTCCGCCTGTTCGAGAGCGCCGCCACCTGGGGCTTCGCCGGGCTGCTGCTCACCGGCGCCGCCTCTTCCCTGCTCACCGACTGGGGCCTGTGGCGCTGGCGCTGGGTGACCCTCAAGTGGCTGCTGGCCCTGGGCCTGGGCCTTGCCGCGCCCCTGTGGCTGGTGCCGGCGGTCAACGGCATGGCGGCCCTGGGCGACGCCGGGCAGACGCAGGATGCGCGCGACTACCTGCACCTGACCGCCCTGGCCGCCCTGTATCTGAGCGTGGCCGCGGCCGTACTCCTGGGCGCGATGGCGCTGTCCGTTTTCAAGCCAGGCGGCCAGCACCGCCGGCCGCTGGTGCTCGCCTCGCGCCGCCTGCGTGCGGTCGCGGCCCTGGCCCTGGCGGCGGTCGCCGCCGCCCTCTATGGCTGGCAGCTTCACCTTCAGGAGCTGCGCACGGTGGACATCGTGGCCGAAGATGCCAGCCTGCTCCCCGACGGCAGCTACCACGGCGAAGCCCGTTGCGCCGGCGCCCGCTACCGGGTGGAGGTGGATATCGAGGGCGGCGAGCTGCGCGCCCTGCGCGTGCTGGAGCGGCCCGACAGCTTCTACGCCTACCTGGCGGAGCGCCTGACGGGGCGCATCCTGGATGCCCAGAGCCCGGCGGTGGACGCCATCACCGGCGCCACCACCAGCAGCAAGTGCCTGCTCAAGGCGGTGGAGCGGGCGCTGGGCGCGCCGGTGGGGGCGACGATCTGACCTACTGCTCCTCCTCCCGCGCCACCTTGTGCTGGGACACCAGTTGCTGCTGCACGTTGGGCGGCACCGGCGCGTAGTGGCTGAACTCCATGGAATAGGAGCCGGCGCCGCCGGTCAGCGAGCGCAGCCGCGACTGGTAGCCGTTCAGCTCCGCCAGGGGCACCTGGCCGGTGATGGTCACGCTGCCGGCGCCGCGCGGCTCGGTGCCGGTGACGTGGCCGCGGCGGGCGGACAGATCGGAAGTGAGATCCCCTACCAGCTTCTCCGGCGCATCGATGGCCACGTTCACGATGGGCTCCAGGACGATGGCGCCGGCCTTGGCTATGGCGTCGATCACCGCCTTGCGCCCCGCCGAGACGAAGGCCACCTCCTTGCCGTCTACCGGATGGGTCTTGCCGTCGTACACCACCACGCGGATATCCTCCACCGGGAAGCCGGCGATCACGCCCGACTCCAGGGCGCTCCTGACGCCCTTCTCCACCGCCGGCATGAACACGCCGGGGATGACGCCGCCCTTCACCTCGTCCACGAACTCGTAGCCGGCGCCGCGGCTGCGCGGTTCGATGCGCAGGAACACCTCGCCGAACTGGCCGGCGCCGCCGGTCTGCTTCTTGTGGCGGCAATGACCCTCGGCCGGCCGGGTGATGGTCTCCCGGTAGGGGATCTGGGGCGGCCGGGTGTCCACCTCCAGCTTGTACTGGCCGGCCATCTTCTCCAGCTTGCAGCGTAGGTGCAGCTCGCCCAGGCCGCGCACCACGGTTTCGTTGGTGGTGGGATGGCGCTCCACCTTGAAGCAGGGATCTTCCATCTCCAGCTTGCGCAGCACCTCGAACAGGCGCTGCTCGTCGCCCTTCTTCCTGGTCTCCACCGCCAGCCCCTGCATGGGCGCGGGGAACTCCAGGGGCTTGAGGTGGATGTGGTCCTCGTCGTGGGAATCGTGCAGCACGGCGTCGAATTCGATCTCCTCCACCTTGGCCACGGCGCCGATGTCGCCGGGCACCAGGGCGTCGGTCTCCACGTAGTCCTTGCCGTTGAGCAGGAACAGGTGGCCCACCTTGAAGGGGCGCTTGCCGTCGCCCACGAAGAGCTGGGAATCCCTAGTCACGGTGCCCTGGTAGACGCGGAACACGCCCACCTTGCCGATGTAGGGATCGATCACCATCTTGAACACGTGGGCCAGCACGTGCTTGGCCGGATCGGGCTCGGCACGGAACTCCCCGGCGGCGGCGCCCTCGCCCTTGTAGAACGGCGGCGGATTGCCCTCGGCGGGATTGGGCAGCAGGCGTTTGAACACCTCCAGCAGTGCCTCCACGCCGGCGCCGTTCTTCGCCGAGACGAAACACACGGGCACCAGATGGCCCTCGCGCAGCGCCTTCTCGAAGGGTGCATGCAACTGCTCGGGGGACAGTTCCTCCCCCTGCTCCAGGTAGAGGGCCATCAGCTCCTCGTCCACTTCCACCACCTGGTCCACCAGGGCCCTGTGGGCGTCCTTGACGGAGGAGAAATCGGACTCGCCGTCGGGATTGAAGAAGCAGTCCACCACGTCGCGGCCGCCGTGGGCGGGCAGGTCGATGGGCAGGCACTCCTTGCCGAAGGTCTCCTGGATGGACGCCAGCAGACCCGGCAGATCCACGTTGTCCGCATCGATCTTGTTCACCACGATCATGCGGCATAAGCCCCGCGCCGCCGCCCACTTCATCATGCGCGTGGTGGTGAGCTCGATGCCGTTCTGGGCGTTGATGACCACCGCGGCGGTCTCCACCGCCGCCAGGGAGGAGATGGCCTGGCCGAGGAAATCGGGATAACCGGGGGTGTCGATGAGATGGATGCGGGTGTCTTGGAAATCGAAGTGGACCAGCGCGGAGTTGAGGGAGTGGCCGTAGGACTTTTCCAGGGGATCGAAGTCGCACACGGTGTTGCCCTTCTCCACGCTGCCTGGGCTGCCGATGGCGCCCGCTGCCGCCAGCAGCGCCTCCGCCAGGGTGGTCTTGCCGGCGCCGGCATGGCCCACCAGGGCGACAGTGCGGATCGCCTCCGTTGCGTATTTCGGCATAGAATCCTCCTCGTATCGGAAGGCCGTAGCGGGCGCCCGCCCAACCTGCCATGGCAGAACGCCTGCCGCCCTCATCCTACCCCCTGGGGGGCGTGCTGCTCAACAGCGCCGTGGCCGGAGTCTCTCCCGGCCCGCGTCGGCGCCCGCCCCTGGCCGCCGGCGCCTCCCCTTCTACTGCGTGCTGGGTCTGCTGGTGCTGGCCGCCTGCACCGCCTCGGCTGCGCCGGCTTCCGGGGCAGGTCGGGCCGAAGATTCCAAGGCGTTTGGCCGATGAAATCGAGCAGGGGGAAGCCTCACAGGAGCTGGAGACGCCTCAGTCCCAGCACGATCAGCACCAGCGCCGCACCCCAGGTGATCCAGCGCCCCAGCCAAACACGCCCATCGCGCAACGCGAGCCCCAGTTGCCCCGCCAGCGGCGCCAGGACCAGAATGGGGGTCACCGCCGTGCCCAGCCCAAAAGCCAGTCCGTAGCCGGCGCCTTGGGCGATGCCGCCGCCGTTGGCTGCCAGCGCTAACAGGGACGCAAGCGGTGTGCATGGAGTCAATGACAATGCCGCGCCCATGAACAGCGGGGGCAGACCGTCGCCGTCGCGGCGCCCCGGTCGGTGATGAATACGCACGACGGACTGCGCCGGTGCCTGTTCCCCGCTTCCGCACCCTTTGCGCAAGGCCCTTGGCAGCAGCCAAGCACCCGCCAGAATGCTCGCGGCCCCGATCAAAGCATTTCCCCAACCGCCACCCAGCGTCTTCGCCAAACCAAGACCGGTGCCCCCGGCCAGGGCCCCGAGCAGAGTGTAGGTTGTCATCCGGCCGGCCAGGAAGACAGCGGTATGGACCAGCCCTTCGTGCTGCCCGCTGCCGCGCCCGAGCATCCAGGTTCCAAGGAAAGGGAGGCAGGTGACTGTGCACGCCGTCAGGCCCATGGACACTCCCAGGAGCCAGACGGTGAGCAGGCTTACCTGCCCGGCAGCCAGTTGCTCAATCATGACTCTTGACGGCCCGTACGAACCTGATCGGCTTCAAGGAACCGTCCGGTAACTCAGTACGCACCTTGTCCCTGTAATAACTGCGGCTCGAGGAGAAGAGCGAAAGGGGACCCCATTTCATCTTGATGATTCCATCCTGGGGGCAATACTCGGCGCAGCGTCCGCACAGGGTGCAGTCCTCGGTGAAGGCCTTGCTGCCTTCTTCCCCGGATATCTCCCGGATGTCCATCGGGCAGGCCTCGCTGCAGATGCGGCACTTGCCGCAGTTCTCGCGGGAGATCTTGACGAGACGCAGCGGTGATAGCCGCTGGAACAGCGCATTGAACGCCAGCATAGGGCAGATGCGGCAAAACGGTTGGCGCAGTGCCAAGGCGCCAACCACGGTAAAACCGAACAGTACGTTGGCGATTGCGCCGAGTGCAAAGCTGATATTGCCCCCCCGACGCAACGCCAGTTGCTCGGTGTTGCCGGTCAGCAGCGTTGTCGCCACTCTGGACGGGCAGATGTCGCAATAGGGGTTGCCCAGGGAATGCGGAGCAACCCCCAGCCCGGCCAGCAGCGGCAGCAGGAAGACGAGACAGAGGAGCAGCACCCATTTGACCGGACGTATCCGTTTGGCCTCGCCGAGGTCATCCCCTTCCAAGCGTCGCAGATGGATGCCGAAGCGTCGTCCCAGTCTGCCGATCAGTTCTTGCAAGGTCCCCAGCGGGCAGACCCAACTGCAGAACGCCTTGCCGATGATGAAGAAGAAAACGAAAAACGACAGCAAAGTCATCAACAAGGGCAGAACCATCTGAGACGTAAGCTGTTGCGCACGGACCATGGCCTCGCCGATGCGGTGATGAATCTGGTGCTGGATCGGTACCAGAACGCAGTACCCGCCGCTTCGCATGTCGTACGCGCAGGAGAGCACCGGCAGGGCGTTGGAAATCTTGTCCGCGGCGTAGTGACCAACGACCACACTGCCGTAAACCGTGACGAAGAGCATCAGGATCTGTACGCCGGAACGCAGGTGCGACAAGGTTGGAAATAGCTTCTTAAGCAAGGTCGGTTCCCTCCTCCCGGGTCTTGTCGGCCGAAGGCCGGCGCAGCAGAGGAATTGCCGCCATCATGCCGACCAGACTGAAAACCATGCCCCAGGCCAAGCTGCGATTGCGGTCTGCGTCTTGCGAGTAGGTATAATTGAAAGCCGTCAGAAAGCGTTTGCCGTGCGCAGTCTTTTCGGTCGCCAAGACGAATCCGGCGCGACGCGGACCATGGCCTGCTTCGCCTCCGCCCGGTGCTGGGGCCTGCCGGAAGTCGCGCGGGAAAAGCACCGTCGCATACCCATTGGCGTCGGTCAAGAAGGTCGAACGGCTACCGAATTCGGTTTCTAGGGTCAGCGGCTGGTTTGCCAGGGGCCGACCATGAAAGCGCACGAGAAACTGCCATTTCTCGCTCTCCCGGTAGCCGCTGTGCTCGCGCGGCAGGGGGACCGGGATGATTTCCAGTTCACTCTTAGGCGCCAGCAGCATCTCGGTCGGCGCCTTGCCGGGATTGGGGAAGTACCACACTGAAGAGGCAACCAGGATTTCCTCGGCGGATTCAGCGCGCGCCTGCAACCAGTGATAATTACCGGTCTTTGGGGTTGCGGCTTCGATCAGCGCTCCCTCGGGGCGCACCGGATAGAGTACGCGCCGGCGCGCGTCCGGGCCATCCGCGGCGATGACCGCAACCTCGGTTGCGGCAATGCCCAAGGGGCGTACCGCAGCCAGGCCGCGCTCGCCCGTTCGATTGGGAACGGCGGCCAGGAGCGGGAAGCGCGTCCATTCGCGTTGCCTGTCAGGGCGTTGTTCTTCGCCGCGGGTAACAGGCATTGCGCGCTCCTCGGGCGTCGACGTCAGCGCCCGGTGACTCTCATGTTGCGCCATTGCCGGACCTGGAACGATCGCGATCAACCCGCATATCGGCAGCAACCCGCATCTCATCGCCATCTCCTCAGAAAGCGGCGGTCAGGCCGATCGTCCAGTTGCGCGGTCTGCCGACCACGACGGAAAGATCGTTTGCGTCATAGCGGTTGTCGTAGACGCCCGTCAGATAGTTGGGCTGGTCGTTGGTGCCGCGGGCCGCTGCCCAGTAGCGCTTGCCCAAGAGATTGGCGACACGCGCAAAGAACGACCATTTGCTTCCCGCCAGTACGCCGGAACCCCTGACGTCATAGTTGGCCCGCAGGTTGAATAGGGTCCGGCCCGGCCATTTTTCCTGATTAATTTCGTCAGCCCACGACCACGACCTGGCATCCATTTCGAGGGCCACGCGGAAGTCGCTGCGCGGCTGCCAGGTAATAGTGCTTGCCAGTTGGTGACGCGGTACGCGGGGCACGGCATGCCCGGTGTTGACGTGGCGCACCAGTGTCGGGTTGGCGACGTAGGGACTGCCCAGGATTTGATAGAAGGAGTCGTAGCGGGTGAATACCGCAGTGATATAAGTGTAGGCCACGTCCAGCATTACTGCACGCTGGCGGTCGCTCCTCAGCGACAGCTCGAGACCGCGATTGCGGACCCCACCGATATTTTCATACCGTTCCTTGACCGTTGTACTGCTGCCGCCATACTGGCCGACGGTGCTGGTAATGAAGTCCTTGCGATCCAACTGGAAAACAGCCGCTTCAACTTCGACCGGGATCCCGAGCAAAGCGGCCCTGGCCCGCGTGCCCAGCTCCATGTTGATGGCCTGTTCGGGCCGAAGGTTTTCGTTGTTTTCCACCTTGCTGCTGGTAGGGGAAATGCTGCCCCGGTAGAGCTGATCGACCGTCGGCGCGCGGAATCCGGTGGAGATGTTGCCGAAGAAGTCGAGCCTTTCATTGACGGCGTAATTGGCGCCTGTCCGCCACGAAAAGACGTTGTAGGACTTGGAGCGGGAGAAAGGCGTCTTGACCTCATTCGTGGTTCCGGACCAGTAGTCCAGGCCCAGGTGGTCGTAGCGACCGTTGAGCGTCACGGTCCACTTCGGCGTTGCCGCAAACTTGAGTTCGCCATAAATAGCATCGACGCTCTCGTCGATCCTGTCGTTGCCCAGCACCGTGCCGGCCCGAACGAGGTTGGCGGCAGAGCAGCCGGCGCCGATACGCAGACAGTAATCGACCCGCGCGGTGTTGTAATTCCGGTACTCGTTGCGGCGCAGATCGATCCCGGCCAGCCAGCCCAGCTTGCCGCCGGATGCGCGCCATTCCCCCTTCGCGCCCCGTTGGACTTGGCGGTAGTCATTGAGTGTCGTGTAGAGCTCTTGTGCGCCGGGCGTGGCGTCGCTGATCGGCGTGCCGCTGGCGCTGACCCGCTGGGGCGATGACCAGAACAGCGTATGGTCCTTGTACTCGTAGACCGTGCCGAGGACGTTGTTGCGTTCCGACAGATCATTGGAATAGGTCACGTTGAGTTTCTGCAGATCGACTTGGTACTTGCGCGTGAAGTCGCGCCCTATCGTGCCGCGCGGGTCTTCCTGGGCTTGGGCGGCGCCCTTGACCGAACCATGCTTGTCCTTCTCCCGCGCCGATTTCTCGAATCCCAAGGCGATATCCGAAGAGTCCGTCAGGTAAAGGCGCAGGCTGCCGTCGATATAGTCGGTCTGATAGGCCGACTGCCAGTAGTAGTCGTCGCTGCTGCGGCGCGTCGCCTGTAGGTGCCCGGTCCCCCATTGGGCAGCAAATCCGGCCCGGGCTTGCCGGCGCCTGTAGTTCCAGCTGCCCTGATCGGCGGCCATGGTGAAGCCCTTGTATCTGGCACCACGCTTGGTGATGATGACAACGGCACCGGACAGTGCGTCCTCCCCGAACAGGTAGGACGCGCCACCCTTGATCACCTTGAT
>DYIB01000116.1 GCA_020723855.1 Uliginosibacterium gangwonense
GTGGCAGAGTTCGTGGTCCACCAGGGCGCGGCGCCGGGCCTCGTCCAGCTCCGACCAGGCGTCGCGGCTCACGATCAGCAGGAAGTCGTATCCGTGCAGCTCCTTGTCGCGGTCGGAGACCTTGACGGCCTGGCCGAGCTGTGGCCGGCCCTTGCTGCTCCACGTGCCGTCGCGGAACAGGTAGGCGATCTTCGCCTCCATCAGGTGGCCGTGGTACTCCCTGATGAGGTCGTAGGCCACCCGCGCCACCTCGGGCGCCTCGCGGTACTTGCTTGCCATCCTCCATCCCTCCCGTGATATTTCGCGCGAAATCAGCCATCCAGCCTCGCCAATAACCCTATCAGCACTTCCCCGTTCGACACCAACCACTTGGCCTTCGCCGCCTCGTAATCCGCCTCGCTTTGCCACCCGCCATCCACGGGCGCTCCACCCCACCACATCCGCCAGCCTCGCCCGTCGGCGCGTCGGACAATCCGCGTCCCACAGCATCGGAACCCATGGAGTGTCGCGGCGAAGAATGGATCCACATCGTACGCCAGGGACAGGAGGCGCGTCCACAAGATGGTGTCGGCGCGGTAAGTGGTCAGGTCCGCCAGCGGGTCGCGGGTTAGCATGGAGCGGAGATGCACCTCCTCACCAGGGAAAGCGATGGGGGGTGGCGTCGGCACGTCCCCCATGATGGCGATCTGTTGCGCTGCCATATCGGCAAAACCCATTGAAACAACCTCCTTCGGTTTCTGTTCACTTTTTCAAAAAACCGAGTGAACAGGGGTTTTGACTTAGAGCCACAAGGGCTGGCGGTTCTGTTCACTTACTCCGGAAAACATATCTCGTTTTTTTACTTTGTATTTCTCCCTACCATTCGCTGAATAGCAGGGGGCGCTCACGCGCGTAAGGGATTATCACTCTAAAGAGTGAACAGAGTGAACAGAATACCTTATATAACGCGCCCACCAAGGCTTTCCGTCTGTTCACCCCCCTGTTCACTCGCCTGTTCACTTTTTTCGAGTGAATAGAAAACATCAGGCTTCAGGGCGATCACCTCTGGATAATCCGAGGTGTTCGGCTTACGCCGCCGCACCTTGAAACGCCGCTTTCCATCGGCATGCCTGAAATCACTCAGCACCCAACCCCGCTCCACAAAGTCGCGAAGGGTACGCCGTTCGGAGAATCCGCCCTCCTTCATACACCGCTGAAAGGCCGACGGGTAGATATAGACGTATCCGCCGTCGCCGTGCTCCGGCTGGCCGAACCAGCCGTATTCCTCGCTCGTATCGCCGACAAACTTCGGGCGGTGCTGAGCGACCCAAGACCTTACCCATTCCAGCGCCCGGGTAGCCTGGTCGACCTCCGCGGCCGTCTCCGTCTGGCCCAGGACCATCCCGGCAAGAGCCACGCTTTCCTGAAACGCCGCGGCCTCATCGGCGCCGAAGATCCATTGCGAGGCATAGAAGTCGGCCAGCGCGACAACGGCCACTGTGGCGACATGGGATCCCTGAGCGTCCCGGCTCCGGCCCTGGAGGAGCGTACGTGCCTGCTCGAAGTCGCGCCGGACCATCTCCGGGTCAACCCCCAATGCCCCCTGAAGGGCTGCGATGAACCGGGGGCCAGCGTGGCCGTGGTGGCGCTTGAGAAAGGCATACCCTTCCCGGGCCTCATTTTCCTCGCCTTCGAATGGTTCCCCATACCATTCCAGCGCCCGGGTCTTCACGCCGGCGGCAGAGGCGTCGGTGGAGAGGGGTTCCTCGCCTGTAGTGATGATGATGGTGCGCCAGGTCGCCGTTGCTTGGACGCCGCCATCCCGTGCGCCGCGAACCTTACCCTTGCCGAGGCCCAGCATGTAGACCAGGCTCTCGACCATTCCCTGTTTGTCACCCATCACCTGGCGTTCATCGACGACCAGGGGAAGGTCGGCGTACAGGGCGGCCAGCCGCTCTAGGCCGACACGGGTCGCGTTGAAGGTGGCGATCAGCGTCTCAGGGTCTCCCCAAGGGGAGATCGCCCACCAGGCTGCGGCGGTCTTGCCGGCGCGGGAAGGTCCCCAGAGGTGCAGGATGCTCGTTCTGTGATCCACGAGCGCCAGGAGCGGCGCGGCGAACCCGGCGGCCAGGACAAAACGCACCATGGGGTGGCGGCGCGCCTTGGCGGCCCGGGCCAGCCATTGGTCGAAGTCCCCTGTTTCGCTGTAACCGGAGGCGATCCGCCCCATGCCGTCATCGAGGTCGGCCTCCACCTCTCCGGCCGCACCGGGGATAAACAACCGCCCCGGCGCTCCTATCCACCCGAAGTGCCTCACTGTACGCTTCACCGGCAACACGTCCAGATTCGACCGCTCCAGGTCGTCGAAGTAGCGCACCAGGAGCTTCGCGGTCTCGCTCGATACAGGCAGCCCCCTGTCGGCCAGCGCCGGCAGGCTCCGGGCCTGGAAGACGGTGCTGCGTGGTGCGCTGATGTGGTGCCATTGGCCGTCCCGGCGGAATGCCAGTCCGACCTTCTCTTCCCCGGTGTCGAGGTTGCGGAGACGCCCCGTAAGGAGCACCGGCACCGGGCAGATGCATCGCCATTCCGGGTCCTTCCGGGTGCGGTCCAGGCCCCAGATGCCGGCGTCGGTGATGGTCCAGCCGTCTGGCTGCACCAAGTCAACGGGCGGCGTGGTCAGGGCCGGTCGGCGGGCACGTTCGACAGCCACCCCCAGGTCAACGGCCTGGGCGGCGTCCAATGCCGCCTGGAAGGCCGCGGGGAACGCCTCGGGATCAGCCATGTGCAGGGCGGAGACATCCTTAACCGGCAGGACCACCTCTCGCAGCTCGCCAGCGAATTCCACGGCCCCCAGGCCGGCCGCGACCTTCGTCACAAAGGTCTGACCACCCTGGTCAGGCTCTCGGACGACGTAGACGATATGTAGGCCCTTCAGCAGTTCGGCGTGGGCCGGCTTGAAGGTGCTGGCCCCCGGGAGCCCAAGGGCGGGAAACCCATGGACCCAGAGGGTCTGAGCATCAGATTCACCCTCCACCAGGATGACCCGCTTGGCCTCCTTTGCCCGATTCAAGAGCCAGAGGCCGTAGGGGATCACTGTGGACCCTTTGGACCAAGAAAAGCGCGTCGGGCCGCTCAGGCTGTGGCGGACCCGCCAGGCTATAACTTCGCCTTTTTCGTTGCTGTATGGGATGCGGATGCCCTTAGGGCTATCCACGATCCCCAATCCGGACAAAAAATCCAGCGGAAGACGCTTCGCCGCGGCGTATTCGGCCAACTTCAGATACTGCATCTTAGGGCGAGAGGCGTCGTCCCGTACGCCCGCCAAGCGTTTCAGATACGTCATGGCCTCGGCCGGATTCGTCCCACGCTTGACCAGGAATTGATACCCGTTACCGCCCTCACCGCAGGCGTAGCAGGTCCAGAGACCAGATTCCATATTGAGGCTTACGGATGCCTGGCGGTCGTCGTGGAACGGGCAACGGACCTGGCGCTCTACCCCAGAGCCACGCATCTCCTGACCCTGGAACTGCTCTTGCCAGAACACCGCCCAGGGGACGCGACTGAAATCGAACTCCGATGATGCTACAGCCACCATCCCGCCCCCTTACCCGCTATGTGCTCGCCTCGGCAACACCGTCACGACCACCCGGCCGTCTGCGTCGATAGCCAGCACCACCCGGACTCCGCGCAACCCCGGCAGCCACACCCGGGCCCTCCCGCGCCGGAATCGCATCCTGGGCCAGCCACGGCCAAGGAGCGCCCTGGCCACAAGGTCAGGCAATTCGCAAGGGTCTCGCCCGACCCTGAGCCTGTACCGCGCCGCGGCATGCTCGGTGACGTAGGCCCGCATAATCATGCACCCCATGCAGACGATTTCCAGCCGTCACTCCGCCGGCCCCATCCGGAACACGACCGGCTGACCGACCCAGCCGTCCGCCAGGCTGTCCAGGAACTCCCGCACCACATCACCCAGCGCCCGGCAATGGCCGTCGCCGGAATCCCAGGCCAGCCAGCCGTACAGAGTCGTGCCGGGCGCCTCGATCCGGATGATCCGGCCGACCATCTCCACGCCCCGGCTTTTGGGTGCCGTAGGCGTCGCCTGCGGTGCGCCATCACCCTGGTCGACCCCCAGCGCCCGAACCCGGCTCTTTTCGATCCCCCGTCGGTTTCGCAAGAGCCTGATGACGGGTCCACTCACCCCGAACCGCTCCCCGATCTCGGCGTCCGTCAGGCCCTGGGCCGCCATGGCCCGGATGAACGCCTCGCCTCGCGGCTCGTTGTGGAGGCACCACCTGAGCGCCCGGACGATGGCCGACTTGCCCGAGTCCGACGGCCCCACCAGGACGTTCAGCCCAGGGTGGAACTGCAGGGCGGTCGCCTCATGCGACTGAAACTCTCGAATATGCAGCTCTTTGATGGCCTTCACGATCTCACCCCAAACGTTGAGAACGTTGAGAGGTACTGCTCCACCTGGCGCCGGCTCTCCGTCCGCGGCTTCCGCGGCACCCGGCAACCAAGCTTTTCATAGACCTTCCGCCGGGCATAAGCCTGGGACCGCAATGTCCCCACCAGGTCGTCCACGTAGTCGAAGATGATGGCCCCCGTTTTCCCGGGCGCCGGCCGCGCCACCCGCCCGGCCTCCTGCTCGACCACCCCCGCCGCCCGCTTCGGGGTCGCGACGTGCAGCCGGTCCAGGTGCGGCAGGTCCAACCCCTCGCGGGCAAGCTGTGTGGCGAAAAGCACGTCGATCTCCCGCGCCGCCGCGGCCGCCATGATCTCCCGGCGCCGGCCGCGGGGCATCTCCCCGTGCACCACCTCGGCCCGAAGTTCCTTACCAGCGGGATGGCCGCGGAGGAGCCACCGGAGGGCCATGCAGTGTTCCACCCTATCCGACAGCACCAGGCTGTAGTGCCCCGGCGCATGCTCGGCCACGGTGCGGATGATGAGGTTGTTGCGGGTGTCATCCAGGGTCAGCTCGCCCAAGAGGCGGTTCCAGTTGAGGCGGTCCCCGTCCAGAGAGCTGTCGTATCTGAAATCCGTGTAGATGAGCCGCACCTCCGGCACGACGATCTGCCCGGCGGCCGCCAACACCCCGTGCCCGATGCGGTGCACGACGGGGCCGATGGCCGCGTGGAGATAGAACTCCAGGCCGTCCGCCCGCTCCGGGGTGGCTGTGAGCCCGTACCGCCAGCGGGCCGAGAACTGATTGACGACCTCGTAGAATTGACGCGCCGGCGCGTGATGCGCCTCATCCAGGATCACCACACCGAACCGCTCGACGATTTCCGACAGGTCCCGCTGCGCCAGGGTCTGGATCATCCCCACCGTGAGCTTCTCGCCCAAGCGCCACCGCCCGTCCCCCAGCATCCCGACCTCAAAGGCGCCGGCCAGGGCGGTCCGGGCCCGCTCCGCCGTCTGCTCCGCCAGGTCCCGGGTGTGCGTGAGCCACAGCGCCGGTCGCTGGATCCTGTCCACCAGGGCCAGCCCGATCATCGTCTTGCCGGCGCCCGGCGGCGCCACGATCACCCCGTCTCCTTGGCGCAGAGCAGCGTTGACCGCCTCCTGCTGATAGTCGCGGAGGATGATGCGGGACTCATACTGTACAGCCGGCGGCTCTACGCGGACATCGATGATTTCCGCCTGGATGCGACCATCCGGCGTCCGGGGCATGATCTCCCTGAGCCGTCCCCAGTACCCCCGCGGCAACCGGAGGCCTCCGGGGACGACGCGATACAGCTGCAGCCGCCGCGGCATGCCCCAGGTGCTATATCCACGGCGCTGGGCCTCCGCATATTCGGGATTGTCGAAGGTGAGGTCCGCCATCACCTGGCGCACGATGGCGCCCGGAGCGTCCAGGATGCGGATGTCGGCGCCGATCTCGATCTTCACCAGAAAAACGCCCTCCTCAGGGCCGAACCGATGTCCCAGCCGTCGTGATCCTTGAAAACCCGCTCTACCCACGGGGCGCTGCGAAGACCGTCTGCGGCGAGAGACGTGACGCCGCGTTTTTTCATGTAGTCCAGCAACACGCTCGCCCGGGCGACGTAGACCTCGCGGCCGCCGTCCGCATCGAAGCCAACCACGAGGACGCCGATGCGCCTGTATGTGTCCAGGTCCACGTCCTGTGCGCAGAGCTGGGAGGCCTCAAGCTCCAGAAGGCCGCGCACCTGGTTGGGCCGCAGCGCGGAGAGGCTGATCCTGGAGCGGACGAGCTTCACCTCGACGCCCACAACCGCCCACGGTAGGAGCGCCAGGACGTCGAACGGCGACTCGTTGCCGTGATCCGGGAGGCGATACACCCACGCCCCAGGCACCCGCCGCAGGGCGGCGATCACCTCTCCCTGAAACTCCAGGCCCCTGGCTCGGCGCTGGCGCTGGAACTCGCTCGTCGCGGATGGCACCTTTCATCCTCCTTCAGGTAGCGGTTCTCACAGACCCCCGGCGTGTCCGCTGGGAGTCTGTGAGAACCGGCAGGCGTCACCGCCTGCGGCTCTCTTGAACAATCAAAACGGGAGGTCTTCCTCGTCGTCTTCCGCACTCGCGGGAGCGGTTTGGACGTCGATGGCTTCGACTCCGTAGTCCTCCGCCTCGATGCCGAACTTCGCGGCCGCGATCTCCAGCTGCATTCTGAGTTCCCGCAGCTTCAGGACCTGGGGGATAGGCAACTTTTCCCCCTGGGCGGGCTTGAGGACGCTCCACGTGTACCCGCGGGCCTTATCCTCTTGCTTCTCCAGGCTGAGACGGGTGCGGAGGAAGATGGTGCTGGGCGTGTCCTGCTGGCCGACGACGCCGGCCACATACTCGTCCCAGGCCGTGATGGACGTCGGCGGCAGGGTCAGGAGTTGGGGCAGGACGTCCTCGTCGCTCACAAAGTACAGCCGCCTCATTTCCTTACAGGCCTTGCCGCGCCCGCCCTTGGGGTCGCTCTCGAACTGATTGAGGGGACAGGCGATGCATGCCCCGCCCGGGTTGCCGGTGCCATGCTTGCCGTCCAGGGACGAGCAGACCGGGACCTTGTTCCCCTCCTCCCAATAGCCGCGGGCCTTGTGCGAGAAGACCACCACGACGTCCAGCTCCTTCCTGAGCTCCCCGGTAGCCAGGAACGAGAACTGCTGGGTGCGCGGCTCGATGCTCACCCTGGGCGGGCGGTAGTCGATGCCCGCCAGGGCCTGCCTGCGCTCCTCCTCGATGATCTGCCGCATCTGCGCTTCGGTGAGGCCAGCCTCTCGGGCCGCGATGATCAGAGCATCTGCGGCGCCGCTTCCCTGCCCATTCACCTTCACCGCCAAGGTGTTGCTGGTGCTGTCCATCTGGATCCCTCCTGTTATCACGCGCGAAATGTCTACTGCCCGATGGCCCGGAGAAGGTTGCCCGCCGCTTCCAGGGCGGTGCGGTGGGCCTTGAAGTCGTCCTCCAGGTGCTCCAGGTCGGCCTGGGCGGTCCGGAGCGCCGCATCCGCCGCCTGGTGCTGCCTGAGCGCCTGCTGGTAGGCGGCATCGATCTTCCGGCGCCTGATAAGCTCGGCCTCCCGCGCCTTCTCGTTCGAGAAGGCCGGCTTGCCGTCGCCGTTCACCTCCTGGGTGATGGCCACCAGGAGGAAGGCGTCTGCCTCCCTGAGGGCCTGCTCCGCTTCGATGAGGGCGTCCCTCGCCGCCTTCACTGTCTCCTTCTGTTGGCGGATCTTGGCCGGGAACGCCAGGAGGCGAGACTGCAGCTCGTCCAGCCCGAATTCGCGGGCCATGCCCCGCGCCGCATCCCGGATGGCGGCTCGAACCGCTTCACTGATGATCGTGGATTCCGTCATCTCGGCGATGCTCACCATGATCTCTCCTTTCGTTAGGTCGCCGGCGGCATCATACCCCTGATCTTTGCCACGATCTCCCGGCACATCGCCGAGGTCGTTCATGTTCTCGATGATCTCCATGAGCCTCTGCGCGACGGAGCCAGGGCAGGGGTCGGACGTCTCGGCCCGCGTGATGTTGTCATGCATCATTCCGCCACCTCCACGGCCACGCCGCAGCCTTCGACGAGACAGTAGCGATGCCGCACCATTCCCCGCCCGCCGATCCACAGCCACTCAAATTCCGCGTAGCCGCCGCACCGGGCGCAGGTCGTGGCGCGGTCGAGGTCGATGATGCGGGCAAGGCGCCCCGCGCTCGGTTGCACGGATTCGGTTGCCGGCGGGATGTTTCCGTTGCCGTTCACGCCGCCCCGCCCCCCTTCGGCCCCGGGCGCCGGGCCATGGCCCGGGCCATTCGCGCCCACCGTTGGACCTGGTCATGCATTACGCCGGCGCTGCCCAACATCTACCGCCACCATACCCGCGTCGTCCAGCCGCATTCACAGGCGATGTTCTCCGCCCGCAGGGTACCCCTGGCCCGGTGCCCCGTCAGCCGGAACAATGCCCGGTCCAGTCGGCACCGCGGGCAGCGTTGCGGCAATTCGAGATGGACCACCTTGCCGCCCGTGGCGGGGTGTGGTACGCTGAAGGTGTCAGGTTCGTTGCCCTGCGTTGCTGCGCAGGGCCTTTTTATCTCGATGACCGCTCCCATTCAAACCGCCTCCTCCCAGATCTGCTCCACAGGCTTCTCGCCGCGCCCCCAGGCCCTGATGAGCGCCAGCGCCCTCGGCGGGTCGGCCTCCGCCAGCTCGGCCAGGCGCCGAGGCAGCTCGGCCCGGATCTGCGCCAGCCGGGCGATCTCCCCAAGGTCGATCTCACCGCCGGCGTGCTTCAGGCTGACCGCCACCCCTCCTCACCTCCCCCACCCGCAGGGTGACAACCTCGTCGCACCGCGGGCACTTGGTCTCGATCTCCACCGCGCCGCCCGCCCGCCAGCGCGCCAGGAGCCGCCGGCAGCGGGTGCAGCGGAGTTCGTTAAGCGGCCTCATCGTCAGCCACCGGCGCCCGGCGTCGCGGCGGGTGAGGATGTCGGCGGTGCGGAGGGGGATCATGCGCCGCCACCTACCGCCGGGTCGAGGGTGGCCGCTTGGGCGATGAGGGCCAAAAAAATTTCATCCGGAGTCACGTCCAGGGCTTCGGCCATCTTCCGTATCACATTAATACTGGGGTTGCGTTCGCCCTGCTCCACCATGAGCCACATACTTACGGAAATCCCGGCCTTAGTGGCTGCCACCTGGGCGGAAACCCCCTTTTCTTTTCGTATCTGGCGCAGCCTTGGCCTCGGGTTGGGCATTGTATTACCTCCTCGCTTCCAAGGGTATCACCTTCGATGGCACACGTCAAGTGATATTTTCGCAATTGGCTGGGAGCTTCATTAAAGGGGGACCAGTGTCGGGTTGGCTTGATGATCTCACGGGATGGCTACCTTAGG
>DYIB01000002.1:0-44685 GCA_020723855.1 Uliginosibacterium gangwonense
AGGAGCGGTCGTCCACCAGGAAGATCTCGTCGCAGGCCAGGGCGAGCTCGTAGCCGCCGCCGGCGGTGGTGCCGTTGCAGGCGGCGATGAACTTCAGGCCCGAATGGCGGCTCGCGTCCTCGATGCCGTTGCGCGTCTCGTTGGTGAACTTGCAGAAATTCACCTTCCAGGCGTGGGAGGACTTGCCCAGCATGAAGATGTTGGCGCCGGAGCAGAAGATGCGCTCCTTGGCACTGGTGACGATCACCGTGCGCACTTCCGGGTGCTCGAAGCGGATGCGCTGCAGGGCGTCGTGCAGTTCGATGTCTACCCCCAGGTCATAGGAATTGAGCTTGAGCTTGTAGCCGGGCTTCAGGCCCGCGTCCTCGTTTACGTCCATCTTCAGGGTGGCGAGGGGACCGTCGAAGGAAAGATGCCAATGTCTGTAGCGGTCCGGGTGGGTCTGGTAATCCACCGGGGGGTTGCTTTGCGAAGTCTGCGTCTCGACTGCGGCGTCCACGTCCGTCTCCTACTGTACAGGGTTGCTTGGGGTTCCTGCGCACCGCGCGGCCCGGATGCCCGCGGGTGGCTTTGCCACTGCCTTCCATCCCGATCGGGTTGCGGCAGTTAACCGCATATTCGTGGTTGCATAATAATGCACTTAGTGGGGTGTGTCAAGCAGTAAGATGCATTTTTCTCGTGAGAATATGCGTTTTTCCGGAATTCAGATTTGAGATTGTGCAGTTAACTGCATAAAGTAGTCGGCGCCGGCAGCGAAGACCGGTTGCTGCAGGACGGGCTGTACCGCGTCGTCATGGCCGTGTTCGCGCCCCGGCGGCCATCGGGCACGGCCGGCGCGCCACGAAGATGCCGCTGCCGCTGTGCTTGGCGCGGCGCTTGGCCGCGGCGGCGGCCGACGCGACTTCTTCCGGGTTCTTGTAGTCGCCGGGGGAAACGCGCACGGCGCCGGCGGCGATGGTGGTCAAGGGGAAGAAGCTGCGGTTGCCGTGGCGGTCCTCCCCGGTGATGCCGCCGGCGATCACGTCCTCGGCGTCGAAGAAGCGCCGCGCCCGCTCGTTGAAATCACGCACGATGAGCATGCAGCGTGCGTGCCAGTCGTCGCTCTGGAACAGCACCACGAAGTCATCGCCGCCCACATGGCCGACGAAGTCGCGCAGGGGATCGCAGCGGGAGGCGATGATGCCGGCCGCCAGCTTGATCATCTCGTCGCCGCGCCAATAGCCGTACTGATCGTTGAAGGGCTTGAAGTTGTTCAGGTCGAAGTAGGCGGCGCAGAAGGGCACGCCGCTGGAGAGCAGCCGCGAGATGTGCTCAGTGATGGGAATGTTGCCGGGCAGGAAGGTGAGCGGGTTGGCGTGGCGCGCCGCTTCCACGCGCAGCTCGGTCACCGCCCGCACCAGGCTCTCGCCGGTACCGATGCCCAGATACCGGCCGCCGTCGGTGATGATGTAGCCGTCGCTGAGGTAGCGCTGGTCTTCCCCGGTGAGCACGCTGTCCAGGCAGTCCAGCGGCGTGGAGCGCTCGATGAGCAGGGGCGCCGGGTTCATGAAGGTGGTGCACGGCCGCTTGCCGTAGATCTCCCGGTGGAAGGGCCTGGAGTAGCGGTCCATGAAGCCGTGCCGGTTGATGAGACCGACAGGGCGCTCGTGGTCCACGACGGCCAGGGCGTGCAGCTCGGGATAGGAAGCGAAAATGCCGACCAGCGCGTCGTTGGGCGTGCCCGGCGTGACCGAGGGGGCGGTGACGAGCAGCTTCTCCACGGTCGCTTTGACGCTTTGCCGCGGCGGTGTTTCCGGATAGACGGCGATCTTGTGCGATTCCAGCACCGCGGCGGCGTAGGCCGGGATGGCGGCGTCCGGCCGCTTGTCGGGGCGGCCCAGGAAGTAGCCCTGACCGTAGGCCACGCCCAGGTCGCGCAGGATGGCCAGTTCCGCTTCCGTCTCGATCCCCTCGGCCACCAGCGGGCTGCCGAAGACGTCGGACAAGCGCAGCATGGCTTTCAGGAACTCCACCTTGCGGCTGTCCGCCTGGATGTCGCGCGTGAAGTAGCTGTCGATCTTCACCATGTCCGGCCTGATTTCCGCCCACAAGCGCAGGCTGGAGCGGCCGTCGCCGAAGTCGTCGAGCGCGAGGCAGACGCCCAGGGCGCGCAGGGTGGCGAGCGAGGCGAGCAGGCGATCGGTGGATTCCACCCGTTCGTGCTCGGTCAGCTCGAGCACGATGCGGTTGGGCGGAAAGCCGGCTTCGATGGCGGCGCGCACCAGCTCGCCGCCCTGGTGGGCGCCGAAGCGTTCGATGGCCGGCGCGCCGGCATTCAGGAACAGCTTGCCGGGCAGAGCCAGCTTGGCGAAACCGCGTATCGCCGTCTCGCAGCAGGCGATCTCGAGCCGGCCCGTGAGTCCGTGGGCCCGGGCCGCGCCGAACAGGCGGTCCGGGCGATGGAACTCCGAACCGTCGGGGCCGCGGATCAGTGCCTCGTAGGCATACACCTGTCCGGTCTCCATGCTGACGAGGGGCTGGAATACGGGATAAAGGCGCCCGTCGTCGATCAGCTGCGCAAGATCGTCGCGGGTACTCGGTTGCGATGGCATTTCTTCTCCGGCCAAATCTGTTGGAAACGGCAGCGGCAACGGCTCGATGGTGGAGAACTTGAATGAATTTTTTCTTACGGGCGGGGCCGGCGCGTGCCGCTTTAACGCAAACATCATCTGGCCGTCATCGCGCCGTCGCAGCCCGGCTTCAAGCATGCGACCCATGCAGTGCCAAGCCATAAGTACAGCGGCTACTATGGCTTCGGCTGGTTGCGTCGACCGATAGCCGCCTACCTGCGCTGTTTCCATAACCGCGCCGACGCCTGCCCTGCTGACGGTGTTGGGCGTGCGGCTGCAGGCCGTGGGCGCGCCCGTGACGCGGCACGGCTTGCCGGGGTACACATCCTGCCCGAGCTGTGCGCCTTGGGTCCGCGACGGCAGCTTGCCGCGCGTGCGCAGGAGATGATCGCGGCGCGCCTGGCGGCGCTGCACCGTGGCGGCCGGACCGAGGCGGATGGGGGCGGCTCATTCCACAACCAGGCGGCGGTCCGGATGGCTCGCGTCCACCCAGTAGAGCCGCCACCATTCGTCGATCTGGCGCGCGGTCCAGGGATGGGCGGCGAGAATGCGCTCGAGGGCTTCGCCCATCTCGGCCGCACTGGCCGGGCGCCCGGCCGGATCCTTGGCCAGGCAGCGCGCGAGCAGCTCGTCCAGCTCGCGCGGCACGGCGGCGTGGGCCGAGGCGCGGGGCGGCGGCGTGTGCAGTATCTGGTAGGTCAGGTCGTGGGCGTTCTCGGTCTCGAACAGGCGCCTGCCAGTGAGCAGGTAGTAGCCCACGGCGCCTAGGGAATAGAGGTCGCTGCGCGCGTCCACCTTGCCTGGCTCGCGGATGCGTTCCGGCGCCATGTAGAGGGGCGTGCCGAGGATGCGCAGGGAACTGGTGAGATCGCGCGTGTCGCTGGCGTCCAGTTGCTTGACCAAGCCGAAGTCGAGCACCTTCACCACGTCGTTCTGCCCCGCTACGCGGCACACCATGATGTTCTGCGGTTTGATGTCGCGGTGGATCAGACCCAGGTCATGGGCCTCGGCGAGGGAAGCGCATACCTGGCGCAGCAGGTGGGCGGCGCGCGCCGCGGGCACCGGGCCGTAGCGCTCCACCAGGTCGGACAGGGCCAGGCCCTCCAGGAATTCCATGGCGTAGTACAGCGTTGCGCCGGGTCCCTGGCCGAAATCGTAAATGGCGATGGTGTTGGGATGGCGCAGCGTGCTGGCGAGCTGCACTTCCCGCTGGAAGCGGGCGGTCCATTCATCCGTGGTGGATTGGGGCTTGAGCACCTTGACGGCGACGGCCCGGTTCAGCAGGCGATGGTGCGCCAGGTACACGGTGCTGATGGCGCCTTCGCCGATTGTCCGCACCAGCCGGTAGGGTCCGATGCTGCGCGGGGCCTGCTTGCCGCGCAGCCGGTCGGTCAGCTTGTCCAGGGAGACGAAGGCGCTGAGCCAGACCAGGGCCATCAGCACCATGACCGCCGCCAGCCCGATGTTGAGGTAGCGCAGCGGCGCGTAGGCTTCGGCTGCCGCCATTTCCAGTGCCACGCCCATGTCGTGGCGCGCCAGCCAGCGCCAGGCGCCGATGACTTCCTCGCCCAGGTAGTTGTGGTAAGGCTCGAGCAACAGTCCGGCGCGTTCGGCGCGCTGCGGCTCGTGGCGCGCGGCGATGGCGGCGGCGGCCAGCCGGGTGAGGGGCCGCGCCTGCGGACGCGCGGCGTCCGCCGGATCGGTGCCCAGGGAGGGATCGCGCACGTGCAGGGCGAGGATGGAGCTGTCGCCGGCGCCCGCCGCCAGCAATCCCCGCTGCGCGGCCTCGCGCAGGTAGCGTGTCTCGCTGAGCATGATGCCGTCGGCATCGAAGGCGTAGGCCTCTCCCGTGCGCCCCGGGCGCGCGATCTTGAGCACGTCGGCGAAGGCCTGGTTGGCGATGTGGCCGAGACCGAGGATGGCGATCACGTCGCCCTCGGCGTTCTTCACCGGCGTTTCCACCCATACCAGGGGCCGGTCGAAGGCGACGGACTCGGGCTCCACCACCCGCACTCTCTCGTGCTGCGGCGGGATGAAGCGTGACTCGCCGCGCAGCACCGGTGCCAGTTGCTGCATCGTCTCGGGCGTGACGGTGCGGCCGAGGTAGCCGGGATGACGCGAGACGGCGATGCGGCCGCGGGCGTCGATCACATGGGCGGCCACGGCCCTCCCCTCCGGCGGCAGCAGCAGTTCCAGCAGGGCACGGCGCTCGGGGGAATCCCCGAGGGCCGCCGCATCGCCGCGCGCGGCGATGCGCATGACGGCATCCAGGCGCCGGCGCACGCGCGGGTCGGCCGCCCATTGCCGGGCGTCGTGCAACTGCTCGGCGATCCACAGATCCAGCACCTCGATCTGGGTGTTGAGCAGGGTGGTGAGATTGGCGGCACGGATCTCGCGCAGGGAGTTCGCCACGTTCCGATAGGTCCACAGCCCTGCCAGCAGCAGTGCCAGGAGCAGCAACAGAAGCGCGAGCCGTGCGCGGTTCATGGCGTCGGGGAGGCGCTTGGTGTAAGAGTCAGCCCAATGATCCTTGCAACCGCAGTTGAAAACCGCCTTCGACGCAAAGATCGCAAAGACGCAGAGGCCGCAAAGAACGACCTCACCCTTTGGGTGTCGGCCATCCTTCAGGATTTTCCTTTGCGTCCTTTGCGATGCTTCGCGTCCTTTGCGTTAAGTGCGGTTTTCAGGATGATGCCACAGGATCACGGCTTCGGCCGTTCACTGGGGCCCGAGCACGCGCAGCACCTCTTCCAGGGTCGTCTGCCCCCGGGCCACCTTGTCCATGGCATCCTCGAACAGGGAGCGTGTGCCCAGCCCGCGCGCCGTGTGCACCAATTCCAGGGTGCCGGCGCCAGTGGCGATGAGATGGCGCAGGTTGTCGTCGGGCACCAGCACCTCGTACAGGCCCAGGCGCCCCTTGTAGCCGCTGCCGTGGCATTCGCGGCAGCCGCGGCCGCGATGGGCCGGGGTCAGTGCCGGGTCGAGGGCGGGAGACAGTTTTTTCAGCAGGCTGGCGTCCGGCTTGATCTCCTCCCGGCAATGGCTGCAGATGCGCCGCACCAGGCGCTGGGCGACGATGGCTTCCAGGGCGGTCGCCACCACGTAGGGCTTCAGGCCCAGGTCGAGCAGGCGCGACACGGTGGCGATGGCCGAGTTGGTGTGCAGCGTGGAGAACACCTGGTGGCCCGTCAGGGCCGCGTGGAAAGCCACTTCGGCCGTCTCGAAATCGCGGATCTCGCCCAGCAGGATCACGTCCGGGTCCTGGCGCAGGATGGAGCGCAGCACCACCGGGAAGGTGAGGCCGATCTTCTCGCGGATGTGCACCTGGCCGGCGATGTCCAGGTAGTACTCGACCGGATCCTCAATGGTGACATAGTTCTTCGCCGGCGTGGCGTTGTGCTGCAGCAGGCTGTACAGAGTGGTGGTCTTGCCGCTGCCGGTGGGGCCGGTGGCGAGGATGATGCCCTGGGGCTTGGACACGGCGTATTCGATGCGGCGCAGGTCGTCGGCGGCGAAGCCCAGCTCGTGCAGGCTCAGCACCGCGGCGTTGCGGTCCAGGATGCGCATGACGATCTTCTCGCCGTTGATGGTCGGCAGGGTCGAGATGCGCAGGTCCACCACGCGCATGGGCGTCTTCACCGTGATGCGGCCGTCCTGGGGGCGGCGCCGCTCGCTGATGTCCAGCTCGGACATCACCTTGAGGCGCGACACGAAAGACTGGTGCAACTGATGCGGGATCTGGATCTTGTCCTGCAGGATGCCGTCGATGCGGTAACGCACCATGACGTTCTTGGTGCGCGGCTGCACGTGGATGTCGCTGGCGCCCAGGCGGATGGCTTCCAGGATCACCGAGTTCACCAGGCGGATGGCGGGCGGCTCCTCGGTGCCGTGGAGCA
The DNA here is from genome assembly GCA_020723855.1 of Uliginosibacterium gangwonense. Taxonomy (GTDB): domain Bacteria; phylum Pseudomonadota; class Gammaproteobacteria; order Burkholderiales; family Rhodocyclaceae; genus DYIB01. Next base: position 6,506 of record DYIB01000002.1, read on the forward strand.
GGTCCTCCAGGGAGAGATCCTGGTCCTCGTCGTCGATGACCACCTCGATGCCCTCGATGGGGTCCACGAGCTGGGCGATGGTCTCCAGGTCGGCCAGATCGGTCGCCGACACGCCATAGACCTCGGCGATCTTGGCTTCGATCGCCTTGCTCGGGGCCAGCACCGGCCGGATGTCCAGGCCGGTGACGAAGCGCAGGTCGTCCAGCAGCCCGCTGTCCAGGGGATCGGCCATGGCCAGCGTCAGGCGCTTGCCCTCCAGCTTGATGGGCACCACCCACTGTTTCTTGCACATGGAATGGGGAATGAGCGAGGCCACGGTGGGATCCACCGCCACTTCTTCCAGTGCCACTTCCTCCACCAGCAGCTCGGTGCGCAGGATGCGGTGAATGGCCTTCTCGTCCGCCCAGCCCCGGTCCAGGATCAGCCTGATGGCCGGCTCCTTGCGCGTCTGCTGCAGGCGATACAGCTCCTGCACCTGCTGCAGGTTGAGCAGGTTGCGCTTGTTGAGCATGATCGCGATCTGGCTGCGGTTGGTGACCGCGAACCTGGCGAGCTGGTCCAGCTCCTTGGCCTTGGCGGCATTCTCCTCCTTGAGCCGGCGGTTCTTCGCCATCAGCGCCTGCTGTTCCAGGGCCAGGGCCACGGTGACGCGCAGGTCGTCGTCGTTCCAGGGCTTGAGGATGAACTTGTAAACGGCACCGGACTTGACCGCTGCCATCACCGCCGAGACATCGGCATGGCCCGTGAGCATGATGCGTATCGCCTCCGGCTGCAGGCTGCGCGCCTGGCGCAGCAGCTCGCCGCCGTTCATGCCCGGCATCATGAAGTCCGAGATGAGGAGCTGGAACGGGCGCTCGCGCAGGCGCGCCAGTCCCTCTTCGCCGCTGCCGGCGGTGACGATGTCGTAGTTCTCCTGGCGGAACACCCGGCGCAGGGCGCTGAGCACATTGGGCTCGTCATCCACCAGCAGGATGCTGTAGCGCACGGCGTCCTTGGAGGCCGCGGCAGCGGGCTCGTCTGGCGCGCCGGTGAACAGGGAGGCGTAGGACATGGCTTATGCCCCGCGTCCTCTGGCCAGGGGCAGGGTCACGGTGACCGTGGTGCCGCGCCCCGGCGCGCTGTCGATGTCGATGCGGCCGCCGTGGGCCATGACGATGTCGCGGCTGACCGTGAGCCCGAGGCCGGTGCCCTGGCCCACGGCGCGGGTGGTGAAGAAGGGGTCAAAGGCGCGCGCCAGCACTTCCGGCGCCATGCCCACGCCGTCGTCGTGCACGCGCACGCGCACGGCATCGCCGCTGCTGGCGGAATCGACGCGCACCACGCCGCCGTCGGCGACCGCCTGGGCGGCATTCTGCACCAGGCTCAGGAACACCTGGTTCAGCCTGCCCGGGTGACAGGACAGCCGTGGCAGGGGCTGCAGATCCAGCTCGATGCGCACATGGCCGAACTGGGCCTGGGCCATGTGGACGACCGAGCGCAGGTTCTGGTTGAGATCGACCAGCGCGTCCTCCGTGGTGTCTACGCTGGAGAAGGTCTTGAGGTCGGCGACGATGCGCGCGACGCGGTCGGCTCCGTCTATGCTCTCCTGCAGCAATTGGGCGAAGTCTTCCAGGACGAAATCCATATCACCGCGCTGCCAGTGGGCGGCGACCGCGGCACCGTCGCCGCGCCGTGCCGCGTCGGCGAGCTGGGCGAAGCGCTGCACATAGCCGCCGGCGGTGACGAGGTTGCTGCGGATGAAGCCGATCGGGTTGTTGATCTCGTGGGCCATGCCGGCGGCCAGTTGGCCGACGGATGCCATTTTCTCCGTCTGATACAACTGGCGCTGCGCACGTTCGATGATGGCCACCTGCTCCTGCACGCGGCTCTCCAGTTCCGCCGACAGCTTGCGCAGCCGTTCCTCCGACTGGGCCAGTTGGCCGTGCTTCTCCAGCAGCACCCGGTAGTCTTCCTGGATCGCTGCCACGTGCAGAGCGGCGGTCATCCGGTAGCGCGCCGCCGCCAGCAGCAGCAGCGCCAGCATGGGTACCAGCGCCTGGGCCGCCACCGGCGAGCGCGGGCCGAGACACAGCCAGCCGACGATCTCGAGTTCGTGCTCGAGGGGTGCCCGGTTGCCGCCGTCGCCCCCGCGCCAAGCCGTGCCGCAGACAAGGGGCGTGCCGCTGTCGTCCTCCAGGCAGTAGTCCTCGCCGCACAGGGCGGCGAGCGCGCGCGCCAACTGGCCCCGGGGCAGGCCCTCCAGCAGGGCGCGCAGCTCGGGGCGGCGGTCGAAAGCTTCTTCCGTGCTCAGCAGCATGATACAGTCCCTCCGCATGCCGCCGACACGAAGGCTTCCCGCGCCAGGCCATGGCGCGCCGCCAGCTCGTGGCGCGCGTCCAGGGAAGAATAGAGGCGCGCGAGCAGGGCGGCGAATGTCTCCACCACGCCCTGGCCGGCGAGCGCCGAAGCGAAGGTGACGGGCCAGGGCGCCCGGCCCCAGCGCGCCAGGATCTCCTCCTCCGGCAAGACATCCGGCAGGTCGCGCTTGTTGAACTGCACCACCAGCGGCAACTGCTCGAAATCCAGACCGACCACGGTGGCGTTGTGGGCCAGGTTCTCGAAGGACTCGCCGTTGTTTACACTCTGGTTGCGCTGGGAATCGGCGACGAATACCACGGCGTCGGCGCGCGACAGCACCGATTTGCGCGTGGAGTCGTGGGCCACCTGACCGGGTACGGTGAACAGCCTGAACTTCAGCAGCAGCCCCGAGGGCGCGCGGAATCCCACCGGCAGCAGATCGAAGAACAGGGTGCGGTCGTTGCGCGTGTCCAGGGTCATCAATTCGCCCTTGAGCTCAGGGGCGAGGATGTCGTGCAGGCGCATGAGATTGGTGGTCTTGCCCGACAGGGCAGGACCGTAATACACCACCTTGACGCTCAGGGTGGCGCGCGCTTCGTCGTATTCGGCCATGGTCGATTGCGTCCGCGAGCGCTTCGCCGCGATCAATGGGTCTTTTTCTCCGGCAATGGGTCCGGATCGATCAGGATGGAGCCGTCCGGCCCCCAGTTTACCCGAGTGATGCCGGGCGATTCGGCTTCCAGGCGGCGCAGCTCCGCCTCCTGCCTGGAGATGATGCCCTGCTGCACGCGCACTTCGTCCGCCAGGCGCAGGTTCTCCAGGAGCAGGGCGCGCTCCAGCAGCGCGTTCTCCACGGCGAGCACCAGTTCCGCGTGCTCCCAGGGCTTGCACAGGAAACGCATCACCCCGGCGCTGTTGATGGCGCCCAGCAGGGCCGGAGAATCGGTGTGGCCCGACAGGATGAGCCGCGCCGCATAGGGCTGCAGGGCGCGGAACTTGGCGAGGAAGCTGACGCCGTCCATGTGGGGCATGCGGTAGTCGCTGATCACCAGATCGAAGGCCTGTTCGCCGGCACGCTCCAGGGCGGCGGCGGGGCTGGTATAGGACTCGATGCGGTAAGGCTGCTCGGTGCCCCGGTCTACCGCGCGCAACTGGCGCTCCAGCGCCTTGAGCACATTGGGTTCGTCATCGACCAGCAGAAGTTGCGGCGCCTCCAGGGGGGTCATTTGGTCCTCTCGACGATGTGGATGATGAGCCGGTAGCCTTCGGCCGCTTCGAAATTGCGTATCAGCTCGATCAGGCTGGCGTCCAGGATGTAGTCGCGCGCCAGCAGCAGCACGCCGTCGCGGGTGACCAGGTCGCGCGCCAGCGCCATGCCCGGCGCCAGCCGGTCCGAGGTGAGCGCCAGCGACAGGGGGAAGGCTGCCTCGGGTTTGGCGCCGCTGCCCAGCACTGCCTGGAAGGCATCCAGCACCTGCGGGTCGTAGCGCTTGCCGCGCCCTCCCTGAAGGTAGTCCCAAGCCTCTTGCACCGAGGCGCGCTTGGTGGAAATGAGTCCCTGCTGCACGGCGTCGTAGTCGTTGGCCACGGCGAGGATACGCGCGCCCAGGGGGATAGCGATGCCCGATAGCCGGTCGGGGAAGCCGAGGCCGTCGAAGCGCTCGTGATGAGCGCGGATGAGCCTGGCGGCGCCGCGCAACTGCTCCAGGCCCATGAGCAGGCCTTCGCCCTTGGCGGGATGCTTTACCACCTCGTTGCGCTCGTCGGCGGAGAGGCTGTTGAAGGGCTTGGCCAGCAGCGAGTCGGACAGGCCGATCTTGCCGATGTCATGGAGCAGGGCGGCGAAGAACAGATCCTGCATGTCCGCCTGGGGCAGCTTCAGGGCCTGGCCGATGCGGCGCGCGTGCTCGGCGACGCGGCGCGAATGGCCGGCCAGGGGGCCGGCGCGCAGCTCGATCAGGTTGGAGAACAGCTTGATGGAGTTGAGAAAGCCCGTCTTCAGCTTTTCGTGGGCCTGCTGCAGCTCCGCGGTGCGTTCCGCCACCTTGGCTTCCAGGCTGGCGTTGAGGGCCTTCAGCTCTTCGTTCTGGCGCTGGGTCAGGGCTTCCAGGCGGGCCTTCTCCCGTTCCAGCTCCTTGCGTTCCAGCGCCTGGCGCACGATGAGCAGCATTTCCCGGTCGTCCCAGGGTTTGGATACGTAACGGTGGATCTCGCCGGCGTTGATGGCTTCGATGGTGGAGCCGATGTCGGCATAGCCGGTGAGCAGCACGCGCACTGCGTCGGGTCGCAGTGCACGCGCGGCGGCCAGGAACTGGGCGCCGTTCATGGTCGGCATGCGCATGTCGGAGATGATGAGGTCCACCGCTTCCGCCTTGAGCACTTCCAGTCCCCGGGCGCCCGACTCGGCGGTGACTACACGATAGCCTTGCGGGCGGAACAAGCGCTTGAGGGAGCTGAGTATGTTGGCTTCATCGTCCACCAGCAGCAGGGTGAACGCCGCTGCGCCGTCCGCGGCGGTCGGGTTTTCTCGCCTTGTGGCCAGTTCGCTCATCGTCGCGTTGTCAAACTAGAAAAGGCAACCTCTTTTGACGCAGAGAGCGCAGAGGAAATACAACATATCCACCCGTTGGGCAGGTTGCCTCGCTCGCCTCTGTAGTTCTCCGTGTCTTCATGTCTTTCTTGGCGTTGAAAACTGAGTTTTCAGGTTCAAATCTCCTGCAGCATGGACGCGATCGCCTTGAGCTGTTCCGGCAACGGCGCCAGTGCCTCCTCGCACTGGCCGCGGGTGATGCCCAGGCGAACGACCGAGTTGCACGGCCGGTTGGATGCCAGCAGTTGCTCCAGTGCCCCGCGCTGCAGGGCGATGGCGCAGGCATTGGCCAGCGCCACCAGGTCGATGAGCGGCTCGGTCGGCTCCAGGTCCGGCGTGTGGTGGCGCTCCACCGCGCGCACGATGGCCGGCGGCAGGCGCCAGCGCTCCAGCAGGCGCGCCCCCAACTGGGCGTGATCGAACCCCAGCACCTGGCGCTCGGCCTGGCTCGCGGACAGGGCCTTCCCGGCGCGCAGCCCGACGATCTCCCGCACGTACTTCTCGTCCAGAACGAGCAGGCCGATGCGGCCGATGTCGTGCAGCAGTCCGGCGGTGAAGGCCGTCTCGGCATTGACCTTGGCGAGCGGCGCCAGCAGGCGGCAGGCGAGCGCGGTGCAGAAGCTGTGCTCCCACAGGTAGGCGGGGTCCAGGCCGCCCGCGGGCCTGAGCTTGAGGCGTGACGACAGGGAGGCGGCCAGGGCCAGGCTGCGCACGTTGGAGAAGCCCAGCACCATCACCGCCTCCGACAGGCTGGAGACCTGCCCCTGCATGCCGTAGAAGGGCGAGTTCACCACGCGCAGGATGCGCGCGGACAGGGGCGGATCGAGACCAATTTTGCGCGCAAGCTGGGCGATGTTGGCGTTCTCGTCCTCCAGCGAGCGCAACAGCTCGAGCACGATGGCGGGCAGGGGCGGCACCTGCTCCAGCAGCGCCAGCAGGGTCTCGCGGGACTTTCCGGTGGTGAGCGTCATGGGTTTCCTTCTTCTGCCGATGCAGCGGCGCCGAGCGGGTGTTCGGCGGGCAGCAGGGTGAGCAGCCAGCCGGCTCCGCCGCCGGGCACCGACAGGCGTTCCCGCACCGGCCGGTAGGCGATGCCGTCCAGCTCCAGGCGGCCGGGGATGGCCCCATGGGGGTCGCGCAGATGCTGCAGCCAATGGGGCGGGAAGCACTCGTCGAGGGTGTTGCCGGGCAGGGCGCGGGGGAAGGCGCGCTTGGCCGCTCCGGTGGCGAGCACGATCATGCCGCCGTCGTCCACGCCGATGATGGGCAGGGGCACATGGTGGAAGGCCTCCTGGGCGACGCCGATCATGGTCTCGTCGCGGGCGATGCGGCTCGCCTTCTCGACCAGCAGGGCCCTGAGCATTTCGTTGGCCTCGGCCAGCTTGCCGTTGGCCTCGCGGTTCTCGCGCGACAGGCGCAGGTTCTCGGCGGCCATCTCCTGCTGGTGGAAGGCCTCCCTTATCGCTTCGCGCAACTGGTCGTCCTCCCACGGTTTGGTGAGAAAGCGGTAAATGGCACCCTCGTTGATGGCGTCGGTGACCGACTTCAGATCCGTGTAGCCCGACAGGACGATGCGTATGGTGTCGGGATAGAGGCTTTTCACCTCGCGCAGCAGCTCCGTGCCGCTCATCTGCGGCATGCGCTGGTCGGAAACCACCACGCCCACCTGGTGCTGGGCCAGCAGCTCGAAGGCCTTGGTGGGGTCGGTGGTGCTGATGATGGTGTAGCCGTCGCGGCGCAGCAGGCGCTTGAGCGCGGTGAGGATGTTTTCCTCGTCGTCCACCAGCAGCAGGGTGCGTTGCGGCCGGTTGATGTCCAGGGCGGTGAGGTCCAGGCGGCGCTGACTGCGCAGCAGCTCATCGACTTCGGCCGCGGGCAGCGGCCGGTCGAAGACGAAGCCCTGCATGCGGTCGCACTGGTGCTGCAGCAGAAAGCCGAGCTGGCCCGTCTCTTCCACGCCCTCGGCCACCACGCGCAGGCGCAGGCTGTGGGCCAGGGCGATGATGCTGGAGCAGATGGAGGCGTCCTCGGGCTTGGACGAGATGTCGGCGACGAAAGACTTGTCGATCTTGACCTGGTCGATGGGGAAGCGCTTGAGGTAGGCCAGGCTGGAATAACCGGTGCCGAAGTCGTCGATGGCCAGGGCCACGCCCATGGCCTTGAGCTCCTTGAGCATGGCCGTGGAGCGGGCCACGTCCTTCATCACCAGGGACTCGGTCAGCTCCAGCTCCAGGTTGCGCGCCGGCAGCCCCGTTTCGCGCAGGACCTGGGCGATGCGCTGGGGCAGGTCCGGCTGGTTGAACTGGCGCGCCGACAGGTTTACCGCGATCTTGATGTTGGCGTCGAAGTTCTCCACCCAGCGCTTGGCTTGGCGGCAGGACTCGCGCAGCACGAAATCGCCTATCGGCCCGATCAGGCCGGTTTCCTCGGCCAGGGGAATGAACACGGTCGGCGGCACCATGCCGCGCTCGGGGTGGCGCCAGCGCGCCAGCGCCTCGAAGGCGCATACGTTGCCGTTGCGCGTCAGGTCCACCTGGGGCTGGTAGTGCACCTCCAGTTCCTTGCGCTCCAGGGCGCCGCGCAGCGCCGCCTCCAGCTCCAACTGGTTGGCGGCGAAAGTGTTCATCTCGGCCGAATAGAAGCGCAGGGTGTCGCGGCCGGCCCGCTTGGCCTCGTACATGGCGGTGTCGGCATTCTTCAGCAGTTCCTCGGGCGTGGCGCCGTCGCGTGGGTAGAGGGCGATGCCGATGCTGGTGGTGCAGTAGATCTCCTGGCCGGCCAGGCGCAGCGAGGGTTCGATGGCGTAGATCAGCTTCTGGGTCAGGGTCGCAACCACGTGCTCGTTGTCTATGTCGTTGAGCACCAGGGCGAATTCGTCGCCGCCCAAGCGTGCCACCAAGTCGTTGCCGCGCACGGCGCCGGCGATGCGCCGGGCGATCTCGCGCAGCACTTCGTCGCCCATGGAGTGGCCCAGGCCGTCGTTGATGGTCTTGAAACGGTCCAGGTCCACCAGCAGCACCGCCACCATGTGGCCGCCGCGCTGGGCGTGGGCCAGCGCCTGGGCCAACTGGGCCAGCATCAGGCTGCGGTTGGGCAGGCCGGTCAGGGCGTCGTAGTGGGAAAAGCGGTAGAGCAGTTCCTCCTGGCGCTTGCGCTCGGTGATATCGGCGGCGATGCCGTCGATGCGCAGCCGGCGGCCGCGCTCGTTGGTGATCACACGGGCGCGGTCGAACAGCCAGCGTACTTCGCCGTCGGGCCGCACGATGCGGTACTCGGCGCTGTGGCTGCCTTTCTCCAGGACGTCGCGCGTGTAGCCGCGCATACGCTCGCGATCGTCCGGATGCACCGTTTCCAGCCAGTGGCCCAGGTGGCCGGTGAAATAGCCCACCGGCCGGCCGTAGATGTGCTCGGCGGCCGGGTTGAGGTAATCCAGGCGCAGGCTGGGCAGGCTGATGGACCAGACGATGTCGCCGAGGGAATCGAGAATGCTGTGCAGCCGCGCTTCGCTGGCGGCCAGCGCTTCCTCGGCCGCCAACTGGCGGCGGCGGTTGGCCGACTCCTCCAGTTCCCGCATCACGGCGGGGCCGAGGCGGGCCAGGTTGTTCTTGATCAGATAGTCCTGGGCGCCGGCGCGCATGGCGTCCACCGCCACGTCCTCGCCGATGTTGCCGGAGACGATGATGAAGGGCAACTGCGGATCGAACATCTTGGTCAGGCGCAGGGCTTCCAGGGCGGAGAATTCGGGCATGGAATAGTCGGAGATGACGATATCCCAGCCGCCCTTCTCCAACGCCGTGCGCATCTGCGCCTCGGTCTCGACGCGCTCATACTTGACTGCGAAGCCGCTGCGTCTCAGCGCCCGCGCCAGCAGCACGGCATCGTCGGGCGTGTCTTCCACCAGCAGTACGTGCAGGGGGCGCAGTGCGATTTCCATCGAAATAGTCATGTCGTTCATGCCCGTCTGGCCTGCCACGCCGTTCCCGCCCCGAGCCGCGACAGCAGGAGGGGAAGCTCCTGTCCCAGGGATGCCTTGGCGGTGCAGGCGTCGGCGCCGGCCTGGAAACAGGCCCGCCGGTAGTCCGCCCCGTCCTCGGGCATCATCACGACTATTAACGGCGGCGATGTCGTCGTCTTGAGGACGCGGCACAGATTGGAGCCCGCGGGCGGGCAGCACAGGCCGTAGTCCACCAGCACCAGGTGGGGATGGAACAGGGGCAGCAGGCCCAGGGCCTCCTCGGCGCTGGCCGCTGCCACGGTTTCGCAACCCGGCAGGACGTCGAGAAAGTTGTCCGTGGCCTGCCGCAGCAGGGCGTTCTGTTCCACCACCAGGATGCGCATGGCTTGAAACCATCGGGTTTGCTATGGTGTCATCATCGGTGTGGCGGCCGCGTTCGGGAATCGGCCGATTCCCGAGGCGGGATCGGGAAATTCCCGATGGCAAGCAAAAAAGACGGGCCCGCAGGCCCGCATCAGGGGAGGAGAGAGGAGGGGTTCAGCGCTTTTTCCGGTCCGGTTTCTTGCCGATCCGGTTGCGGTTTGGATTGGCAAAGCCCGTGCCAATCTATTTGAGCAAATTGAAAACAATGACTTGTATGTCGCGCCTGGCACCGATGAACGTCACCGGCAGGCGAAGGGAATCCGCGGTTGCGGATTAACCGGCTGATGAGAAAGGAAATCGCGCTGTCGTTGGAGAACGACAGCGCGCCAAGGGGAGAAATCAGTCCTTGGCCGGCTTGAAAGCCGAGGGCGTGAGGCCGTGGCGGTCCAGCAGCTTGTAGAACTCGGTGCGGTTGCGCCCCGCCAGGCGCGCCGCCTGGGTGACGTTGCCGGCGGTGATCTTGAGCACCCGCACCAGGTAATCGCGCTCGAAGCCGCGCCGCGCCTCCTCCAGGCTCTGCAGCCCGCCCGGGTCGGCGTTGATGGCGTTCTGCACCAGGGCGGCGGGAATCACCGGCACCGTGGCCAGGGCGGCGCACTGCTCCGCCACGTTCTGCAACTGGCGCACATTGCCCGGCCTCGCCGCCTGCACCAGCAGCTCCATGGCTTCCGGTGCGAAGCCCCCACCGGCCGCACCTGGCGCTCCTGCAGGGCGCGCAGCAGCTTGGCCTGGAGCGACAGGGGCATGTCGCCGATCTCGTCCAGGAACAGGGTGCCGCCGTTGGCCGCCTGGAACAGGCCCTTGTGGTCCTGGGCGGCGCCGGTGAAGGCGCCCTTCTCGTGGCCGAACAGCTCGCTCTCCAGCAACTGTTCGGGCAGGGCGGCGCAGTTGATGGCCACGAAGGGCTTGACGGCGCGCGGGCTGGCCCGGTGGATGGCATGGGCGAACAGCTCCTTGCCGGTGCCGCTGGCGCCCTGGATGAGCACGCTGGCATCCCCCGCCGCCACCAGGCCCGCCTGGCGCAGCAGTTCCTCCACGGCCGGGCTGCAGGTGATGATGTCGCGGCGCCACTCGGCCGCCGGCGCCACCGAGGCGGGCGCCGACAACTGCAGGGCGCAGGCCACCTGGCGCAGCAGGGTGCTGTCGTCGAAGGGCTTGGTGAGATAGCCGAACACGCCGCGCTGGGCGGCGTCGACAGCGTCGGGAATGGTACCGTGGGCGGTGAGAATGATCACGGGCAGTACTGGGCTGCGGGCGCGGATGGCCTCGAACAGGGCCATGCCGTCCATGCCGCGCATCTTGAGATCGGTGATGACCAGCCGCGGCCGCTGGGCCGCGTCATAGACCGCCTGCTGGCTGCGGTTGGCGAGCCGCGCCACGGCGAAGGCCGCATCCACCAGCGACCAGCCCAAGGGGATCACCACCACGGCGAAGCCGAGCAGCAGCAGTGCGAGAAAGGATCTGGGATAATAACGCTTCTTGGACACTTTGATTCGGTGACGGATGACGGCTGACGCCTGGCGGGATTAGCTGTCGGCGCTGATTAGGCCCGTGCGGATGGCATAGCGCACCAGGCCCGCCAGGTCGCGGATTTGCAGCCGCTCCATGATCTGGGCGCGGTGGGTCTCCACGGTCTTGCTCGACAGGCGGAGCTGGAAGGCGATTTCCTTGACGCTGTAGCCCAGGGCCAGTTGGCGCAGGACTTCCTGCTGGCGCGGCGTGAGCGCCGGGGCGCCCTGCGCCGCGCTGCCGGGGCGCAGCCGGCTGTCCACCAACCGGCTGGTGACCCGCGGCGACAGGTAGGTCTGGCCCTGGGCCACCGCCTCCAGCGCCGCCTGCAGCTCGAAGGTGGCGGCATCCTTGAGCAGGTAGCCGGAGGCGCCGAGCTGCAGGGCGCGGCTGACGTATTCCTCGCTGGCGTGCATGGACAGCATGAGGACGCGCGTCCCGGGCAGGGCCGCGCGGATGCGTTCGGCCGCCTGCAGCCCGTTGGTCCCGGGCATGGTGACGTCCAGCAGCGCCACGTCGGGCTTGTGCTCCAGCGCCAGGGCGACCGCCTGTTCGCCGTTGTCCGCCTCGGCCACCACGGTCACGCCGGGGATGTCGTTGAGCAGGGCGCGTATGCCGGCGCGCACCAGCGTGTGATCGTCAGCCAGCAGCAGGTGCAGCGGCTTCATGGCCGGGGCCCCTCGGCCGCGTCTTGCGCCGGCGCTGCCAGGGGAAAGGTGGCGCACACTTCGGTACCGCCGCCGGGCCGGCTGTTGATTGCCAGTTGCCCGCCGGCGAGGCTGACGCGCTCGCGCATGCCCAGCAGCCCCATGCTCTTGCCCGACGCGGCCCGCGCCAGGGCCGCCGGGAAGTTGAATCCCCGGCCGTCGTCGCGGATGGACAGTTTCAGGGAATCGCCGTGATCCACCACCTCGATGTCCACCCGGCTCGCCCGGGCGTGGCGCATGGCATTGGCCAGCGCCTCCTGGGCGAGGCGGTAGCAGGCGGTTTCGATGGGGGCGGGCAGGCGCCGCGGCTGCTGGTCCGCGTGCAGCAGCACGGCAGGCGGGGCCCCGCCGGCGCTGCGCCGGATCAGCCAGTGCAGGGCCGGCACCAGGCCCAGATCGTCCAGTTGCGGCGGCCGCAGGTCCAGGGACAGGGCGCGCACCTGGTCCAGCACCGCACCCACCAGTCCCGTCACCTCCTGGGCGAGGCGCCGCGCCGCCGCATCGCTGACGCGCCGCTCCAGCGCCTGGAGGTTGAGTTTGACGGCGGTCAACGCCTGGCCGATCTCGTCGTGCAATTCTCGCGCGAGGTGGCGGCGCTCGTTTTCCTGGATCTCCAGCATGCGGTTGGACAGGGCCTGCAGGCGCTGCTTGGCTTCGCGCAGCTCCCGGTCGGCGCGGCGCCGCTCCTGGCGCACGACCGCTTCGCGCAGTTCCCGGTCGATGGCTGCCCCCAGCCGCGTCAGGTTGCCCTTGATGAGGTAGTCGTGGGCGCCGGCGCGCATGGCGGCCACCGCCACCTCTTCGCCGATGTTGCCGGAGATGAGGATGAAGGGCAGATCGGGATCATGGGCCTGCACCTGGGCGAGGGCTTGCAGGCCGCTGAAATCGGGCAAGGCATAGTCGGACAGGACGATATCCCAGGGCCGCTGCTCCAGGGCCCGGGCCAGCCCGGCGGCGCTGTGGACGCAGGCATGGTCGGGCGCATAGCCGGCGCGCCGCAGGGCGAGCAGCAGCAACTGCAAGTCGTCGTCGGTGTCCTCGATGATCAGCACCCGCAGCGGCTTGAGGCCGGCTGGGCGGGTTGGCGCGTGGCTCATGATTGCAACCCTTTCCGGGAATGTGCCGGTGGCACGAACGGAGCGACCGGCGTCCCAGGGGCGGCGGGACGGCTGGGATGTACTAGGATGTTATAATAATCCACAACTTAGACGCGGTGCATGGGAAGTCGAGCGAGGCCCGACGCGCTCTGAGGGATGTTATTTCGGATTCGATCGATGCAGCTTTTCGCCCTCGGGATCAACCATCATACGGCGCCGCTGGCGGTGCGCGAGCAAGTCGCCTTCCAGCCGGAGAGCATGCGCCTGGCCCTGGGCCACCTGGTGCGGGCGAAGCCGGTGCGGGAGGCGGCCATCCTGTCCACCTGCAACCGCACCGAGCTGTACTGCGCCACCGAGCGGCCCGAGGCGGCGGCCGAATGGCTGGCCGAGTACCACCACCTGTCGCCCCAGAAGGTCACCCCCTATCTCTACACCCTGCCCAGCCGCGACGCCGTGCGCCACGTGTTCCGCGTGGCCAGCGGCCTCGACTCCATGGTGCTGGGCGAGCCCGAGATCCTGGGCCAGATGAAGGAGGCGGCGCGCAACGCCGAGGCCGCCGGCACCCTGGGCACGCTGCTGCACAAGCTGTTCCAGAAGACCTTCGCGGTGGCCAAGGAAGTGCGCTCCACCACCGCCATCGGCGCCAACATCGTGTCCATGGCCGCCGCCTCGGTGCATCTGGCCGAGCGCATCTTCGAGAGCATCGCCGACCAGCGGGTGCTGTTCATCGGCGCCGGCGAAATGATCGAGCTGTGCGCCGCCCACTTCGCCGCCCAGGCGCCGCGCCGGCTCACCGTCGCCAACCGCACCCAGGCGCGCGGCCAACTGCTCGCCGAGCGCTTCAAGGGCGACGTCATCAAGCTCGACGAGATCGCCGAACGGCTTCCAGGATATGACATAGTCGTATCCTGTACCGCCAGCCCGCTGCCCATCGTCGGCCTGGGCATGGTGGAGCGGGCGCTCAAGGCGCGCCGCCATCGCCCCATGGTGATGGTGGACCTGGCCGTGCCGCGGGACATCGAGCCGGAGGTGGCGCAGCTGGACGACGTGTTCCTCTACACCCTCGACGACCTGGGCCAGGTGGTGGCGGCCGGGCTGGAATCGCGCCGGGCGGCGGTGATCGAGGCCGAGGCCATCATCGACACGCGCGTGGCGAGCTTCCTGCAGTGGATGGAAGGGCGCGAAGTGGTGCCCACCATCCGCGCCTTGCGCGACAATGCGGAGCGCATGCGCCGCCACGAGGTCGAGCACGCCCTGAAGCTGCTGGCCCGGGGCGAGGACCCGCAGCGCGTGCTGGAGGCCCTGTCCCACGGGCTGACCAACAAGCTGATGCATGCCCCCACCCACGCCCTCAACCAGGCCGATGCCGAGAGCCGCGCCGAGCTGGCGCGCTTGGTCGCGCGCCTGTACCGCCTGCACACCGGAGAGTAGCCTGCCCGCCGCCGGCGCCTTGTCGGGCGCGGCCCATTCATGCCATGAAGAAAAGCATCAGCGACAAACTGGAACAGTTATCCCGCCGCCTGGCCGACCTGGACGCCCAACTGGCGTCCGAGGACGCGACGCACGACCGGGACAACTACCGCAAGCTGACCCGGGAGCACGCGGAGATCGCGCCGGTGGTCGAGCTGTACCGCGCCTATCGCGGGGCGGAGCAGGACATCCGCTCGTCCCAGGAACTGCTGGCCGATCCCGAGATGAAAGACCTGGCCGAGGCCGAGATCGCGGCGCGGCGCGAGGACCTGGCGCGCCTGGAGGGCGAGCTGCAGAAGGCCCTGCTGCCGCGCGACCCCAACGACGAGCGCAACCTGTTCCTGGAAATCCGCGCCGGCACCGGCGGCGACGAATCGGCCCTGTTCGCCGGCGACCTGTTCCGCATGTACTCGCGCTATGCCGAGCGCCAGGGCTGGCGCGTCGAGGTCATCTCCCACAACCCCTCGGACCTGGGCGGCTACAAGGAGGTCATCGCCCGCGTCATCGGCTTCGGCGCCTATTCCAGGCTCAAGTTCGAGTCCGGCGGCCACCGGGTGCAGCGCGTGCCGGCCACCGAGACCCAGGGCCGCATCCACACCTCGGCGTGCACCGTGGCGGTGCTGCCCGAGGCGGACGAGGTGGACGACGTGGTGATCACCCCCGCCGAGATCCGCATCGACACCTTCCGCGCCTCCGGCGCCGGCGGCCAGCACATCAACAAGACCGACTCGGCGGTGCGTATCGCGCACCTGCCCACGGGCAGCGTGGTGGAATGCCAGGACGACCGCTCCCAGCACAAGAACAAGGCCCAGGCCCTGTCGGTGCTGGCGGCGCGCATCAAGGACAAGCAGGTGCGGGAGCAGGCCGCCAGGACCGCGGCCGAGCGCAAGTCCCTCATCGGCAGCGGCGACCGCTCGGAGCGCATCCGTACCTATAACTTCCCCCAGGGGCGCGTCACCGACCATCGCATCAACCTGACGCTGTACAAGATCGACCAGATCATGGACGGCGACCTGGACGAGTTGATCGAGGCCCTGGCGGCCGAGCACCAGGCCGAGCAGCTCGCCCAACTGGCGGAGGAATCGGCCTGAGCGGCGAGTGCATCGGCCGCCTGCTCGACCAGGCGCGGGCCCGCATCCCCCTGCGCGAGGCGCGCCTGCTGCTCGCCCGTTGCCTGGGCGCGAGCCACGCGCAACTGGCGGCCCGTCCGGAACGCCCGGTCGACCCGGAGAATGCCGCCCGCTACCGCGCATGGGTGGAGCGCCGCGCGGCAGGAGAGCCCATCGCCTACCTGACGGGCAACTGCGAGTTCTACGGGCTGGAATTCCGCGTGACTCCTGCCGTGCTGATCCCGCGTCCCGAGACCGAGCTGCTGGTGGATCTGGCGCTGGAGCGCCTGCCGGTCGAAGGCCGGGCGCGCGTGCTGGATCTGGGTACGGGCAGCGGCTGCATCGCCGTGAGCCTGGGGCGGCAGCGGCCGCGAATGGAAGTGTGGGCGGCCGACGCCGTGCCGGCCGCCCTGGAGGTGGCCCGGGACAACGCGCTCCGCCTGGGCGCCACGGTGCGTTTCGTTCGGAGCGACTGGCTGGCGGACCTTGCCGGAGAACGTTTCGACCTGATCCTGTCCAATCCTCCCTATGTCGCGGCCGGCGACCCCCATCTGTCCCGGGGCGACCTGCGTTTCGAACCGGCCTCGGCCTTGGTGGCGGGCGAGGACGGGCTGAACGACATCCGGCGCATCGTCGCTGCGGCGCCGGCCCATCTGGCGCCGGGCGGCTGGCTGCTGTTCGAGCACGGCTACGACCAGGCGCAACGCTGCCGCGCCCTGCTGACGGCGGCGGGCTTCGGCCAGGTGACCTCCTGGCGCGACCTGGCGGGCATCGAGCGGGTGAGCGGCGGGTGTATGCTTGAAACCCAAAGTTGACGCTGGCGGCGAGCGGCCGGTAAACTGTTGTTGATTAAATTACTCAACTATTCGAGGCTATCCATGAGCGTGCAGGACGTCATCAAATCCCAGGTCACGAGCCATCCCGTGGTGCTCTACATGAAGGGCACGCCCCAGTTTCCCCAATGCGGCTTTTCCGCCTCGGCGGTGCAGGTGCTGAAGGCCTGTGGCGTGAACAATTTCTTCTCGGTCAATGTGCTGGAGAATCCGGACATCCGCCAGGGCATCAAGGAATTCTCCGACTGGCCCACCATTCCCCAGCTCTACGTGAATGGCGAGTTCATCGGCGGTGCCGACATTATGCGCGAGATGTACCAGTCGGGTGAGCTGCAGAAGCTGCTGCAGGGCGTGACCGCGGGCTGAGTTTTTGTCGCTCTCAGGAAAAGCCGGCGCAGCCGGCTTTTTCATGCGTGCAGCTCGGCCAGCACGCTGTCGATCATGCGCCGCGCCTGGCGCTGGTAGGCGGCGCCGAACAGGTTGTAGTGGTTGAGGATGTGATAGAGGTTGTACAGCGTCTTGCGCTGCTCGTAGCCGGAGGGCAGCGGCCAGGCTTCCCGGTAGGCGGCGTAGAAGGCGTTGGGAAAGCCGCCGAACAGCTCGCTCATGGCCAGATCCGCCTCCCGGTCGCCGTAATACACGGCCGGATCGAACACCACCGGGGTGCCGTCGGGCAGCAGGGCTGCGTTGCCGTGCCACAGGTCGCCGTGCAGCAGGCTGGGTGCCGGGCGGTGGTCCACGAACAGCGCTGCCAGTTTCTCCACCAGCTTCTCGCCGCGGGACACCAGCGTGCGCTCGGCGCCGCGCCGCGCCGCTAGTTCGAGCTGGGGCGCCAGGCGCCGATAGGCGAAGAAGAACGGCCAGTTGGCATGGACGGCGTTGGCCTGGAGCGTGGCGCCGATGAAATTGTCGCTGTGCCAGCCGAAGCGCTCGGCGCGCTGGCGGTGCAACTGCGCCAGGGCTTGGCCGAAGCGCACCGCCGCCTCCCGCTCGGTGACGGCTGACAGTTCCAGATATTCCAGCACTAGGAAGGCCCGCCCTGAGGCAGCACCGCAGGCGATGGCGCGCGGCACGCGCAGGGCGCCGTTCGCCGCCAGGGCCGCCAGCCCGTCCATTTCCGCCTCGAACAGCGGCAGCTTGTCGGCGTCATTGAGCTTGACGAAGTAGCGCTGGCCGTCGCCTTCCAGCACCAGGGCGCGGCTGATGCAGCCGCCGCCCGGCGCGTCATGGTTGCGGGCGCCGAAAGACCGGCCCTCGGCGGCGGCGATGGCGGCACTGATTTTTTCCAGCAGGGGCGCTTGCATGTCCGTTGGAGCGGGCGAGTTGCCGCCGGTTTCGGTTCACACGGAAGCCAGGCGAGCGTTGGCCTGGGCCAGGCGGTTGGCCAGCACCTCCAGGAAGGCATAGTAGAAATGCATGCGGCAGGCCTCCGAGGCGCGCCTCAGAGCGTCTGCCGGGCCCGGGCGATGGCCGCCTGTACCTGCGCCGGCGCGGTGCCGCCGATGTGGGCGCGCGCGGCGAGCGAGCCCGCCACGGTGAGCACGCTCTTCACGTCTTCCTCGATCAGGGGCGAGAAGCGGCGCAGCTCCGCCACGCTGAAGTCGGCGAGATCGCAGCCGCGCGCTTCCGCCGCGCGCACGGCCCGGGCCACCGCCTCGTGGGCGTCGCGGAAGGGCAGGCCCTTCTTCACCAGGTAGTCGGCCAGATCGGTGGCGGTGGCATAGCCCTGACGCAGGGCGGCGGCCATGGCCTCGGGCTTGACGCGGATGCCGGTGACCAGATCGGCGAAGATGCGCAGGGTGTCGGCGACCGTGTCGGCGGTGTCGAACAGGGGCTCCTTGTCCTCCTGGTTATCCTTGTTATAGGCCAGCGGCTGGGCTTTCATGAGGGTGAGCAGGGCCACCAGGTGGCCGTTTACCCGCCCGGTCTTGCCGCGCGCCAGCTCGGGCACGTCCGGGTTCTTCTTCTGGGGCATGATGCTGGAGCCGGTGCAGAAGCGGTCGGCCAGGTCGATGAAGCCCACGCGCGGGCTCATCCACAGGATCAGCTCCTCGGACAAGCGCGAGGCATGGGTCATGATCAGGGCGCAGGCGGCGGTGAATTCGATGGCGAAGTCCCGGTCGGACACCGCATCCAGGGAGTTCTCGCACACGCCGTCGAAGCCCAGCTCGCGCGCCACGAATTCCCGGTCGATGGGGTAGGAGGTGCCGGCCAGGGCGGCGGCGCCCAGGGGCAGTTGGTTCACCCGCTTGCGGCAGTCCGCCAGGCGCGCCCGGTCGCGCCTGGCCATCTCGAAATAGGCCAGCAGGTGGTGGCCGAAGGTCACCGGCTGGGCCACCTGCAGATGGGTGAAGCCGGGCATGGGGGTGGCCGCGTGGGCCTCGGCCAGGTCAAGCAGATTGCGCTGGTAGTCGCGCAGCAGGGCGTCGATGGCATCGATGGTGTCGCGCAGCCACAGGCGGATGTCCGTGGCCACCTGGTCGTTGCGCGAGCGGCCCGTGTGCAGGCGCTTGCCGGCGTCGCCCACCAGGGCGGTGAGGCGCTTCTCGATGTTGAGATGCACGTCCTCGTCGTCCAGCGACCAGGCGAACTCACCGCGCTCGATCTCGCCGCGGATGGTCGCCATGCCGGACTCGATGGCGGCGAGATCCGCCGGCGCGATGATGCCCTGGCGCGCCAGCATGCGGGCGTGGGCCAGCGAGCCGCGGATGTCGTGCAGGGCGAGGCGCCGGTCGAAGAACACCGAGGCGGTGTAGCGTTTCACCAGCTCGGACACGGGTTCGTTGAAGCGGCCGGACCAGGTTTTGGGCGCGCTGGAATCGTCTTTGCGATCTGTCATAATTGGACGTCGGGACGGAGGGGGGGAAAACCGGGGCGGGCCGGAACCGGCGGCGCCCAGCGTACCAAAGACCAGTGGCGAGTATACGGCAAAACGTCGAGCTCTCGCGCCTGCCGGATTTCCGCAATCTCGGCGTCATGCTGCGCATCCTGCTGGCGGTGAACCTGTTCGCGCTGCTGGCCGCGCTTGCCCGCTCTCCCGACCTGGCACGCATGGCGGAAGAATTCGTCGGCCAGGCCGCCGTCCTCGAGCCGGCCCTCATCTTCAGCCTGCTGCTGGCCTATCTCGCCGGTCCCCGGCTGGCGCGCCTGCCCTATTTCCACGGGGCGGCGCTGATGAGCCTTATCGCCGTGGCGGGGGTGCTGGTCATCTACAGCTTTTTCGCCCCCCTGCTGGGCGCCGACACCACCCTGCCGGCCTTGGCGCGCCAGGCCCTGTGGACCCTGTTGGCCGTCGCGGCCCTGCTCTACTACTTCCATCTGCGCAGCCGCGCCATCTCGCCGGCGCTGGCGGAAGCGCGCCTGATGGCGCTGACGGCGCGCATCCGGCCCCATTTCCTGTTCAACAGCCTCAACGCCGTGCTGGGGGTGATCCGCTCCGACCCCCAGCGGGCGGAGCGGGCGCTGGAGGAATTGTCGGACCTGTTTCGCGTGCTGATGGCGGACAACCGGGAACTGGTGCGCTTGTCGGACGAGATCGCCCTGTGCCGCCAGTACCTGGACCTGGAGCGGCTGCGCCTGGGGGACCGGCTGGAAGTGAAGTGGCAGGTGGAGGCTTGCCCGCCCGACGCCCTGGTGCCGCCGCTGATGCTCCAGCCCCTGCTGGAGAACGCCGTCTATCACGGCATCGAGCCGGGCGAAGGCCCCGGCCGGCTCGCCATCACCATCGCGCGCAACCGGGACGAGGTGCTGATCCGGCTGGAGAACCCTTATCATGGCGGCGGCAACCACCATCCCGGCAACCGCATGGCCCTGGACAACATACGCGAGCGCCTGATGCTGTTCTACGACCTGGAGGCACGCCTGGGGACCGGGGTGGTGCAGGGCACCTACCGCGTCGATATTCGCATCCCCTACCGGCGGAAATGATGACTGCAGCGCCCATGAAGATCTTCCTGGTGGACGACGAGAAGCCCGCGCGCGAGCGGCTCAAGGCCGTGCTGGCGGACATTGCCGGCCAACTGCCCAATCAGGTGGTGGGCGAGGCGGCCAACGGCATGGAGGCCCTGGAGGGAATACCCGCGGCCGGACCGGACGTGGTGCTGGTGGATATCCGCATGCCGCGCATGGACGGTGTGGAACTGGTGCGCCACCTGGGCAGGATGGAGCGGCCCCCGGCCGTGGTGTTCGTCACCGCCTACGACCAGTACGCGGTCCAGGCCTTCGAGCTCAATGCCGTGGACTACCTGCTCAAGCCGGTGCGCGCCGAGCGCCTGGCCGGCGCCCTGGGGAAGGCACGGCGCAGCGGGCCGCTCGCCGCCGCCGTGCTGGACAGGCTGCCTCAGGAGGGACGGCGCCACCTGTCGTGCACCGAGCGCGGGCGCATCCTGCTCATCCCGGTGGAGCACATCCTCTACCTCAAGGCCGAGCTCAAGTACGTCACCGCCCGCACCGCCGAGCGCGAATACCTGCTGGAGGAATCCCTCACCCAACTGGAAAGCGAGTTCCCCCGGCGCTTCGTGCGGGTGCACCGCAACTGCCTGATCGCGCGCGAGGCCATCGCCGGCTTCGAGCGCGACTCGAGCAGCGAAGGCGAGACCCACTGGCTGGCCCTGGTCAAGGGCGCCGCCGAGAAGCTGCCCATCAGCCGGCGCCAGTGGCCGGCGGTGAAAGCCGCCTTCGCCGGGGAGCGCGGCGACTGAGCCGCGCCAGCACTCATCAACCTTGAAACCACGGTTGAAACCGCCTTCGACGCAAAGATCGCAAAGACGCAAAGGCCGCAAAGAACGATCGAAACATCACCCTCCGGGTGTCGGCCATCCTTCAGGATTTTCCTTTGCGTCCTTTGCGTTAGGTGCGGTATTCAGGATCAACCGCTGTTCCTCAACCCCGCCGCGATGCCGTTGATGGTGAGATGGATGCCGCGCTTCACGCGCTCGTCCTGGTTGCCGCCGCGGTAGCGCTTGAGCAGCTCGATCTGCAGGTGGTTGAGCGGGTCCAGGTAGGGGAAGCGGTTGCGGATGGAGCGGCGCAGCAGGCGGTTGCCCATGAGCAGCTCGGGCTGGCCGGTGATGGCCAGTAGCGCCTCGATGCTGGCCTGCCATTCCGCCTTCAGGCGCGGGAAGATGGCCTCCCGCAGCGCCTTGTCGCTCACCAGGTCGGCGTAGCGCGAGGCGATGGCGATGTCGCTCTTGGCCAGCACCATGTCCATGTTGGACAGCAGGGTCTGGAAGAAGGGCCATTCCCGATGCATGGTGCGCAGGCGCTCCAGTCCGTCGCCGGGATGCGCGGCGAGCCATTGCTGCACGGCGGCTCCGAAGCCGTACCAGCCGGGCAGCATGAGGCGGCACTGGGCCCAACTGAACACCCAGGGGATGGCGCGCAGATCCTCGATGCGGGTGGATTCCCTGCGCGAGGCCGGGCGGCTGCCGATGTTCAGTTCGGCGATCTCGCTGATGACCGTCGATTCCCAGAAGTAGCGCTCGAAGCCCGGCGTCTCGTAGACCAGGCTGCGGTAGGCGGCGAAGGCCAGCCGCGACAACTGGTCCATGATGTCGAGAAATTCCGCCGGCGGCGCCGCGCCCCGCTGGCGGGGCAGCAGGGTGGCTTCCAGGGTGGCGGCGGCCAGGGTTTCGAGATTGCGCCTGCCCATCTCCGGATTCGAGTACTTGTGGGCGATCACCTCGCCCTGCTCGGTGATGCGGATCTGCCCGGCCACGGCGCCCTCGGGCTGGGCCAGGATGGCCTGGTAGGACGGCCCGCCGCCGCGGCCCACCGAGCCGCCGCGGCCATGGAACAGGCGCAGTTGCAGGCCCGTGCGGCGGAACAGCTCCACCAGCGCCGTCTCCGCCTTGTACAGCTCCCAGCCGGAGGTCAGGAAGCCGCCGTCCTTGTTGCTGTCGGAATAGCCCAGCATCACCTCCTGGGTGTCGCCGCGGGAGGCGAGCAGCTTGCGGTACGGCTCCAGGGAGAACAGGCGCGCCATCACCGGGCCGCAGTTGCGCAGATCGGCGATGGTCTCGAACAGGGGGACGATGTTTACGTCCAGTGCCTGATCGCAGGGCCGCAGCAGGCCCACTTCCTTGAGCAGCAGCGCCGCTTCCAGGATGTCGGAAACGCCGTCCGTCTTGGAGATGATGTAGTTGGGCACCGAGGCCTTGCCGTAGCGCCGGTGGGCTCTAGCGGCGGTGCGCAGGATGGCGAGCTCGGCAGTGGTCTCCTCGGAATAGCGCACATGGGGCGAGACCAGGGGGCGCGGTGTCGCCAGCTCTTGCAGCAGCAGGGCGATGCGCGCGTCCTCGTCCAGGGTGGAATAGTCCGGCTCGGGGCGCGCCACGCGCAGCAGCTCGGCCACCACGCGCTCGTGCACGTCCGAGTTCTGGCGCATGTCGAGGGGCGCCAGGTGGAAGCCGAACACGTCCACGGCGCGGCGTAGCCGCCGCAGCCGCCCCCGTGCCAGCAGGGCGGAACCGTTGGCCGTGAGGGAGCGGTGGATGACGTCCAGGTCGGCGCTCAGCTCGGCGGCGTCGGCATAGGGCGGCGCGTCGCCCACCGCGTGGCGCAGGGCCTCGAACTGGTCGAGCTGCCGGGCGGTCGCCGCCAGGCGCGCGTAGATGCCGGAAATGGCACGGCGGTAGGGTTCGTCGCTGCGGTGCGGCGAGTGGTCCGGCGAGCGGCTCGCCAGCTCCTCCAACTGGTCGGACACGTTCACCAGCAGGTTGGCGAGCGACAGCTCGGCGCCCAGCCGGTGCAGCTCCTCCAGATAGAAATCCAGCGCCGTGGTGGACTGCAGGCGCAGGGCGGCTTGCATCACTTCGGCGGTGACGAAGGGGTTGCCGTCCCGGTCGCCGCCGATCCAACTGCCGATGCGCAGGAAGGACGGCAGCTCCACGCCGTCCCAGAAGCGGTCGGTGCGCGCCAGCAGGTCCTCCAGGTTGGCGTAGAAGCGCGGCAGCTCCTTGAGGAAGGTGTAATCGTAGTAGGACAGGCCATTGCGCACCTCGTCCAGCACCGACAGCTTGGCCGGGCGCAGCATGCGTGTCTGCCACAGGGTCAGCACCAGGCGGCGCAGGGACTCGTCGATGGCGGTCATCTCGTCGGGGGTGAGCTGCTTGCGGTCGCGCCGGTCCAGCAGGCGGGCGATGGCCAGCTCGCAGTTGAGGATGCTCTTGCGCTGCACCTCGGTGGGGTGGGCCGTGAGCACCGGCACGATCAGCGCCCGGGCGAAGAACTCCTGCAGTTGCGCGGGGCTGCATCCCGCCTGCAGGGCGTCGGCCAGCGCCTTGGCGATGGTGCCCTCGCGCGGCGCCGAGCCCGCCAGGGCGTGTGCCCGGCTGCGGCGGATATGGTGCAGGTCTTCCGCGATGTTGGCGAGATGGGAGAAGTAAGTGAAGGCGCGCACTACCTGGATGGTCTGCACGGGCGACAGGTTGTCCAGGGTCGCTTCCAGTTCCCGGCGCGCCGCATGGTCGTCGTCGCGGCGGAAGCGGATGGAGTTCTGGCGTATGCGCTCCACCAGTTGGAAGGCGGCCTCGCCCTCCTGGTCGCGCAGGGTGTCGCCGAGGATGCGGCCGAGCAGGCGGATGTCCTCCCGCAGGGGCTGGTCCTTGTCCTCTGTTGCTGCGTTCATGCCGTTCTCTACTGGCCCAGGTTTTGTTGTGCTTGTTCGATGAGTCGTTCTATGTACGTTCCGTAGTAATCGGCAATGCGCACGCCCACCAGCGGTTCGGCCAGCCGGCGGCCGTCCGGGCCATAGACTGCCAGGGTGGGCGTCACCTTCGCGCCCTCCCGCCGCGCAAAGGCGCGATGGGTGATGCGGCTGCCGCCGAAGTCGGTCAGGGGCTTGTCGCTGTCGCTGTCGATCTGCCGTATCAGCAGGCGCGCGCCGCTGCCGGGCCGGCTCAGGAGCGGCAGCAGGTGGTCGCGCCTGACCAGTTCGCACCAGTGGCAGTCGGCCTGGCTGTAGAGCACGAGCAGGGGAATGCGCGCCGCGCGCATGCGTGAGGCATCGGCGGCAAGGTTGTCGGCGCGCGGGATTTCACGGGGCGCGGCGGCGGTCGGCGGGGGCGGCCATGCTAAAATCAGCGCCAGCACTGCCAGCAGGCGGCGCCGCAGTTGCCTATTCATGAGTTTCCCAACGTGATTGCCAGCCCCGATCATATCGTCATCGCCTCGCGCGAGTCGCGGCTTGCCCTGTGGCAGGCCGAACATGTGCGTGACCGCTTGGCCGCATTATATCCCCGGTGCCGCATCGAGATTCTCGGCATGACGACGCGCGGCGACAAGATCCTCGACCGCCCGCTGGCCAAGGTGGGCGGCAAGGGCCTGTTCGTGAAGGAACTGGAGACGGCCCTGCTGGACGGCCGCGCCGACATCGCCGTGCACTCCATGAAGGACGTGCCCATGGAGCTGGCGCCGGAGTTCGCCCTGGTGGCCGTGAGCGAGCGGGAAGTGCCTTTCGACGCCTTCGTCTCCAACAAGTACGCTGCCCTGGACGAGCTGCCGCCCGGCGGCATCGTCGGCACCTCCAGCCTGCGGCGCGAGGCGCAGTTGCGCGCCCGCTTCCCCTATCTCGCGGTGAGCAGCCTGCGCGGCAACCTGGACACGCGCCTGCGCAAGCTGGACGCCGGCGAGTACGATGCCATCATCCTCGCCGCCGCCGGCCTGACCCGGCTGGGCCTGGCCTCGCGCATCCGCGCCGTGCTGCCGGCGGAATTGTCCCTGCCCGCGGCGGGCCAGGGGGCGCTAGGCATCGAGGCCCTGGCGGCGCGCCCGGAAGTGGCCGCCTGGATGGCCCCCCTGAACGACGCCGCTGCCAGCGCCTGTGTGCGTGCCGAACGCGCCGTGTCGCGGGCGCTGGCGGGAAGCTGCGAAGTGCCCCTGGGCGCTTTTGCCGAGATGCGCGGCGGCAGCCTCCATCTGCGCGGCTTCGTCGCCCTGCCCGACGGCACGCGCATGGCCTGCGCGGAACGGGAGGGGGCGCCCGACCGGGCCGAGGAACTGGGCCTGGCGCTGGCCGAGGAGCTGCGCCGCCGCGGTGCCGAAGAGATTCTCGCCGCCCTGCCCCACTGATGGCTGCGGCCGACCGCCAGGGCGCCCCGCCTCTTGCCGGACGACACATCGTCGTCACCCGGCCCGCCGGCCAGGCGGGCACGCTGGCGGCGGCGATCCAGGCCCAGGGGGGCACGGCGGTCCTGTTCCCGGTGCTGGAGATTTTCGACGTGGCGGATCTGCGGCCCCTGGTCGCCGTGGCCGACCGGCTGGAGCAGTACGACTTCGCCGTGTTCATCAGCGCCAATGCGGTGGACAAGGCCCTCAACGTCGTTCTCGCGCGCCGGCCCTGGCCTGTGCACCTGCGCGCCGTCACTGTGGGCAAGTCCAGCGAGAGGGAGCTGGCGCGCTTCGGCGTCGGCGAGGTCATCGCGCCGAGCGGGCGCTTCGACAGCGAGGCCCTGCTGTCCCTGCCGGAAATGGCGCAGCCGCAGGTGGCGGGCAAGCGCTTCGTGATCTTCCGCGGCGACGGCGGGCGCGAGCTGCTCGGCGACACCCTGGTGGCGCGCGGCGCCAGTATCGAGTACGTGGAATGCTACCGGCGCGGCAAGCCCAACCTGGATGCCGCGCCCCTGATGAAACTGTGGGCCCGCGGCGAGCTGGACGCCATCACGGTGACCAGCAGCGAGGGTCTGCGCAATCTGTTCGACATGGTGGGCAAGCTGGGGCAGGCGTGGCTGCGCCGTACCTCCGTATTCGTGCCCCACGAGCGCATCGCCGAGGAGGCACGGCGCCTGGGGCTGGAGCGGGTGGTCCTGACCGGAGCGGGCGACGACGGCCTGCTGGCCGGCCTGCTGGCCCACTACGGGGACAACAAGAAACAATGATGAAGCGAGCCACATGAACACAACCCTGACCAACGAGGGCGAAGGCGCCCTCCTGCAGCCGCCCCCCTCCCGGCGGCGGCGCCTGTGGTCCGCCCTGGCCCACCCGGCGGTGGTGATCGCCATCCTCGCCCTGGCCCTGCTCGGCTGGCAGTGGTTCGAGACGCGCGTGCGCCTCGACCGGCTGCAAGAGGAACTGGCCCGGCGCCTGGCCCAGAGCGAGGCCATGGCCAACGACAGCCGCCTGCTGGGCAAGCAGAACCAGGATCTGCTGCAATCGCTCACCGCCAAGGTGGGCGTGCTGGAGGCCAAGCTGGCGGAGTCCCAGAGCCAGCAGGCGGCGCTGGAGGCCATGTACCAGGAGCTGACGCGCAGCCGCGACGAGCGCGTGCTGGCGGAGGTGGAGCAGGCGGTGAACCTGGCCGCCCAGCAACTGCAGCTCGCCGGCAACGTGGAGGCGGCGCTGATCGCCCTGCAGGGGGCGGATGCGCGCCTGGCAAGGGCCGACCGCGCCCAGTTCCTGCCCCTGCGCAAGGTGCTGGCGCGCGACATCGAGCGCCTGAAGGCCCTGCCCATGGCCGACGTGCCCGGCATCGCCCTGCGCCTGGAGGGCGTCATCAACGCCGTGGACGCCCTGCCGCTCGCCTTCGAGGCGAAACCGCGGCCCGAGCCGGCCAAACCCGCGCCCCGGCACGTCACCGACGCCGGCTTCTGGACCGCCCTGGGCGAGGAACTGTGGAGCGAGCTGAAGCAGCTCATCCGCATCGAGCGCATGGACCGGCCCGACCCGGGGCTGCTGTCGCCCTCCAACGTGTTCTTCCTGCGCGAGAACCTCAAGCTGCGCCTGATCAATGCGCGCCTGGCGCTGCTGCAGCGGGACGGCAAGATGTTCCGCGAGGACATCCGGCAGGCGCGCGCCTGGCTGGACCGTTACTTCGATCCGCGCTCCAGGTCGGTAGCCGATGCCATCGCTACCCTCGATCAACTGGAGGCGGCCCAGGTGGCCCTGGAGCTGCCGGCGCTGGAGGACAGCCTGACGGCCTTGCGCAACTTCAAGCTGGCGCGGGAGAAGGGGAGCGGCCGCTGACATGCGCGTGCTGATCTGGCTGCTGGCCCTGTTCGCCCTGGCGGTCGGTCTGTCCCTGGCGGCCGGCTACAACGAGGGCTACGTGCTGCTGGTGCTGCCGCCCTATCGGGTGGAACTGTCCCTCAACTTCTTTGTGGTGCTGCTATTGGCGGTCTTGTTCCTCGGCTACCTGGCCCTGCGCACCGTGGTGAACACCCTGCGCCTGCCCGAGTCGGTGCGCCGCTTCCGCGAGGCCAAGCGGCGGGAGAAAGCGGCCCAGGCCTTCCGCGACGCGGTGCAGAACCTGTTCGAGGGCCGTTACGGCCATGCGCTGAAGAATGCCGCCCTGGCCTATGAGGCGGGCGAGGCGCGCGGCCTGGCGGCTTTGATCGCGGCGCGCGCGGCGCGCGCCATGCGCGACGACGGGCGCGAGCGGGAATGGCTGGAGCGCGCCGCCGAGCATGACCGCGACGTGCATGTGGCGCGCCTGCTGATCACCGCCAAGAACCATACCGACGCACGCCGTTTCGACGAGGCGGCGCAGGCCCTGGAGACGCTCAACAGCGGCGGTCAGCGTCATATCGCCGGTCTGCGTCTGGGCTTGCGCATCTACCGCGCGCTGAACCGCTGGACTGACGTGGTGCGCATCGCGCGCCTGCTGGAAAAGCATCGGGCGCTCGCGCCCGAGCCCGCCCGCCTGCTGAAGCTGCGCGCCCACCTGGAGAGCCTGCGCGCCAAGGAGACGGACGCCAAGGCGCTGGTGAAGTATTGGGATACCATTCCCGCCGCCGAGCGGCGCGTGCCCCAGCTCGCGCGCGAAGCGGCCCGGGCCCTCATCGCCGCCGGCGACGGTGTCGCCGCCCAGTGTCTCATCGAAGAGCAGCTCGAAGCCGAATGGGATTCCGGGCTGGCCGAGCTCTATGGCCAATGCCGCGGCGGCGACATGGTGAGCCGCATCGCCCGCGCCGAGAAATGGCTGGCGGCCCATCCCAACGATGCACGCCTGCTGCTGGCTCTGGGGCGCATGTGCCGCAGCCGCGAGCTGTGGGGCAAGGCCCAGAGCTATTTCGAGGCCTCCCTGGCCCTGGAGCCCACCCAGGCGGGCTATGCCGAGCTGGCGACCCTGATGGATTACCTGGGACGCACCGAGGAAGCAAACCGCCTGTATCGCCGCGCCGCGGAGCTGTGCAGCCAGGCGGCGCCACCCACCCCGGCGCCCGTGGCGCTGGCCGATCAGCAATAGCTCAGGCGAGCCAGTCGCGCGCCACAAGGAAATCGGCGTACAGCTTCTCCTCCGGGCTGCCGGGCTCGGGCTGCCAGTCGTAACGCCACTTCACCTGCGGTGGCAGGGACATGAGGATGGATTCGGTGCGCCCGCCCGACTGCAGGCCGAACAGGGTGCCGCGGTCGAACACCAGGTTGAACTCCACGTAGCGGCCGCGGCGGTAGCACTGGAAGTCGCGCTCCCGCTCGCCATAGGGCAGGTCCTTGCGCCGCTCGACGATGGGGAGGTAGGCGGGGATGTAGTGGTCGCCCACGCTGCGCGTCAGCGCGAAGCAGCGCTCGAAGCCGCCTTCGTTGAGATCGTCGTAGAACACGCCGCCGATGCCGCGCGGCTCGTTGCGGTGCTTCAGGAAAAAGTAGCGGTCGCACCATTCCTTGTAGCGCGCATAGCAGTCGGCGCCGAAGGACGCCAGGGCGTCGCGGCAGATGGCGTGGAAGTGGCGCGCGTCTTCCTCGAAGCCGTAATAGGGCGTGAGGTCCATGCCGCCGCCGAACCACCATACGGGATCTTCCCCCGGCTTCGTGGCCTGGAGGAAGCGCACGTTGAGGTGGGTGGTGGGGCAGTAGGGGTTGCGCGGATGCAGCACCAGGGACACGCCCATGGCCTCGAAGCCGCGCCCGGCCAGTTCGGGGCGTGCGGCGGTGGCGGCAGGCGGCAGGCCCTCGCCGAACACGTGGGAGAAATTGACGCCGCCGCGCTCGAAGAAATCGCCTTCCTCGATCACGCGCGTGACGCCGCCGCCACCACCGGGCCGGTCCCATTGGTCCATCCGGAAAGGCTGGCCGTCAAAGGCTTCCAGCGCGGCAACGATGCGCGACTGGAGGTCGAGCAGGTAGTCCTTGACCTGGGCGGAGTCGGGTGTCATCAGGCCTTGCACGCGGTGACGGCGCGGTAGCCGATGTCGCGCCGCATCTGCATGCCGTCCCAGCGGATCCGGTCGGCGATCTCGTAGGCGCGCTTCTGGGCCAGCCGCACGTTGTCGCCCAGGGCGGTGACGCACAACACGCGCCCGCCGGCGGTAACGATCCTGCCGTCCTTCTCCGCCGTGCCGGCATGGAATACGTGGTGGTCCTCGCCCGGCTGCGGCAGGCCGGTGACGGTGTCGCCCTTGCGCGGAGCGTCGGGATAGCCGGCTGCGGCCAGCACCACGCCCAGGGCGACGCGCCGGTCCCACTCGGCTTGCGCCTTGTCCAGGGTGCCGTTCACGGCGTGGTCCACGATTTTCGCGAAATCCGACTTCAGCCGCATCATGATGGGCTGGGTTTCCGGGTCGCCCATGCGGCAGTTGAATTCCAGCGTCCTGGGCCGGCCCTGCGCGTCGATCATCAGGCCGGCATAGAGGAAGCCGGTGTAGGGGATGCCGTCGGCGGCCATGCCGTTGACCGTGGGCATGATGATCTCGCGCATGACGCGCGCGTGCACCGCGGGCGTGACCACCGGCGCCGGCGAGTAGGCGCCCATGCCGCCGGTATTGGGGCCGCGGTCGCCGTCCAGCAGGCGCTTGTGGTCCTGGCTGGAGGCGAGCGGCAGTACGTGGCTGCCGTCCACCATGACGATGAAGCTGGCTTCCTCGCCTTCCAGGAACTCCTCGATCACCACGCGCGCGCCGGCATCGCCCATTTTGTTGGCCACCAGCATCTCGTCGATGGCACGATGCGCCTCGTCCGCCGTCATGGCGACCACCACACCCTTGCCGGCCGCAAGACCGTCCGCCTTGATGACGATGGGCGCGCCCTGGCGCTCCACATAGGCGTGGGCTGCGCCGGCGTCGGCGAAGGTCGCAAACTTCGCCGTGGGGATGTTGTGACGCGCCATGAAGCGCTTGGCGAAATCCTTGGAGGACTCGAGCTGCGCCGCGGCCTTGGTGGGGCCGAAGATGCGCAGGCCGCGCGAACGGAACAGGTCCACCACGCCCGCCGCCAGGGGCGCTTCCGGGCCGACCACCGTCAGGTGGATCTTCTCCGACTCGGCGAAGTCGGCGAGCTGGCCGAGGTCGGTGATGGGCACGTTCTCCAGCTCGCGTTCGCGCGCCGTGCCGGCGTTGCCCGGGGCCACATACACCTTCTGCAGTTCGGGCGACCGGGCCAGACGCCAGGCCAGGGCATGTTCGCGGCCGCCGGATCCGATGACTAGGAGTTTCATATTTTCGTGACGGGTGACGGGTGACGGGTAGAGCGGGCCAGGTCTTGTCACCCGTCACCCGTCACGTTTTCAATGTCTGAAATGCCGGAAGCCCGTGAACACCATGGCCACGCCGTGCTCGTCCGCCGCGGCGATGACTTCCGCGTCGCGCACGCTGCCGCCGGGCTGGATCACCGCCGTGGCGCCGGCCTGGGCCAGCACGTCGAGGCCGTCGCGGAAGGGGAAGAAGGCGTCGGAAGCGACCACCGCGCCGGCCACGGTGAGCTTGGCGTTCTCCGCCTTGATGGCGGCGATGCGGGCGGAGTCCACGCGGCTCATCTGCCCGGCACCGATGCCCACCGTCTGGCCGTCCTTGCAATAGACGATGGCGTTGGACTTGACGTACTTCGCCACGCGCCAGGCGAACAGGAGGTCGGCCAGTTCGCGCGCGTCCGGCTGGCGCTTGGTGACCACGCGCAGCTCGTGCACGCCGAGGCGCGCATCGTCCGCCGTCTGCACCAGCAGACCGCCGCCCACGCGCCTGAAATCCAGGGCGCCGGCGGCCGTGCCCAGCGCCACCTGCAGCACGCGCACGTTCTGCTTGGCCGAGAACACCTGCCTGGCTTCGGCGGAGAACTCGGGCGCGATCACCACTTCGACGAACTGCTTGGACACGGCTTCGGCGGCGGCGCCGTCAAGGGTGCAGTTGAAGGCGATGATGCCGCCGAAGGCGGACACCGGATCGGTGGCGAAGGCCTTGCGGTAGGCCTCGGCGGCGCTGGCGCCGAGGGCCGCACCGCAGGGGTTGGCATGCTTGACGATGACGCAGGCCGTGCCGTCGAAGCTCTTGACGCATTCCCAGGCCGCGTCGGCATCGGCGATGTTGTTGTAGGACAGCTCTTTCCCCTGGAGCTGGACGAGGCCCGCGATGCCGCCCGGGACGGCGGCGATGTCGCGGTAGAAGGCCGCCTGCTGGTGCGGATTCTCGCCGTAGCGCAGCTCCTCCACCTTGTCGAAGGCGAGCTGCAGTCTGGCCGGGAAGCGGGCGCGCGTGCCGTCCTCCTGCAGGCTGGTGAGGTAGTTGGCGATGGCGCCGTCGTAGCGGGCGGTGTGGGTGAAGGCCTTCCTGGCCAGGGCAAAGCGCGTCGCCTCGCCCAGGTTGCCGCCGCTGGCGCGCATCTCCGCGATCACTGCGGCATAGTCGTCGGGATCGGTGATCACCGCCACGCCGTCGTAGTTCTTGGCCGCCGCGCGCACCAGGGTGGGTCCGCCGATGTCGATGTTCTCGATGGCCTCCTGCAGCGGGCAGTTGGGCTTGGCGACGGTCTGCTGGAAGGGGTAGAGGTTCACCACCACCATGTCGATGGGCGGGATGCCGGCGGCCGCGATGGCGGCCAGATGCTCGGCAGAATCGCGCCGTGCCAGGATGCCGCCGTGCACCTTGGGGTGCAGGGTCTTGACGCGCCCGTCCAGCATCTCCGGGAAGCCGGTGTAGTCGGACACTTCGAGGACGGGCAGACCGGCGTCGCGCAGCAGGCGCGCCGAGCCGCCGGTGGACAACAGCTTGACGCCGAGTTCGTTGAGGGCGCGGGCGAAGTCCACCACGCCGCGCTTGTCGGAAACGCTGATCAGGGCCTGGGTGATGTGCATAGTTCGTGAGGGGTGAGGAGTGAAGAGTGAGGAGCAAGGGGCAGGGTTCTGAACTCCTCACACCTCGCCCCTCACTCCCCACAGTCATAAGAGTTTGTGTTCGATCAGCTTGCGGCGCAGCGTGTTGCGGTTGATGCCCAGCATCTCCGCCGCCACCGTCTGGTTGCCGTTGGCATGGCGCATGACGGTCTCCAGCATGGGCTTCTCGACGTTGCGCAGGACCATCTCGTAGACGGCCGACGGTTTTTCACCGTCCAGATCGCGGAAATAGCGGTCGAGAGTGCGCTTGACGAATTCGGCAATTTCGCTCTGGCGGCTCATGCAGCAAGTTCCTCGACATAGAACAGACGGTCGTTGGTGGCGGCCAGGCCGTTGAAGAAGGCATCAACGGCGGCCAGTTGCTCTTCGACCGTCTGCAGTTGGTTCATGGCATGGCGGAACTGGGCCGACCCGACCAGGCCCTTGGTGTACCAGGAGATGTGCTTGCGCGCCACCCGCACCCCCATGTCGGTGCCGTAGAAGCCGTAGAGATCCATGAGGTGCTCGCGCAGCACGGCGTGGATCTCGTCCACCCGCGGCGGCTCCGGCTTCTCGCCGGTGCGCAGGTAGTGCTCGATCTCGCGGAAGATCCAGGGCCGGCCCTGGGCGGCGCGGCCGATCATGACCCCGTCGGCGCCGGTGTGGTCGAGCACCTGCCTGGCCTTCTCGGGGCTGGTGATGTCGCCGTTGGCGATGACGGGAATGCGCGCCTGGGCCTTGACGGCGGCGATGGTGTCGTACTCCGCTTCACCCTGGTATTGGCAGGCGCGGGTGCGGCCGTGGATGGCGAGCGCCCGGATGCCGGCTTCCTCCGCGATGCGGGCGATGCGCAGGGCGTTGCGGTTGGCCTTGTCCCAGCCGGTGCGGATTTTGAGCGTCACCGGCACGTCCACCGCCTTCACCACGGCTTCCAGGATGCGCCCGACCAGGGGCTCGTTCTGCAGCAGCGCCGAGCCGGCCATGACGTTGCACACTTTCTTGGCCGGACAGCCCATGTTGATGTCGATGATCTGGGCGCCCTCGTCCGCGTTGTAGCGGGCGGCCTGCGCCATCATCTGCGGGTCGGCGCCCGCGATCTGCACCGAGACGGGCTCCACTTCGCCTTCGTGGTTGGCGCGGCGCCGCGTCTTGGCGCTGCCCCACAGCAGGGAATTGGAGGAAACCATTTCCGATACGGCGAGCCCCGCGCCGAATCTCTTGCACAACTGCCGGAAGGGTCGGTCGGTGACTCCGGCCATGGGCGCGACGAACACATTGTTACGCAGCGTGAAGCCGGCGAACTGCATGTTGGACTGGGGTAGGGAAGGCGAGGCGGGAAATTGTACCGCAATTGCCGCGGGCAGCAGTAGTCGCCGACGAGCGGCGGGTCTTACACCCAGGCGCGGGCGCCGAACATCATGCGCCGCGCCAGGAAATCGCGGCCGGGCGGCGACAGATCCAGCAGCAGCAATCCTGCGCCCCGGGCATGGCGCACGACGGGACGATGATTGCCAAAAATACGCACCAATGCGTCGGTGAAGCCGATGACGCCGCAGCGGTCGAAGCGGCGATTGTGCGCGTGGCGCCGCAACAGCGCGTCGTCGCCGGGGTCCGGCGCGTCGCGCAGCAGCCGCGCCAGCTCCCAGGCATCGCGCAAGGCGAGATTGAAGCCTTGGCCGGCCACCGGGTGCAAGGTCTGCGCCGCGTTGCCCAACCAGACGCTGCGCTTGTCCACCGGACGCGGGCGGTAGCGCAGCGCGAGCGGAAATGCGGCGCGCGGGCCGAGCGTATCGAAGTGCAGGCGGCCGCGCAACAGCCATTGCAGTCGTTCCAGGAATGCCGTCTCGGGCAGGAGCAGCAACTCTCGGGCTTCCCGGTGGGGGCGGACGATGATGGCGCAGCAGCCGCTGCCCTGGTGGGGCAGCAGCGCCACCGGGCCGGCGGGCGTGAAGCGCTCGTAGGCGATGCCGTTGGGTGCGGGATGCACGGTGACCCGCGCCACGACGGCGCTCTGGCCGTAGTCGCGGCTGATCACGTTGTCCGCAGCCTCGCCTACGGCACCTTCTGCCCAGGCCAGCAATGCGGCGCGCACGGTTTCTTCCCCGGTGCCGTGGGACAGGCAGGCGCTGATGTGGTCCGTGCCTGCCGTGGCGCGCACCACTTTGCATTCGCGCCGTATGGCGAGGGATTGCGCGGCTGCCTGGGCCTCGAGCGCCGCCGCCCGGCTGCCCGCATCCGCCACGTAGCCCAGAGCGGGCAGGCCATAATCCCGCGCCCGCAGCAGCGTGCGCCCCAGCCCGCCCTCCTGGGACACGTGGATGGTGGTGATGGGCGTGGCCGCCAGGCGCGGCCATACGCCCAGGCGTTCGAGGATCTGGCGCGAGCCGTGGGACAGGGCGAGCACGCGCCGGTCGTCAGCGGCGGCACCGGCGGCACGGGCATCGGCCAGGGTGCAGGCGACGCCGTTTTGCCGCAGCGCCAGGCCGAGGGCCAGCCCCAGGGGGCCGGCGCCGGCAATCAATACCTCAGCGGGCAACGGCGCGCTCCGCCATCACGGCCTCGATCTCCGCCACTTCCTTGGGTGCTGCCGCCGTGAGGATTTCGCAGCCCGTCGCCGTCACCAGGGCGTCGTCCTCGATGCGGATGCCGATGTCCCACAGTTCCCGCGGCAGGTCGTCGGCGGCGCGTATGTAGAAGCCCGGCTCCACGGTGAGCGTCATGCCCGGCTGCAGGGGCCGCCATCGGTCGCCCAGCTTGTATTCGCCGGCGTCGTGCACGTCCATGCCCAGCCAGTGGCCGGTGCGGTGCATGTAGAAGCGCTTGTAGGCGCCCGACTCGATGATGCCGTCCACGTCGCCTGCCAGCAGCTTGAGATCCAGCATGCCCTGCACCAGCACGCGCAGGGCTGCCTCGTGGGGCTCGTCCCAGCGGTTGCCGGGCGCCACCTTGGCGATGGCGGCGGCCTGGGCGGCCAGCACGATCTGGTAGACGTCGCGCTGGGCCGGCGTGAAGCGGCCGTTCACGGGAAAGGTGCGCGTGATGTCGGAGGCATAGCCGTCCAGCTCGCAGCCGGCGTCGATGAGCAGCAGGTCGCCGTCGCGCAAGGCGCGGTTGTTGTCGATGTAGTGCAGGATGCAGGCATTGGCGCCGCCGGCGACGATGGGCGCATAGGCCGGGGCCTGGGCGCCGTGGCGGCGGAATTCGTGCAGCAGCTCCGCCTCGATTTCGTATTCATGGCGCCCCGGCGCGGCGGCGCCCATGGCGCGCCGATGGGCGGCGGCGGCAATGGCGGCGGCGCGGCGCATGATGTCCTGCTCGTGCGCGTCCTTGATCAGGCGCATCTCGTCCACCAGGGCGCGCACGTCGCGTATCTCCGCCGGCGCATGGGCTCCGGCGCGGGCATCGGCACGCACGCGGTTCAGGGCGTCGATGATGCGCTCATCCCAGGCCGCGTCGTGGCCGAAGGAGTAGTAGAGGGCGGGGCGGTTGGCGAGCAGTTCCGCCAGCTTGTCGTCCACCACGGCGATGGGGAAGGCCGCATCCATGGCGAAGGCCTCGCGCGCCGCCTCGGGGCCGTAGCGATAGCCGTCCCAGATCTCCTTGTCCGGGTCCTTGGTGCGGCAGAACAGCAGCGACTGGGGCTGGGCGCCGCCCACCAGGACCAGCGCCGCCTCGGGCTCGGTGAAGCCCGTCAGGTAGTAAAAGTAGCTGTCGTGGCGATAGGGATAGTGGGAGTCGCGGTTGCGCGCGCGCTCCGGCGCCGTGGGCACGACGGCGATGCCGTCGCCGATGGCTGCCAGCAGGCGCGCACGGCGCTCGGCGTAGGGCAGGATGGTCATGTGGTCGTCTCGGTTGGGATGTTCAGTTGCGACTGTGCAGGCTCCGGTCCAGTTCCGCAAGGCGCTGGGGCGTTCCTATGTCCAGCCAGCGCCCTTGGAACAGCTCGCCGCTCACTTTTTCCGTCCTCATGGCCTGGCGCAGCAGGGGCGCGAGCTTGGCCCTGGCCCCCGCCGGCACCGAGTCGAACAGGGCCGGCGCATAGATGCCGATGCCGGAGAAGGTGTAGCGGGGTGCTCCCTCGTCCAGCACCCGCGTGCCCTGGAGGGCGAAGTCGCCGGCGGGATGGTGTTCCGGGTTGGGCACCAGCACCAGGTGGGCGAGCAGGGACCGGCCGGCCATGCCCTCGGCGGCGGCGCCGATCCGGGAGAAATCGTACTCGCAGAAGATGTCGCCGTTGACCACCAGGAAGGGCGCCTCCCCCAGCAAGGGCAGCGCCCTGGCGATGCCGCCGGCGGTCTCCAGGGCCTCGCCCTCGGGCGAGTAGCGGATGCGCGCGCCCCAGCGCGCGCCGTCGCCCAGGGCCTGCTCGATCAGAGCGCCCAGATGGGCATGGTTGATGACGATGTCGCGCAGGCCGGCGCGCACCAGGCGTTCTATATGCCACACGATCAGCGGCTTGCCGCCGGCCATGAGCAGGGGCTTGGGCACGCGGTCGGTGAGAGGACGCATGCGCTCGCCGCGGCCCGCCGCCAGGATCATGGCTTTCATGTCAGAAGGTATAGGCGGACTGGGGCCTGATGTTCTCCAGCTCGTCGAACAGGCGCAGCAGCGGCGTGAGCGCGCCGTAGCGCCCGGCCACCGCGCGCACGTAGGCGACGAAGCGCGGCGTATCGGCGAGATAGCGCGGCTTGCCGTCGCGGTAGTTGATGCGGGCGAAAATGCCCAGTACCTTGAGGTGGCGCTGCAGGCCCATCCATTCGAAATCCCGGTAGAACTCGGCGAAGTCCGCCGCCACCGGCAGGCGCGCGCGCCTGGCCTTCTCCCAGTAGCGCACGGTCCAGTCGAGCACGCGCTCTTCCTCCCAGCTCACGAAGGCGTCGCGGAACAGCGACACCACGTCGTAGGTGATGGGCCCGATCACCGCATCCTGGAAATCCAGCACGCCCGGGTTGGGCGAGCTCACCATGAGGTTGCGCGGCATGTAGTCGCGATGGACATACACCGTCGGCTGCGCGAGGTTGGCGCGCACGATCAGGGAGAAGGTGTCTGCCAGGGTCTGCTGTTGTTGCGGCGTGAGCGTGACGTCCAGGTGTCGTGCCACGTACCAGTCGGGAAACAGGGCGAGCTCGCGCCGCAGCAGCGCCTCGTCATAGGGCGGCAGCTCGCCCGGCCGGGTCGCCAGTTGCCACTTGACGAGGGCATCGATGGCGTCGCGGAACAGCTCGTCGGCGTTGCCTTCGTCGAGCACGTCGAGATAAGTGGTAGTGCCCAGATCGCTCAGCAGGAGCAGCCCCCGCTCCAGATCCTGGGCCAGGATCTCGGGCGCATGGATCCGCGCCTCCTTGAGCAGGGCGGCCACATGGATGAAGGGGCGGCAGTCCTCGTGGGCGGGCGGCGCGTCCATGACGATGAGCGTGCGGCCGTCGTCGAAACGGACGCGGAAATAGCGCCGGAAACTGGCGTCGGCCGAGGCGGGTGCCAGGGTATGGCGCTGCCCGGGATAGAGTCGGGACAGCCAGTCGTCGATGAGTTGCAGGCGCTCCAAGTGATCGCTCCGGACAAGACTCGAATGGTAGAATTGAAAATTCTAACATCGCAGCGCCCGACGCCCTCTTGCCTGCGGGCGGCCGGGGCGAGCACAAGAAACCGAACAAATGCCTTTTTCGTTGCGCGGGCGGCTAGGGCCGCTGGTGTTGTGCTGCGTGTCGGGGAGCGTGCTCGCGGCGGAAAATCTGCCGCCGCTGCGCGTCGATCCGGCTCTGCTGGACCAGGGGCGTGCGCCTGCGCCGCCGGTGGCCGAACAGCCCGCCGCTCCTGCGCCCGAGACCGCGGCGCAGCCGATGGCAGAGGTGCCGCCGGTGCAAAGAGTGGACGTGCCGGCTGCTCCTGCGGCGCCGGCAACGCCGCGCCGCGCCCCCCGGGAAAGGACGCCGGCCGTCGTGTCCGGCGCCGGCCCGCGTGAACAACAAGCGGCGGCGGGCGGTGCGGAAACCCGGGCGGCGCCAGCGCCGGGTCAGCCGGCTCCCGCCGGGGCCGCCGGCTCCGGCCTGGCTCTGCCCGCTGCGCCGCGCCGTGAAACGCGCCGGGACGCAACGCCAACCATGCCCTCGGCGCAGATCCCTCCCGCCGCCCCGCCCC
>DYIB01000002.1:44764-66600 GCA_020723855.1 Uliginosibacterium gangwonense
CCCGCCGCGCCTCCCACCGCTTCCCTGGATATATTGCCGCCCGAGGACGAAAGGGTCCCGCCCCCCGCCCTGCGCTTGTCCGAAACCCTGAGCCCGCTGCCGCGCGACCCGCAGCAGGAGCCGCCCACCTTCGTCATCGCCGATCGCATCTCCGGCCGCACCGATGACGTCACCCGTGCCGAGGGCGCGGCGGAGCTGCGCAAGGGCAATACCGTCGTCACCGCCGAGCGCATGACCCACTGGGCGGTGGAGGACGAAGTGGATGCGGAGGGCAACGTCCATGTCAGGCAGGGTGCCGATGTCATGGCGGGACCCAAGCTGCGCCTGAAGCTGACGGACAATGTCGGTGTCTTCGAGCAGCCCAAGTATTCCATCACGCGCCCCGCGCACCTGCTGCCGCAGACCTCCGCCACGCTTCCCGTGTCGGCGTGGGAGACACCCGCCCCGGCTGCGGCGGGGCCGCGTCCCGGCGAAGTGATCGCCGGCGAAGTGGTGGGCGATCCGCGCCTGCTGGTGACGGCTTCCGGCAGCGCCGAGCGCCTCGAATTCCTGGGCGAAGGGCTGTACCGCCTCGGCAACGCCACCTACAGCACCTGCAAGGCGGAAGATCCGGATTGGTACGCGGCGGCCTCGGAGCTGGACCTCGACTACAACCGCGAAGTGGGCGAGGCGCGGCAGGCGCGCGTGGTGTTCAAGGACGTGCCCATCCTCTATTCGCCCTGGCTGGAGTTCTCCCTCAACAATCGCCGCAAGTCTGGTTTTCTCACGCCGACCTACGGCAGCACCACCACCACCGGTCCCGAGGTCACGCTGCCCTACTACTGGAACATCGCGCCCAACATGGACGCCACCATCGCCCCGCGCTTCATGGGGCGGCGCGGGCTGCAGTTGAACACGGAATACCGTTATCTGAACTACACCCACACCGGCCAGGCACGGGTGGAGTGGTTGCCCAAGGACGGCCTGAAGGACGGCGAGCAGCGCTGGGGCTATTCGCTGCAGCACAGCCACAACCTGGGCTATGGCTTCGCCGGCACCCTCAACCTGAACCGCGTCTCGGACGGCGCCTATTTCCGCGACCTCAGCACGCGCATCTCCAATACCTCCCAGAGCCTGCTGCTCAATCAGGGCGTGCTAACCTATGGCGCCGGCTGGTGGTCGGCCACGGCCAGCGTGCAGCGCTACCAATTGCTGGCGGACCCGGCGCAGCCGGCCCTGGAGAAGCCTTACGAGCGCGTGCCCCAGATGACCCTGACGGCGATCCGGCCGGACGTCTTTGGCACGTCGCTCAACTTCAACGGCGAGTTCGTTGCCTTCGACCACCCCACCAAGGTGGAAGCCCGGCGCCTGATCGCCTACCCGCAACTGGCCCTGCCGTGGCAGACGCCCGCCTTCTATGTCACGCCCAAGATCGGCTACCACGTCACGCGCTACGACTTGTTGCGCCAGGACCCGGGCGTGCCCGACCGCCTCACGCGCAGCCTGCCGATCTTCAGCGTGGACAGCGGCGTCACCTTCGAGCGCGACCTGACCCTGGCGGGACGCCCCGCCATCCAGACCCTGGAGCCGCGGCTCTACTATCTCTACGTGCCTTACCGCCGTCAGGACCGGATTCCGGTGTTCGACACGGGGGTGGCCGACCTCAATTTCGCCACCCTGTTCGCCGAGAACGTCTTCGTCGGCGGCGACCGCATCGCCGACGCCAACCAGCTTACGGCTGCGCTCGCCTCGCGGCTGATCGATCCGGCCAGCGGGCGCGAGGTCATGCGCGGCGCCGTGGGCCAGCGCTTCTATTTCAAGGACCAGGAAGTCACTCTGCCGGGCGTGCCGGCGCGCACGCGCAGACGCGCCGACATCCTGGTTGCGCTCTCCGGCGAGGTCTTGCCCCGGGCTTTCGTGGACGCCGGCTGGCAGTACAACCCGAGCGAGGGCTTCACCGAGAGGCTGAACGTGGGCGGGCGCTATCAGCCGGAGCCGCTCAAGGTGCTCAACGTCGTCTACCGCTACACGCGCGACGTGCTCGGCCAGATCGACGTATCCGGCCAGTGGCCGGTGGGGCGTGGCTGGTACGGCGTGGGACGCTACAATTACTCCCTCAAGGAGTCGCGCGCGGTCGAGACCATCGGCGGCCTGGAATACGACGGCGGCTGCTGGGCGGCGCGCTTCGTGGTGCAGCGTATCGCCACCACGCCCACCCAGGCGACCACGGCCCTGTTCCTGCAGTTGGAATTGAACGGATTGGCACGGCTGGGCTCCAATCCGCTGGATTTGCTCAAGCGCAACATCCCCGGCTACGGCATCATCAACCAGCCCACTGCGGACCCCGCCTTCGCCGCGCGGTAGCGGACGGAACGGCTCGGTAATCTACGGACATGAAACCTATGCGTTTGCTCAGCGGCTTCGTGGCAATTCTGTTTCTTCTCGGCGCACCCGCCTTCGCCCGGGCGGCGACGGTCCCGGCGCCGGTGGACCGCATCGTGGCGGTGGTGAACAACGAGGTGATCACCCTCAAGGAGCTGCAGGAGCGCATGGCCATGGCGGAACGGCAGTTGCGTCAGCAGAACGTGCAACTGCCGCCGCGGGACGTGCTGGAGCGCCAGGTGCTGGAGCGCATGATAGTGGACCAGGTGCAGCTCCAACTCGCCAAGGAAACGGCCTTGCGCATCGATGATGCCCAGTTGGAGCGTGCGCTGAGCAACATCGCCCAGTCCAACCGCATGTCCCTGGCGCAGTTCCGCGCCACCCTGGAGCGGGATGGCATTCCCTGGAGCAAGTTCCGCGAGGACATCCGCCAGGAAATGACCATCGCCCGCCTGCGCGAGCGGGAGGTGGACAGCCGCGTCACCGTCTCCGAGGGCGAGGTGGACAACTTCCTCGCCAGCGCCGAATCCAAAGGGGGCAGCGAGGAGTTCAACCTGTCCCACATCCTGCTGCGCACGCCGGAGCAGGCCAGTCCCGAGCAACTTGCTCGGGTGCGCGAACGCGCCGAGGAGATCGTCGCCCAGTTGCGCCGGGGACGCGATTTCGCCCAGCTCGCCGCCGCCTACTCCGATGCGCCGGACGCCCTGGGCGGCGGCAACCTGGGGTGGCGCGGCGCCGATCGCCTGCCCACCTTGTTCGCCGAGGCGGTGGCGAAGATGCAACCGGGCGAAGTGAGCCCCATCCTGCGCAGCCCGGCGGGCTTCCACATCCTCAGGCTCAACCAGCGGCGCGGCGGCGCCCTGTCCGCCCAGCCGGTGCAGCAGACCCATGCCCGGCACATCCTCATCAAGACCAGCGAGCTGGTGTCCGAGGCGGAAGCCCGGCGCCGGCTGGTGGCTCTCAAGGAGCGCCTGGACAACGGTGCCGATTTCGCCGAGCTGGCGCGCCTGCACTCCAACGACCTGTCGGCGGCCAAGGGCGGCGACCTAGGCTGGCTCGCGCCCGGCGACACCGTGCCGGACTTCGAGCGGGCCATGAACGAGCTCAAGCCGGGGCAAGTGAGCGAGCCCATACGCTCGCCCTTCGGCTGGCATCTGATCCAGGTGCTGGAACGGCGCATGGACGTCTCGCCCGAGAGGCAGCGGCAGATGGCGCGGCAGGTCCTGCGCGAGCGCAAGGCGGAGGAGGCCTACCAGGACTGGCTGCGCCAGATGCGCGACCGCGCTTACGTGGAATACCGCCTGGAAGAGCGGTGAGCCAGGCCCCCATCGTCATCACCACCGGCGAGCCGGCGGGCATCGGGCCCGATATCTCGCTCATGCTTGCGTCCTGGCGGGCGCCGGCGCGCCTGGTTTTGCTGGGCGACCGTCCTCTGCTGGAAGAGCGCGCCCGCCTGCTGGGTGTCACGGTGCGTTTCGCCGATTACGCGCCCGGCCGCCCTGCCCGCGAGGGCGCGCTCGAAGTCCTCCATGTCCCCCTCGCCGAGCCGTGCCGTGCCGGGCGGCTGTCGCCGAAGAACTCGCGCTACGTCCTGGCCCTGCTGGATCGCGCCATCGCCGGCTGCATGAGCGGCGAGTTCGGCGCCATGGTGACGGCGCCGGTGCACAAGGGGGTGATCAACGATGCCGGCATCCCCTTCACCGGCCACACCGAATATCTCGCCGAAAATACCGCCACGGCGCGCGTGGTGATGATGCTGGTGGGCGGCGGCTTGCGCGTGGCCCTGGCGACCACCCATGTGGCCTTGAAGGATGTCCCTGCGGTGCTCACGGCGGCCGAGCTGGAGGCCGTGATCCGCATTCTGGAGCAGGGCCTGCGCACGCGCTTGCGCATCCCGAAGCCGCGCATTCTCGTGGCCGGTCTCAATCCCCATGCGGGCGAGGGCGGCTACCTGGGGCGGGAGGAAATCGAGGTAATGGAGCCCGTGCTGGCGCGGCTGCGCGGCAGCGGCATGGATCTCGTCGGCCCCCTGCCGGCCGATACCCTGTTTACGCCCCGTCGCCTGCAGGGCGCCGATTGCGCTCTCGCCATGTACCACGACCAGGGGCTGCCGGTGCTCAAGTACGCCAGCTTCGGCGCAGGCGTCAACGTCACCCTGGGCCTGCCCATCGTGCGCACCTCCGTGGATCACGGCACCGCCCTGGAGCTGGCCGGCAGCGGCAAGGCCGACGCGGGCAGCCTGCGCGCCGCCGTGGAGCTGGCGGCGCAGTTGGCCGGCACAGCGGCATGAAGCACGTGGCGCGCCAGCGCGCCTGCGCCGAAACGGCGCCGGAAAGATGAAACACGTTCCGCGCCGCCGTTTTGGCCAGAACTTCCTGGTGGACAAGGGCGTCATCGCGCGCATCATCGCGGCGATCGATCCGCGCCCCGGCGACAACCTGGTGGAGATCGGGCCGGGCTTGGCGGCTCTCACCGAGCCGCTGCTGGCGCGCCTCGATCATCTTCACGTGGTGGAGATCGACCGCGACCTGGTGGCCCGCCTGCGGGAGCGTTTTCCTTCGGAGACGCTCATCATCCACGGCGCCGACGCCCTGCGTTTCGATTTCTCCGCCCTGGGCGGGCCGTTGCGCGTGGTGGGTAACCTGCCCTACAACATCTCCACGCCCCTGCTGTTCCACCTGGCGTCTTGCGCCGGGACGCTGCGCGACATCACGGTGATGCTGCAGAAGGAGGTGGTGGACCGCCTGGTGGCGCACGCCGGCGAGGAAGCCTACGGCCGGCTGTCGGTGATGCTGCAATACCGCTTCCGGCCGGAGAAGCTGTTCGACGTGCCCGCCGGCGCCTTCCGGCCGGTGCCCCAGGTGACCTCGGCCATCGTGCGCCTGGTGCCGCGCCCGGCAGCGGAGTTGAATGCGCAGGACGAGAAGCTGCTGGCGGCGGTAGTGAGCGCCGCCTTCGGCCAGCGGCGCAAGACCTTGCGCAACGCCCTGGCGAAATATCTCGACGACGGGGCCTTTGCCGAGCTGGGCATCGACCCCGGCGAGCGCGGCGAGCGCCTGGCGCCGGCCGACTACGTGCGCATCGCCAACTACTGCGCCGCGCGAACTGCTTAACCGCCCTGCTTCTTCATCGGGCAGGTGTTCAGCCCCAGCAGGGTATAGGCGGGGCAGAAGCCCACCAGCGCCGTCACCAGCGGCACGATCCCTATCCAGCCCCACATGCCGATGACATTGGTCAGGGTCAGGCCGATCAGCACCAGTCCGACCAGGGCTCGCAGCACCCGGTCGATTCCTCCTACGTTCGC
Organism: Uliginosibacterium gangwonense; assembly: GCA_020723855.1. GTDB lineage: Bacteria > Pseudomonadota > Gammaproteobacteria > Burkholderiales > Rhodocyclaceae > DYIB01. The sequence continues at coordinate 50,430 of DYIB01000002.1, forward strand.
TTTCATGGGTTCGCTCCTCTATGAGATTACGCGAACCTATTCAACCACCGGGGCGCCGGTCCGTCTGTAACCTAGGTTACACGGCGCCCGTCGCCCTGGGCCAGACGGCGCAGGCCGGCCGGATCGAGGATGGCCACCTGTTCCCGGCCCAGGGCGACCAGGCCCTGCTCGGCGAAACCTTTGAGCAGGCGGCTGACCATTTCGCGCACGCTGCCCAGCTCGTCGGCAAGCTGCTGGTGGGTGGCATGGACGGTGCGGCCCCTGCCCAGGAGCAGGGCGGCCAGGCGCTGGTCCAGCTTGCGGAAGGCCACTTCCTCGACGAGCTGCATGAGGTCGGCCATGCGCTCGGCGAACAGCCGGAACACGAAGTCGCGGAACACCGGCGCGGTGAGCAGCTCCGTGAACAGGGCCGCGGGCAGCAGCGCCAGCACCGTCTCGCCTTCGGCCGTGCCGCGCGCGTGGTAGCGCGCATTGCCCAGTAGGCAACTGGAGGTGATGATGCAGCTCTCCCCCGGCGTCACCCGGTAGAGGGGCAGTTCGCGGCCGTTGGGCGCCAGCTTGGCCACGCGCACGGCGCCCCTCAGGATGAAGGGGAAGCCGCGGCAGGGCTGGCGCTCGTCGAACAGGATGGTTCCCGCCGGCAGCGCGACCGTCTGGATCTCCCGCTCGATGCGCGCGCGCAGCTCGGGCGCAAGCCGGGCGAGGAAAGGGTAGAGCGCTGCCAGCTCGGAAGTGGGCGGCATCACGCCTGCGGCAACTCCAGGTCGGCCACGACGGGGGCGTGGTCCGAGGGCCGCTCCGCCTTGCGCGGCTCCTTGTCCACGAAGCAGGCCTTGCAGGCCGGCACCAGGGGCTCGGATAGCAGGATGTGGTCGATGCGCAGGCCCATGTTGCGGCGAAAGGCCATCATGCGGTAATCCCACCAGGTGAACACTTTCTCCGGCTGCTCGAACAGGCGGAAGGCGTCTTTCAGCCCCAGGCCCTCCAGCGCGCGGAAGGCGGCGCGCTCCGGCTCGCTGAACAGCACCTGCCCTTCCCACGCCGTGGGGTCATGGACGTCGCGCCCTTCCGGCGCGATGTTGAAGTCGCCGGCCAGCACCAGGCGCGGATGGACCTGCAGCTCGTGCCCCAGCCAGTCCCTGAGGGCGCCGATCCAGCGCAGCTTGTATTCGTACTTGTCGGAGCCCACGCTCTGGCCGTTGGGGAAATAGGCACACAAGATGCGCACGCCGCCGAAGCTGGCGGCGATGAGGCGCTTCTGGTCGTCGGCAAACTCGGGGATGCCCCTGACCACGTCGCTGCCGGGAAGCCTGGACAGGAAGGCGACGCCGTTGTAAGTCTTCTGGCCGCTCACCAGGCAGTGGTAGCCCGCCGCCTCCAGCTCGGCGGCGGGGAAGTTGCAGTCCTCCAGCTTGATTTCTTGCAGGCACAGCACGTCCGGCTGCCGGGCCTTGATCCAGTCGAGCACTTGCGGCAGACGGACCTTGAGGGAGTTGATGTTCCAGGTGGCGATTCTCATCGGGCTTCTTGGTCGGGTGCCGCCGCTTTCTGCGGGGCGGCGGGAGCACCGGCACCGGGAGGGACGCTGCGCGGATAGCCGGCGTCGTCCAGCAGGCCGTTCCAGGCGCCCTCCTCATAGCCCTGCATGCGACGGCTGCCCACCGCGAGGGAAGGCAGGAACACGCCGTCCGCCTTGAACAGCTTCTTGAAATTCTCGTGGTCTTCCGGCGTGGCCAGCACCGTCTCGCTGAAGGGGATGCCGCGGCGCGTGAGAAAGCCGCGCGCCATATCGCATTCGGACTTGCATTCGGCGGAGGTATAGAGCGTCACGGGATAGAGCTCCCTCGCCTTCTGGGTGGCATAGGGCAGGGTGCTGGTCTGCACCACATTGCCGCCGACGCGCGGCTGATGCACCTTCCGGGCGTCGGCCGGCGGCGGCTGGTCCGAGTAATGCACCTTGCCCTCCCGGTCCACCCAGCGGTACAGGGTCTGGGCGGCAGCCCCCGTGGCGAGGGCGAGCAGGACGACGAGCGTCGGCATGCGCAGCTTCATGGGACCTCCCCGGGGATTACGCGGCAATCATACCATTGTGCCGCAGCAGGGCTTCCACCTGCGGGTCGCGGCCGCGGAAGGCGCGGAACGACTCCAGGGCCGGACGGCTGCCGCCCACGGCCAGGATCTCGCGCCAGAAGCGCTCGCCCGTGGGCCGGTCGAGCACGCCGTTCTGCTCGAACAGGTCGTAGCAGTCGGCCGACAGCACCTCGGCCCACTTGTAGCTGTAATAGCCCGCCGCATAGCCGCCGGCGAAGATGTGGGAGAAGCTGTGGGGGAAGCGCTGCCACTCGGGCGGCAGGATCACCGCCACTTCGCGCCTGACCTCGTCCAGCAGCTCCATGAAGCTCCTGGGGCCGTTGGGGTCGAAGTCGTAGTGCAGGCGCAGGTCGAACAGGGAGAACTCGATCTGGCGCAGCATCTGCATGCCGCTCTGGAAATTCTTGGCGGCGAGCATCTTGTCGAACAGTGCCCGGGGCAGTGGCGCGCCCGTGTCCACGTGGGCGGTCATCTGCGACAGCACGCTCCACTCCCAGCAGAAGTTCTCCATGAACTGGCTGGGCAGTTCCACCGCGTCCCACTCCACGCCGTGGATGCCCGATACCGCCAGCTCGTCCACCTGGGTCAGCAGGTGGTGCAGGCCGTGGCCGCATTCGTGGAACAGGGTGATGACTTCGTCGTGGGTGAACAGCGCAGGCTTGCCGCCCACGGGCGCGGAGAAGTTGCAGTTGAGGTAGGCCACCGGCGTCTGCACGGCGCCGCCCACCCGCCTACGCGTCACCGCCTCGTCCATCCAGGCGCCGCTGCGCTTGGTATCGCGGGCATACAGATCCACGTAGAACCGGCCCACCAGTTCGCCGCCGCGCTCGATGCGGTAGAAGCGCACGTCCGGATGCCAGGTGGGCGCACGGTCGGGCTCGATGGTCACGCCGTAAAGGGTTTCGATCACCCGGAACAGGCCCTGCATCACCTTGGGCTCGGGGAAGTACTGCTTCACTTCCTGCTCCGAGAAGGCGTAGCGGCTCTGGCGCAGTTTTTCCGAGACATAGGCCAGGTCCCAGGCTTCCACCGTGTCCAGTTTCAGCTCCCGCGCCGCGAACTCCTTCAGCTCGGCCAGATCCTTCTCGGCGAAGGGGCGCGCCTTGGCCGCCAGCTCGCGCAGGAAGCCCAGCACCTGCTCGGGGGATTCGGCCATCTTGGGCACCAGGGATACCTCGGCGTAGTTGTGGTAGCCGAGCAGCCTGGCTTCCTCCTGGCGCAGCTTGAGGATGCGCTCGATCAGGGGCGCGTTGTTCCACTCGGGCGGGCCTGCTTCGGAGGCGCGCGTCGAGTAGGCCCGGTACATGCGGCGGCGCAGCTCGCGGTTGTCGGCGTACTGCATCACCGGCAGGTAGGAGGGCATGTGCAGGGTGAATTTCCAGCCCGGCCTGCCTTCCTTCTCGGCCGCGCTGCGTGCCGCCTGGCGCACGTCCTCCGGGATGCCGGCGAGATCCGCCTCGCTCTCCAGGTACTCGCCGTAGGCATTGGTGGCGTCCAGCAGGTTCTCGGAGAACTTGGCGCCGAGCTGGGCCAGCTCTTCCTGGATGGCCTTGAAGCGCGGCTTGAGCTCGTCGGGCAGTTCGGCGCCGGACAGGCGGAAGTCGCGCACGTCGTTGTCGATGACCCGCTGCTGGGCGGGGGTGAGGCGGGCGAACCCGTCGGCGGCGCGCAGGGCCTTGAACTTCTCGAACAGCTTCAGGTTCTGGCCCAGGTCCGCGTAGTAGCGGGTCACCTCCGGCAGGCTGGCGTTGTAGGCCTCGCGCCACTCGGGCACATCCAGCACCGAGTGCAGGTGGCCGACGATGCCCCAGGCCCGGGACAGGCGTTCGCCGGCGTCGGTGAGGGGGGCCACGAAGTTGTCCCAGGTGGGGGGCGCGGGATCGGACACCAGGCGCCCGATCAGGGCGCGGTTGTCGGCGATCAGCTCATTTACCGCCGGCGCCACGTGCTCGGGCCGGATGGCGTCGAACCGGGGCAGTCCGGAAAAATCAAGCAAGGGATTCATTTGTCTTGGCTGTTCGATGGGAAACGTGAATTTTGCCTGAAACGGTGGGCAGCCGCCGCAGCAGGGGCCGCGTCGGCGGCCGGCCGGAAACTATTGAGAATTACAAAATATCGTGACGCCGTTTGAAATCCCTCCTGTCCTCCCTTTGCAAAGGGAGGAACCCGCTAAAGGCCGTTTGCAGCAGGTTCCCCTCTTTGGCAAAGAGGGGACAGGGGAGATTTTCGATCTGGCTCGCTTTCGTCACATGGTTACGTAAGGATCAATAAAAGGGGGGCGGCTGCGCCGCCCCCCTGTGATGATTGTCAACAGGCCCTAGGGCATCAACTCCTTGTAGGCATGCCAACTGGCATGGCCCAGCAGCGGCATGACCACGACCATGCCGGCCAGGGCCGTGGCGAAGCCGACCGCCGTCAGGGCCACGATCAGCGCGGCCCACAGCAGCATGGCCAGCGGGTTGGCGACCACGGCGCGCAGGCTGTTCATCATGGCGGTGGCGATGTCCATGTTCCGTTCCATGAGGAGCGGCACCGAGGCCACGCTCAAGGCGAACATCAGCGCGGCGAGCAGGCCGCCCGCCAGCACATAGGCCGTGACCAGCAGCGGATAGCGTCCGGAGAGGAACACCTCGTGGACGAACGCCTGCAGGTCGGGTACGGCGCCGCCGTACAGCAGGGCGAACAGTATGGCCGACAGCCGCTCCCAGGCGATGAATACGATGGCCAGCAGCAGGCCGTATTCCATCAGCGCGCCGGTATTGCGCCGCCAGCCCCGGAAGGCGTCGCGCAGGCGCACCGATTCCCCGGCGGCGCGGCGCCGGCTCAGCTCGTAAAGGCCCACGGCCAGCAGGGGCGCCACCAGCAGAAAGCCAGAAATGGCGGCGGTAAACAGGTAGGGTCGGTCCAAGCCCAGCATCAGCACCAGGGCCCACACGGCGGTGATTGCGAGGCCGTAGCCCAGGCTGGCGAGGGGAGCGCTGCGCAGATCCTCCCAGCCCTTGCCCAGCCACTGGAACGGGCGCAGCACGGGCACGTGCGCCGCCGGGGAAAGGGCGAAGTGGCGCGTCAGGTTGTCGAACAAGCCGTCCATGGTCTCCTCCTTTCTTGGGGATGTTGTAATGCTTAGACGGCTACCGCACCGTGGCGGTTCGCGCCAAGGTCAATCAGCCGGTCAGGCGCGTCAGGGCTTCCCGGTACTTGGCGCTGGTCTTCTCGATGATGTGGGCGGGCAGGCGCGGCCCCGGCGCCTTCTTGTCCCAGTCCAGGGTTTCCAGGTAGTCGCGCACGAACTGCTTGTCGAAGCTGGGGGGGCTGATGCCTTCCCGGTACTGGTCCGCCGGCCAGAAGCGGGAGGAATCGGGCGTCAGGGCTTCGTCGATGAGGTAGAGGGTGCCGGCCGGATCGGTGCCGAACTCGAACTTGGTGTCGGCGATGAGGATGCCGCACCCGCGCGCGTAGTCGGCCGCCTCCCGGTACAGGCGTAAGGCGCAGTCGCGCACCTGGGCCGCGCGCGCGGCGCCCACCAGCTTCTCCACTCGCTGGAAGGGGATGTTCTCGTCGTGGGCGCCCATCTCGGCCTTGGTCGCCGGCGTGAACAGGGGCTCGGGCAGCTTCTGGGCGAGTTTGAGCCCGGCCGGCAGGGCGATGCCGCACACGGCCCCGGTCTTCAGGTAGTCCTTCCAGCCGGAGCCGATGAGGTAGCCGCGCACCACCGCCTCGATGGGCAGGGGCGTCAGACGCTTCACGACGATGGCGCGCCCGCGCACCTGGGCGCGCTCCCCCTCGCCCGAGACCACCGACTCGGGATCGATGCCCGAGAGATGGTTGGGCACGATGGCGGCCAGCCTGCGGAACCAGAAGTTGGACACTTCCGTGAGCACCCGGCCCTTGTCGGGAATGGGGTCGGGCAGGACCACGTCGAAGGCCGACAGCCGGTCGGTGGTGACGATCAGCAGGTGCCGGTCATCCACGGCATAGATGTCGCGCACCTTGCCGCGGCCCAGGAGTTTCAGGCTGGTGAGGGAGGATTCGAAGAGGGGCTTGGTCATTTCCGGTTCCTATTCGCGCACGTAGGGCTTGGAGGCGTTCCTCTCCTCGTCCTCGCGGTAGGGGTATTTCACATGGCCGTAGCGGATGATCAGCACCGCCAGGGTCAGCAGGAAGATGGCACTGGCCACCGCCAGCATGCGCCATTCGGTGATTTCCTTGACGTCCAGGATCAGGTAGCGGGCCAGGGCCACCATGGCGATGTATAGCGGGAAGCGCACCGGGAGCTGCCCGGACTTGAAGTACTGACCGATCATCGCCAGCACCTCCAGGTAGAGGAACATCAGCAGCAGGTCCGCCAGGGTCACCCGGCCGGCGCCCACCATGACCATCACCTCCTGGTACATGGCGAAGCTGGTGGCGAAGCCGATCACCAGCAGGCCCAGATACTCGATCGAGTCGAGGCCGAAGACGAAGAAGTTGCGGACGCGGGCGAAGGTCTTGGATTGGCGTTCCATGGCGGGGGCAGGGGTTTTAGCAGCCGATTATACCGATCCCCCGGGATGCCGGGAAAAGGGCCGCCGGCAGGCGGCCCCGGGGCAGTCTCTGTCGATTACTTCACGATCTGGTTCAGCTCGCCCTTGCGGTAGCGCTCGGCCATCTTGTCCAGGTGGATGGGCTTGATCCTGGCCGCCTGGCCGGCGCAGCCGAAGGCTTCGTAGCGCGCCTTGCAGATCAGCTTGGCGGCTTCGCGCGCGGGCTTCAGGTATTCGCGCGGGTCGAACTTGGACGGGTTGGTCGCCAGGAACTTGCGGACGGCGGCGGTCATGGCCAGGCGGATGTCGGTGTCGATGTTGATCTTACGCACCCCGTGCCTGATGCCCTCCTGGATTTCCTCCACGGGCACGCCGTAGGTCTCCTTCATGTCGCCGCCGTACTTGCGGATCTCCTCCAGCAGCTCCTGGGGCACCGAGGAGGAGCCGTGCATCACCAGGTGGGTATTGGGGATGCGCGCGTGGATTTCCTTGATGCGGCCGATGGCGAGGATGTCGCCGGTGGGCTTGCGCGAGAACTTGTAGGCGCCGTGGGAGGTGCCTATGGCGATGGCGAGCGCATCGCACTGGGTCTCCCGGACGAAGTCGGCGGCCTGGTCCGGGTCGGTCAGCAGCATTTCCCTGGTCATGGTGCCCTCGGCGCCGTGACCGTCTTCCTTGTCGCCCTTCATGGTCTCCAGGGAGCCCAGGCAGCCCAGCTCGGCTTCCACCGTCACGCCGATGGCATGGGCCATGCCGACGACTTTCTTCGTCACCGCCACGTTGTATTCGTAAGAGGAGGGCGTCTTGCCGTCTTCCTCCAGGGAGCCGTCCATCATCACGGACGAGAAGCCGGAGCGGATGGCCGCCAGGCACACCGCCGGCGACTGGCCGTGGTCCTGGTGCATGACCACCGGGATGTCGGGGTAGGCTTCCAGGGCGGCCAGGATCTGATGGCGCAGGAAGGCTTCGCCCGCGTATTTGCGCGCGCCGGCGGAGGCCTGCATGATGACAGGCGCATTGACTTCCTGGGCCGCCTCCATGATGGCCCAGACCTGCTCCATGTTGTTCACGTTGAACGCCGGCAGGCCGTAGCCGTGCTCGGCGGCGTGGTCCAGCAACTGACGCATGGATACGAGTGGCATGGTTACTCTCCTTGAAGTGTGAACGAAAATACGGTGCGTTATGCTAGGCGTTGCCGCCGTGTTCGCCGACACGGACGATCTTCATGGTGTTGGTGCCCCCCGGCGTGCCGATGGGCTCGCCGATGGTGAATACGATCAGGTCGCCCGGCTCCACCGCGCCGGCCTCTATCAGGGTCTGCTCGGCAGCGCGCAGCAGGCTGTCCCGGTCGGTATGGGTCTGGGGCATGAGTAGCGGATACACGTCGCGGAACAGGCTGACCTTGAAGCGGGTGCGGATCTCCGGGGTGAGCGCGTAGATGGGCACGCCGCTGTTGAGACGCGACATCCACAGCGCCGTGGAGCCCGACTGGGTGAGGGCGGCGATGGCCTTCACCTTCAGGTGGTGGGCGGTGAACAGCGCCGCCATGGCGATGGACTGGTCGATGCGGGTGAACACCCGGTCGAGGAAGTGGCGGTCCAGGGTCACTTCCGCCGACTTCTCCGCTTCCAGGCAGATACGCGCCATGGCTTCCACGGTTTCCACCGGGTAGCGCCCGGAGGCGGTCTCGGCCGAGAGCATCACCGCGTCGGTGCCGTCCAGCACGGCGTTGGCCACGTCCGATACCTCGGCACGGGTGGGCACCGGATTGTTGATCATGGACTCCATCATCTGGGTGGCGGTGATGGTGAGCTTGTTGTGCTCGCGCGCCAGGCGGATCATGCGCTTTTGCAGGGCGGGCACCGCCGCGTCGCCCACTTCCACGGCCAGGTCGCCGCGCGCCACCATGATGCCGTCGGCGGCGTGCATGATGTCCTCCAGGGCGGGGATGGCCTCGGCGCGCTCGATCTTGGCGATGAGCAGCGCGTCCGAGCCGGCGGCCTTGAGCAGCTCGCGCGCCATGCGCATGTCGCCGCCGCTCTTGGGGAAGGACACGGCGACGTAGTCGGCGTTGATCTCGGCGGCGACCTTGATGTCGTCCATGTCCTTGGGAGTCAGCGCCGGCGCCGACAGTCCGCCACCCTGGCGGTTGATGCCCTTGTTGTTGGACAGATCGCCGCCCTGGCGCACGCGCGTATGGATCTCGCTGGCTTCCACCCGCTCCACGTCGAGCACCAGGCGGCCGTCGTCCAGCAGCAGGACGTCGCCGGCCTTCACGTCGTCGATCAGCTCGGGGTAGTCGAGGCCGACCCGCTCCTCGCTGCCCTGCTTGCACCGGGTGTCGAGGATGAAGCTCTGGCCGGCACGCAGGGCTATCCTGCCATTGCGGAACTTGCCGATGCGGATCTTCGGGCCCTGCAGGTCCACCATGACGCCGACGGTGCGGCCCAGGCGGCGGGAGCAGTTGCGCATCAGCTCGACCCGCTGGCGATGGTCGGCGGCCGTGCCGTGGGAGAAATTGAGCCGCACGACGTCGACGCCGGCGGCGATCATGCGGGTCAGGACGCCGGCCTCCGAGGTGGCGGGGCCGAGAGTCGCGACGATCTTGGTACTGCGTTGCATGGACATCAACCGACCTCTGCCGCGGAGAATCCGGGAAACACTCGCGCTGCTCCCCGGTTCTCCGCTATCGTGGGTTTGGACCGCTCAGCCGCGGGCGCGTTGCTCGAGGATCTCGACCGCGGGCAATTTCTTGCCTTCCAGGAATTCCAGGAAAGCGCCGCCGCCCGTGGAGATGTAGCCGATTCTCTCCTCGATGCCGTACTTGGCGATGGCCGCCAGGGTATCGCCGCCGCCGGCGATGGAGAAGGCCGGCGACTCGGCGATGGCGCGCGCCACCGTTTCGGTGCCCTTGCCGAACTGATCGAACTCGAACACGCCCACGGGGCCGTTCCACACGATGGTGCCGGCCTGCTTGAGCATGTCGGCCAGGGCCTTGGCGCTGTCCGGGCCGATGTCCAGAATCATGTCGTCATCCGCCACCCGGTCCACGGGCTTGAGGGCGGCAGCGGCGCCGGCGGAAAATTCCTTGGCGCACACCACGTCCGTGGGCAGGGGCACGCTGCCGCCGCGCCGGGCCACGGACTCGATCACCGCCCTGGCTTCCCCGGCCAGATCCGCTTCCGCCAGGGACTTGCCGATCTTCCTGCCCTGGGCCAGCAGGAAGGTGTTGGCGATGCCGCCCCCCACCACCAGTTGGTCCACTTTTTCCGACAGATTCTTCAGCACCGTCAGCTTGGTGGAGACCTTGGAGCCGGCGACGATGGCCACCAGCGGGCGCTTGGGGTTGGCCAGGGCGCGGCCCAATGCATCCAGTTCCGCCGCCAGCAGCGGGCCGGCACAGGCGACGGGCGCGTATTTGGCGATGCCGTACGTCGTGGCCTCGGCGCGGTGGGCGGTGCCGAAGGCGTCCATGACGAACACGTCGCACAGCCTGGCCATCTTCTGCGCCAGCTCGTCGCTGTTTTTCTTCTCGCCCTTGTTGACGCGGCAGTTCTCCAGCAGCACCACCTCTCCAGGAGCGACGTCGAAGCCGCCGTCCGCCCAGTTCTGGATCAGGCGCACCGGCTGGCCCAGCAGCTCCGACAGGCGCCTGGCGACGGGGGCCAGCGAGTCTTCGGGCTTCAGTTCGCCCTCGGTGGGGCGGCCCAGGTGGGAGGTGACCATGACGCGCGCGCCGGCCTTCACGGCATGGCGGATGCCGGGCAGGGCCGCGCGGATGCGGGTGTCTTCGGTGATCTCGCAGGCAGAGTTCATCGGCACGTTGAAGTCGGCGCGGATGAACACCCGCTTGTCGGCGAGGGGAAGATCGGTCATGCGCAGGATGTTCATTTTTGAGTGAGGAGTGGGGAGTGAGGAGTGAGGGGTGAAAAGCGGGAGTGCTCCTCACCCCTTGCGCTTTACTGCTTGGCGATGACGCGCGCCATCTCCAGCACCTTGCTGGAGTAGCCCCACTCGTTGTCGTACCAGGCGATGACCTTGACGAAGGTGGGGTCCAACTGGATGCCGGCCTCGGCGTCGAACACCGAGGTGCAGGCTTCGCCGCGGAAGTCGGTGGCCACCACCTTGTCTTCCGTGTAGCCGAGCACGCCCTTCATGGGGCCCTCGGAGGCGGCCTTCATGGCGGCGCAGATTTCCTCGTAGGTGGCCTCCTTCTTCAGCTCCACGGTCAGGTCCACCACGGACACGTCCGAGGTCGGCACCCGGAAGGACATGCCGGTGAGCTTCTTGTTGAGCTCGGGGATCACCACGCCCACGGCCTTGGCGGCGCCGGTGGACGACGGGATGATGTTCTCCAGGATGCCGCGGCCGCCGCGCCAGTCCTTGTTGGAGGGACCGTCGACGGTCTTCTGGGTGGCGGTGGCGGCGTGCACGGTGGTCATCAGGCCGCGCTTGATGCCCCAGGTGTCGTTCAGCACCTTGGCGACGGGGGCCAGGCAGTTGGTGGTGCACGAGGCGTTGGAGATGATGCTCTGGCCGGCGTAGGTGGTGTGGTTCACGCCGTACACGAACATGGGCGTGTCGTCCTTGGACGGCGCCGACATGATCACCTTCCTGGCACCGGCGGCGAGGTGCTTGCCGGCGGTCTCCCGGGTGAGGAACAGGCCGGTGGATTCGACCACGATGTCGGCGCCCACCTCGTCCCAGCGCAACTCGGCCGGGTCCTTGATGGCGGTGAGGCGGATCTTCCTGCCATTGACGAGCAGGGTGTTGCCGTCCACGGCGATGTCACCCTTGAAGCGGCCATGCACCGAGTCGTACTTGAGCATGTAGGCCAGGTAGTCCGGCTCGAGCAGATCGTTGATGCCGACGACCTCGATGTCCGGGAAGTCCTTCACCGCCGCCCGGAACACCATGCGTCCGATGCGTCCGAACCCGTTGATGCCGATTTTGATGGTCATGTTCTTGCTCCCAATAAAGACATGAATCTAGATGACGGCTTTCACTGCCTCGACGACATTCTCCACGGTGAAGCCGAAGTACCTGAACAGCTCGCCCGCCGGCGCCGACTCGCCGAAAGTGTCGATGCCGACCACCGCGCCTTCCAGACCGACGTACTTGCGCCAGAAGTCGCTCACGCCCGCCTCCACCGCCACCCGCGGCAGGCCCCTGGGCAGGACGGCGTCCCGGTAGGCGGCGTCCTGCTGGTCGAACACGTTGGTGCACGGCATGGAGACGACGCGCACCCGGATGCCTTCCTGCGCCAGGGCCTTGTGCGCGCCCATGGCCAGGGCCACTTCCGAGCCGGTGGCGATGATCACCGCCCGGGGCGGGCCGCCGGCGGCCTCCGACAGCACGTAGCCGCCGCGGGCGATGTCGGCGATTTGCGCTGCGCTGCGCTTCTGGAAGGGCAGATTCTGGCGGCTGAACAGCAGGCTGCTGGGGCCGCCCTTGCGCTCGATGGCGCTGGCCCAGGCTACGGCCGATTCCACCGTGTCGCAGGGGCGCCATACATGCATGTTGGGGATGAGCCGCAGGGTGGCCGCCTGCTCCACCGGCTGATGCGTCGGGCCGTCCTCGCCCAGGCCGATGGAGTCGTGGGTGAACACGAAGACGTGGCGCTGCTTCATCAGCGCCGCCATGCGCAGGGCATTGCGGGCGTATTCCGAGAACATCAGGAAGGTAGCGGTGTAGGGGATGTGGCCGCCGTGCAGGGCGATGCCGTTGCCGATCGCCGCCATGCCGAATTCGCGCACGCCGAAGTGAATGTAGTTGCCGCCCTCGTCGCGCGTCACCGCCTTGGAACCGGACCACAGGGTCAGGTTGGAGCCGGCCAGGTCGGCGGAGCCGCCGATCAGCTCCGGCAGCTTGGGCGCGAAGGCCTCGATGCAGTCCTGGGACGCCTTGCGCGTGGCGATGGTCTCGGCCTTCCGGTCGAACTTGGCGATGACACCGGCCACATGCTCCTTCCAGCCGGCGGGCAGATCACCGTCGATGACGCGGCGCTTGAACTCGGCCGCCAGCTCCGGGTACTGGCGCGCGTAGTGCTCGAACTTGCGCTGCCACTCGGCCTCCCAGGCGGCGCCCTTCTTGCGCGCATCCCAGGCCTCATAGACTTCCCGGGGGATCTCGAAGGGGCCGAAGTTCCAGCCGATGTGGGGACGGGTGGCGGCCACCTCCGCCTCGCCCAGGGCGGCGCCGTGCACGTCGTGGGTACCGGCCTTGCCCGGCGAGCCCATGCCGATCACCGTCTTGCAGCAGATCAGGGTGGGGCGCGTCCTGTCCGCCTTGGCCTGCTCGATCGCCCCGTGGATGGCTTCGGGGTCGTGGCCGTTGACGTTGGGGATCACCTGCCAGCCGTAGGCCTCGAAGCGCTTGGGCGTATCGTCGGTGAACCAGCCTTGCACATGGCCGTCGATGGAAATGCCGTTGTCGTCGTAGAAGCAGATCAGCTTGCCCAGGCCCCAAGTGCCGGCGAGCGAGCACGCCTCGTGGGAGATGCCCTCCATGAGGCAGCCGTCGCCCAGGAACACGTAGGTGTGATGGTCGACGATGTCGTAGCCGTCGCGGTTGAACTCGGCGGCCAGGACCTTCTCCGCCAGGGCCATGCCGACGGCATTGGCAAGGCCTTGTCCGAGGGGGCCGGTGGTGGTTTCCACGCCTGGGGTCATGCCGTATTCCGGGTGTCCGGGAGTCTTGGAGTGCAACTGCCGGAAGCGCCTGATCTCGTCCATCGGCAGGTCGTAGCCGGTCAGATGGAGCAGCGCATAGAGCAGCATCGAACCATGGCCGTTGGACAGGACGAAGCGGTCGCGGTTCGGCCACTTGGGGTTGGCCGGGTTGTGGCGCAGGTGATGGTTCCACAGGACTTCGGCGATCTCCGCCATGCCCATGGGCATGCCCGGATGGCCGGAGTTGGCCTTCTGCACCGCGTCCATCGCCAGGGCGCGGATGGCGCCGGTGAGGTTGTTGAACACAGGGGGTTCGAAATCGCTAAACGTAGACATCGGCGTGTGACCTCGACGGGTGGGGGCCCGGCGAAAACATTGAATTATCGTCCAAACCGGGCGGATTGACCAGACTGGGAGGCGCCCCGGAAGGGCGCCGGCATTCAAACGGCGCGCAGCTTCCTTCCCTGCTCCACCAGGCGCAGAATCATGGGTGTGAAGATGAGCTGCATCGCCAGTTCCATCTTGCCCCCGGGCACCACGATGGTGTTGGGGCGCGACATGAAGGAGTCGTGCAGCATCGACAGCAGGTAGGGAAAGTCGATGCCGCGCGGATTGGCGAAGCGGATCACCACCATGGATTCGTCGGCGGTGGGGATCCAGCGGGCGATGAAGGGGTTGGAAGTGTCCACCATGGGCACCCGCTGGAAGTTGATGTGGGTTTGGGTGAATTGGGGACAGATGTAGTGCACGTAGTCGGGCATGCGCCGCAGGATGGTCTCCGTCACCGCTTCCGTGCTATAGCCGCGCGCGGTCTTGTCCCGGTGCAGCTTCTGGATCCATTCCAGGTTGATCACCGGCACCACGCCGATGCGCAGGTCCACGTGTTGGGCCACGTTGACCTTGTCGGTCTTGATGGCCCCGTGCAGTCCTTCGTAGAACAGCAGGTCGGTGTCCGCTTCGATGTCTTCCCAAGGGGTGAAGGTGCCGGGTGGCTGGGAGTAGGGGGCCGCCTCTTCCTCGTTGTGCAGGTATTTGCGCGTCCTGCCGCGGCCGCTGGCGCCGTATTCCCGAAACAGCGCCTCCAGCTCCTCGAACAGGTTGGCTTCCGGACCGAAGTGGCTGAAATGGTTGTTGCCCGCGCGGGCCGCCTCGGCCATCTTCTCCTTCATCTGCTGGCGGTCGTATTTGTGGAAGGAATCACCCTCGACGATGGCCGCGCGCACGCCTTCGCGCCGGAAGATGTGCTCGAAGGTCTTGGTCACCGAACTGGTGCCCGCGCCCGACGAGCCGGTGATAGCGATGATCGGATGCTTGGCCGACATGGTTGCTTCCCGTATGTGATGAATAGGATTGTAGCCGCGCCTATTGCGCCGAGAACAGCGAGCGCACGTTGAACAGGGGCGAGGAGAACTCCTTGTCCAGCCCGTGGTCGTGCTCCGTGTGGTAGCGCTCGATGCGTTCCACCTCGTTCTTCGAGCCGAAAATCAGCGGGATGCGCTGGTGCAGGGCCTCCGGCCTGACATCCAGGATGCGGCCGCGCCCGGTGCTGGCCGCACCCCCCGCCTGCTCGACGATGAAGGCGATGGGATTGGCCTCATAGAGCAGGCGCAGGCGTCCCGGCTTGTCCGGGTCCTTGGTGTCCTTGGGATACATGAACACGCCGCCGCGGGTGAGGATGCGGAAGGTCTCGGCCACCAGGGAAGCGATCCAGCGCATGTTGAAATCCTTGTCGCGCGGGCCGGTCTTGCCCGCCAGGCATTCCTCCACGTAGCGCTTCACGGGAGGTTCCCAGAAGCGCGAGTTGGAGGCGTTGATGGCGAACTCGCGCGTGTCCTCGGGTATGCGCATCTGGGGGTGGGTGAGGATGAAAGCGCCGATGTCCCGGTCCAGGGTGAAGCCGTCCACCCCGTGGCCGGCGGTGAGGATCAGCATGGTGGACGGGCCGTAGAGGGCGAAGCCGGCCGCCACCTGCTGGGCGCCCGGCTGCAGGAAGTCGTCCAGGCGCGGCGGGCGCGTCGGCTCGGGGCTGCGCAGGATGGAGAAGATGCTGCCCACCGAGATGTTGATGTCGATGTTGCCGGAGCCGTCCAGGGGATCGAACACCAGCAGGTACTTGCCGCGGGCATATTGGGCGGGGATGGGGTAAAACTCTTCCATCTCCTCCGAGGCCATCGCGGCCAGATGCCCGCCCCACTCGGTCTCCCGCACCATGACCTCGTTGCTGATGACGTCCAGCTTCTTCTGCACCTCGCCCTGGGCGTTCTCGCTGCCGGCGCTCCCCAGGGCGCCGATGAGGGCGCCTTTGTTGACCTGGTTGGCGATGATCTTGACCGCCGTGGCGATGGCGTTGAGCAGACCGGAAAAGTCGCCGGTGGCGTGGGGATGGCGATGCTCCTGTTCGATGGTGTAGCGGGTGAGCGTCTTGCGGCCTTCGTACATGTTTTCCTCCTCGAATGGCTTTCCTGAACGGCCGGGTGAGCGAAATTTAACGGTCTTCATCCATAAGCGCCATTCACGATTTTTTATGATGCGCATAAGGTCAGGGCTGCCGGACCGAACTCGACGCAACGGCGCCGATGGGATCGGCCGCACGCCGGGACGGCCGGCGCGGCCGGGGTCAGTCCGTGAGGGCGGCGAACAGGGCGGGCAGGCGCTCGGGCAGCCGCTCCACCCGGTCTGCGATGGCGTATCCCGTCGGGCCGAAGATGCGAGCGACATAACGGTCCGCGTTCGGATCGAGGGTGAGGCAGAAGGTATATACGCCCCGGCCGGCCAACTCCTCGACCGCCTTCTTGGTGTCGTGGCGCAGGTACTGGGGGTCGCGCTCGTCCACGTCGGCCGGCTCGCCGTCGCTGACGAGCAATAGCAGCTTGCGCCGCTGGGGCT
>DYIB01000117.1 GCA_020723855.1 Uliginosibacterium gangwonense
GCTGCAGATGCCAGTCGCTGGCGTTGCCGTCCTCCGCGCTGTACTGGCACATGGGCGAGATCACTACCCGGTTGGCCAGTGTCAGGCTGCGCAGCGTGATGGGTGTGAAGAGTGGGCTGGTCATCTTCGCCTTTGCTCCAGGTCTCAGATTGCGCGCTGGCGAGCGCGTCCGTCGCCGTGTAAGCTAAAAAGAACCGCCGCGGGCGGCTTGCGGAGAATAGCATGGTAGCCGATCTTGCCGAACAACTGTCGCACCGTGCTGCGGTTGTGCTCGGCCCAGCGTATTGAAGCCGAAGATCGGGTTGGAACCCGGCACCAGTTGGATACCGGAGATGGCCGACCGGGGAGCCACGCTCTTCGCCGAGCTCGCCTGGCGCCCGGCCGCACCTGGCTGGCGGGCGTGAGCGCGGCTTACACCTTCTGACATTGCTAGCGCGACCGCCAGGAACTATGGTAGGAAAATAACCCCCGATTCGTTTGGGCCGGGTCTGGCGTTGGAGGTGAATCATGTCATTCATGAGCTTGCCGAGGATGCTCCTGTCGGAAACCGAAGGCTGGCCGGACATCGTCCGCGTCCATCCCTCGGTGATGAAGCTTCTTTTGTTGTTCGTGGCGCCGATGTCGGCGATTCCCCCCTTGATGCATGCCTATGCGCAACTGGTTCATCCGGGCGCGGTCACGCTGCTCGTCCAGCCGCCGCTGACGGCGGGCGAGCTGCTGCTGGTGGGCGGCGCTTTCTATATCACCGAGATCGCCATGGTCAGCCTGATGGCCGTCTATATCCAGCAACTGGCGGAATCGTTCGATCTCCACCCGAAGTACGAGGAGACCTACACGCTTGCGGCGATCGCGCCGACGCCCCTGTGGCTGTCTTCCCTGGCGCTGTTCGTCCCCAACGTGTGGTTCAACGTGGCGGTTGTCCTGGTGGCCTGGGTCGGCTCGGTGGCGCTCATCAGGCACGGGGTTCGCCCCCTGTTCAGGGTGGAGGATGAAATAACCGCCCATCGCCTGGCCAATGCCGTCACCGTAGCGGGCGTGGGCGTGTGGATCGGGCTGATGGTGGTCCTCACGATGTCGCTTGGCATGCTGATGGGCTGGCGCTGACCGGCCGCCTGGACCCTGCCATGACCGTCACCCTTCGATTGGCACGGACGCAGGATGCGCCTGCGATCGCCGTCATGTCGCGCGACCTGATCGAAGCCGGACTGGGCTGGCAGTACCAGCCGCGGCGCATCTGCCGCCTGATCGAAGACCCGGATACCTCCGTGCTGCTGGCCTGCGACCGGGGCGGGCCGGCGGGCTTCGCCATCATGACCTTCGGCGACGAGCGGGCCCATCTCGTCCTGTTCGCCGTGCGCGCGACGCGCCGGCGCCAGGGCATCGGCCGGCGCATGATGGAATGGCTGGTGGCCTCCGCCCTCACCGCCGGGATTGCCTCCATCCACCTCGAGCTGCGCGCGGACAACCGGGCTGCCCGCGTTTTCTACCGGGCGATGGGTTTTGCCGAAGCCGGCGTCCTGCCGGGCTACTACCAGGGGCGCGAAGCGGCGGTGTGCATGGTGCGGATGCTGCGCAAGGCCGGACCCCTGCCCTTGGACTGGCGGCCGTTGCTCGACAAGCGCTGATGGCCGCCGTCCTTTAGATCTCCTCTTGGGAGGGATGGCGCAGGCAGATCTTGCCGAAATGGGCGCCGCTGGCAAGATAGTCCAGCGCTTCGCGCAGGGCCTCGAAAGGGAAAACCCGATCGATCACCGGTTCCAGCCGGTGCTGGCCGATGGCGCGGGCCATGGCCTCGAAGCCGTCGCGGCTGCCCACGGTGATACCCTGGAGCCGGACCTGGCGCGTGACCACAGGGCCGAGCTTGAGGTTGAGGTTGCCGCCGGACAGGACGCCGATCAGGCTGATGGTCCCGCCCACGCGCACGGCGCGCAGGGACTGGGCGAGGGTCTGTTCGCCCCCGACTTCCACCACATGGTCCACGCCATCGCCCCCTGCCCGCTCCCGTACCGCTTTGCCCCATTCCGGCGTCGTCCGGTAGTTCAGGCCGTCGTCGGCACCCAGGGCCAATGCCCGTTCCAGCTTGGCGTCGCTGCCCGACAGTATGATGACGTAAGCCCCCAGCAGCTTGGCAAATTGCAGGGCGAAAAGCGACACGCCGCCGGTGCCCTGGATCAACACCCTGTCGCCCGGTTTGACCGCGCCGCAGGTGACGAGGGCGCTCCAGGCGGTGAGCGCGGCGCAAGGCAGGGTTGCCGCCTGCTCGTCGCTCAGGTGGGCCGGTACGTGCGCCACGCTCTGCTCCGGCATCGCCATGAATTCGGCCATGACGCCGTCCAGCGGCCCGCCCAGGGTGCGGGTGAGGCGGGCGGCGCTGGGCGCGCCGCCGAGCCACCCGGGCATGAACATGGGACATACCCGGTCGCCCAGGGCCACCCGGGTGACGCCGGGGCCGACCTCCACCACTTCTCCCACGCCGTCCGAGACGGGAACAAGGGGCAGGCTGCCGGTCAGCGCGCCATAGCCGCGCTGGAGTACCACCAGATCGCGGTAGTTGAGGGAAGCCGCCCTCATGCGCAACAGCACTTCCCCCGCTCCGGGCCTGGGAACTGGTCGTTCGCCCAAGTGCAGATTGTCGATGGACCAGTCGTCCCGCAGTTCGAATACCCTCATGTTTTAGTCCCGTCCATTTATAATGCAATTTATCAGAAATTAATCATAATATTATGTATTTTATCGTTTTTTATAATTGCCGCCTCGGCAGCCGCTTTGTAGACCTTGACCAGCGGGATTCGATCCGCGCGCACGAACCGCGATAACACCGGGTGGAGACTGCGTTCAGCCTCGCGGCTCGAGATCGCGGCGCCCGGCGAGATCCTTGGTGGCTTCCGCCAGGGCCCGGTACACCTCGCCGTAACGGGCCTGCCACGCTTCCACCGCCGCCTGCTGCCGGGTCACGGTGGCGAGATCCCCCCGGGCGATGGGCCCGGTCAGGGCCCGGGCCGGTCCCAGGTGAAAAATGTTATCCACGTTTTCCCTGACCAGGGGCTCCATCAGCTCGCGGGCGGTCGCTTCCGGGACGCCGGCGGCACGGTAGGCTTGGAGCGCGATGTCGAGCAGGGTAACCACATAGTTGCAGGCGAACACCGCCGCGGCGTGATAGAGGGTCTTGGCGCGGCCGTCCACGGGGATCACCCGGGCGCCGATGGCGGCCAATGCGGGTTCCAGCACGGCCAGGGCGGCGCTGTCGCCCTCGATGCTGCAGAAGGTGCCGTCGAAGCTCGCCGCGACGGCGTGGGGATCGGCAAAGCTGCGCACCGGGTGCACGCTGGCCACCGGCACCCCCGCGCCCAGGGCCGCGGCCATGTCGGCCGCAGCGCGCGCCCCGCTGCAATGGAATACCACCGGGGCGGCGGTCAGCAGGCCATGGCGGGCCAACTGCGCGCAGCAGGGCAGGATCTGGTCGTCGGGCACGGCCAGCATGCAGATGTCGGCCGGCCGCAATTCACCGTAGCCGCCCACGGCGCGGCCTGCGCCGAGAAACGCCACCGCCGATTCGGCGCTGGCGCGGGAGCGGTTGAGCACATCCTGGAGGGCAAAAACCCCTTTCGACGCGAACAGGCAGCCCAGCACCTTCCCTACACGCCCGCAGCCGACGATGTTCAGGGTCTTGTTCACGATTCCTCCATCTGCAGTTCCCTCCCCTGGCTGCCGGCACCGCTGGTGCAGGCCGTCTACGTTCTGGGATCACGCCGTCCTCGCCAATTTGCCGCCGCCGTAACTGGTGGCCGCGGCCACCGTCCCGCCCGGCCGCACCCTCACCGCGCAATACTTGAACTCGGGGATCTTGCCGAAGGGGTCCAGGGCGGGGTTGGTGAGCAGATTGGCCGCCGCCTCGTAATAGCAGAAGGGAATGAACACGCCGCCGCGCGGAGTGCCGTCGTCGGCGCGCGCGAACAGGGTGATGCTGCCGCGCCGCGACTCGACGGTGAGAGGATCGCCGGCGGCAACGCCCAAGGCTGCCAAATCGGCCGGATGGAGCGAGGCTACCGGATAGGGCTCGATGGCATCCAGCACGCGCGAGCGCCGCGTCATGGCGCCTGTGTGCCAGTGCTCCAGTTGCCGTCCGGTGATCAGCACCAGGGGGTAGTCCGCGTCGGGCTGCTCGGCCGGCGGCAGGATGGCCGCCGGCACGAAGCGCGCCCGCCCCGTGGCGGTCGGGAAGGTCTCGGTGAACACCACGGGCTCGCCCGGATCGCCTTCGCGCAGGCAGGGGTAGGTGACGGCGTGCTCGCGCTGCAACCGCTCCCAGGTGATGCCGGCAATGGAGGGCATGGCGCGGCGCATCTCCTCGAACACCTCGGCCACCTCCCGGTAGCGCCAGTCCAGCCCCAGGCCGCACGCCATGTCCTGGATGATCTCCCAGTCCTGGCGCGCTTCGCCAGGCGGCGTGAGGGCCTGGCGGCCGAGCTGCACCAGGCGGTCGGTGTTGGTGAAGGTGCCGGTCTTCTCCGGGAAGGCGGATGCCGGCAGCACCACGTCGGCGAGATAGGCCGTCTCGGTGAGGAAGATGTCCTGCACCACCAGCCAGTCGAGGCGCGCCAGGGCGGCGCGCGCATGGGCCAGGTCCGGATCGGACATGGCCGGGTTCTCGCCCATGATGTACATGCCGCGGATTCTCCCCGTCAGGGCGGCATCCACGATCTCCACCACGGTGAGGCCGGGCTGGGGATCGAGGGCCGTGCCCCACAGGGCTTCGAAGCGCGCCCGCGCCTGCGGGTCGTCCACCCGCTGGTAGTCGGGGAACACCATGGGGATCAGGCCCGAATCCGAGGCGCCCTGCACGTTGTTCTGCCCGCGCAGGGGATGCAGGCCCGTGCCCGGGCGTCCGATCTGGCCGGTCATGAGGGCCAGGGCGATCAGGCAGCGGGCGTTGTCCGTGCCATGCACATGCTGGGAGATGCCCATGCCCCACAGGATCATCGAGCCCCTGGAGGTGGCATAGAGCCGCGCCACCTGGCGGATGGTGTCGGCGGCGATGCCGCACACGGGTGCCATGGCCTCCGGGCTGTAGCCCGCGAGATGGGCGCACAGCTCGTCGAAGCCCGTGGTGCGCCGGGCGATGAAGTCTTCGTCGGTCAGGCCCTCGGCGACGATGACGTGCATCATGGTGTTGAGCAGGGCCACGTCGCTGCCCGGGCGGAACTGCAGGTAATGGCTGGCGAAGCGGGCGATTTCCGTGCGCCGCGGGTCGGCGACGATGAGCTTGGCGCCGCGGCGCGCCGCGTTCTTGATCCAGGTGGCGGCCACCGGGTGGTTGACCGTGGTGTTGGAGCCGATCAGGAAAATGACTTCGGCATGATCCACGTCGCGCACTGGGTTGGATACGGCGCCGGAGCCGATGCCTTCCAGCAGCGCCGCCACGGACGAGGCATGGCACAGCCGGGTGCAGTGATCCACGTTGTTGGCTCCGAAGCCGGTGCGCACCAGCTTCTGGAACAAATAGGCCTCTTCGTTGCTGCCCTTGGCCGAGCCGAAGCCCGCCAGGGCCTTGGCGCCGTGGCGGTCACGGATCTGCCTCAGTCTGCCCGCCGCGAGCCGTAGGGCTTCTTCCCAGCTCGCTTCGCGGAACACCGCCGAGACGTCGTCCGGGTCCATGGTGAACTCCGCGGACTTGGGCGCGTCGGGGCGGCGCACCAGGGGCCGCGTCAGGCGCTGGCGGTGATGCACGTAGTCGAAGCCGTAACGCCCCTTGACGCACAGGCGCCCGGAATTGGCCGGCCCATCGCGGCCCTCGACCCGCAGGATGCGCTCGTCCTTGACGTGCAGCGTCACCTGGCAGCCCACGCCGCAGAAGGGGCACAGGGAGTCCACGGTGCGATCGGCGGCCACCATGGCCGCGCCCCCGGCCGGCGCCAGCGCCCCCGTGGGACATGCCTGAACGCACTCGCCGCAGCCCACGCAGGTGCTATTGCCCATGGGGTCGTCGAAGTCGAACACGATCCTGGCATGGCCGCCCCGGTGGGCGTAGCCGATCACGTCGTTGGCCTGCTCCTCGCGGCAGGCGCGCAGGCAGCGGGTGCACTGGATGCAGGCATCCAGATTGACGGCAATGCCCGGATGGGAGGAATCCGGTGCCCGGCGCTCGCGCGGCTTGAAGCGCGGCGCCCCCACGCCCAGCCGGCGCGCCCACTCGTCCAGCTCCGAATGCAGCGTCAGGGGCTGGGGCGGCACGTCGGACAGCAGCAGCTCCAGGACCATTTTCTGGGCGGCCCGGGCGCGCGGCCCGTCGGAGGACACGCGCATGCCGGGCTGCGGGTGCCGGCAACAGGAAGGCGCCAGCACGCGCTCCCCCTCGATCTCGACCACGCAGGCGCGGCAGTTGCCGTCCGGGCGCAGACCCTCCTTGTAGCACAAGTGTGGGATGTCCACGCCGTGGCGGCTCGCCGCCTGCAGCAGGGTTTCGCCGACGCGGGCGCTGATTTCGCGCCCGTTCAGGGTGAAGGAAATCTTATCGCTGCTCATGGCCGGCGATCTCGTGGGGGAAAAAGCGGATGACGCTGCGCACAGGATTGGGGGCCGCCTGGCCCAGGCCGCAGATGGAAGCGTCGGCCATGGCGGCGCACAGCTCTTCCATCAGCGCCGTGTCCCAGCGCGCCTCGTTCATGAGCTGCACCATCTTCTCCGTGCCGACGCGGCAGGGGGTGCATTGGCCGCAGGATTCGTCGGCAAAGAACTTCATGACATTGCGCGCCGCCTCCGCCGCCCGGTCCTGCTGCGACAGGACGATGACCGCGGCGGAGCCGATGAAGCAGCCGTGGGCATTGAGCGTGTCGAAATCCAGCGGCAGGTCGCCCAGGGAGGCCGGCAGGATGCCGCCCGAGGCGCCGCCCGGCAGGTAGGCGTGGAACTGGTGGCCCTCCTCCATGCCACCGCAATACTCGTCGATCAGCTCGCGCACCGTGATGCCCGCCGGCGCCACGTACATGCCCGGCTTGCGCACCCGGCCCGACACCGAAAAGGAGCGCAGACCCTTGCGTCCGCGCCGGCCGTGGGCGGCGAAGGCGGCGGCACCCTGCTCCAGGATGTCGCGCACCCAGTACAGGGTCTCCATGTTGTGCTCCAGGGTGGGCCGGCCGAACAGGCCCACCTGGGCCACATAGGGCGGACGCAGGCGCGGCATGCCGCGCTTGCCCTCGATGGATTCGATCATGGCCGACTCTTCGCCGCAGATGTAGGCGCCGGCGCCGCGGCGCAGATGGATGGCCGGCAGGGCACAGGGCGGATCGGCCCACAGCCGCGCCAGTTCTGCCCCCAGCAGCTTGCGGCAGGCGGCATATTCGTCGCGCAGATAGATGTAGATCTCGGCGATGCCCACCGCCCAGGCGGCGATCAGCATGCCTTCCAGGAAACGGTGGGGATCGCGCTCCAGGTAATGGCGATCCTTGAAGGTGCCGGGCTCGCCCTCGTCGATGTTGACCGCCATGAGGCGCGGCGCCGCCTGCGCCCGCACGATGCGCCATTTGCGCCCGGCGGGAAAGCCGGCACCGCCCAGGCCGCGCAGGCCCGAATGCTCCAGCTCGGCGATCACCGCCTCGGGCTCGCGCCCGCCCTGGGCGCACTGGCGCAGCAACTGATAGCCTCCCGCCGCCCGGTAGGCGTCGTAGTCGGCGTAGGGCGCAACGGTTGCCTCGGTCCACCCCGCCGCCAGCGCCGCCTGCACCTTCTCCGGGGTCGCGTGCTCTACCGGATTGCGCCCCACCACGGCCACCGGCGCGCCGTGGCAGCGGCCCACGCAGGGCGCCCGCAGCACGCGCACCTCGTCGCCCAAGATCGCGCCCAGGCGCTCGAGCAGTGCCTGGGCGCCGGCCAGCTCGCAGGACAGGGAATCGCACACGCGCACCGTCACGGCCGGGGGCGCTGGCTGCCCTTCCTTCACCACGTCGAAGTGATGGTAGAAGGTGGCGACCTCGTACACCTCCGCCGGCGCCATTTTCAGCTCGGCGCCGAGGGCGTTGAGGTGCGCCGCCGCCAGGCAGCCATAATGATCCTGGATGCGATGCAGGAACTCGATGAGCAGGTCGCGCCGCCGCGGGGCATCGCCCAGCAGGGCCTGCACCTGGGCCAGCGCCTGGGGATCGACGCTGAGCCCCTTGGGATGGGCGCGCAGCGGCGGTGCGCTGTTGCTTGTCGCCAATCCTGTTGTCCTCGGTAAAGCCGGTCTTGCCGACATTATCGCCCAAGGCCGGCCGGGCGCGAGGGGTCAGCCGTTTCAGGAGGGAGGCGCGATCTACTGGTAATGGCCGTGCCGCTCCAGGATTTCGATCTTGTAACCGTCCGGATCCTGGATGAAGAAGAACCGCGCGAGCAGCTCGTCGCCGCGCTTGAATTCCCTGACTGGCGTCGGCGCATAACCAGCCGCCGCCAGCTTCTCGTGGGTCGCCGCGACGTCGTCGACGACGACGCCGACATGTCCGTATCCGGTGCCGTGCGTGTACGCCTCGGTCCGTCCCTTGTTCAGCGTGAGCTCGAGTTCGACATCGTTTTCCGGATTGCGCAGGTAGACGAGCGCGAAGTCAGGGAAGTCCAGCCGGTGCGACTCGTGCAGACCAAGCGCGTCGGCATAGAACTTGATCGATTTCTCCAGATCCAGTACGCGGATCATCGTGTGGATCATTTTTGCCATCGCGTTTCCTTGAAGGTCGGATGATGTCGCTGCGCGATGCGCAGCGGGGTTCAGTTTCGCGCCGCGATCGGTACGACGTTGGGGATGGTGCAAGCCATAGCCTTGCCCGCCGGCTGATTCTGCGCCAGTTGCAGGTAGCGGATGCAGGTCACACGCAGAAAAGAGGCGAAATTGGGGACTTCGCCGCGGTATTGCAGTATTTCGTCATAGAGCATCGAGATCAGGTTGTTGGTCATGCGCCCCTCGGCCGCGGCCATTTCCGCTAACACGTCCCATACCAGGTTCTCCAATCGGATGCTGGTGAGGACACCGCGGATTCGGATCGTGCGCGTACGCGACTCGTACAAGATCGGGTCGGTTTTTGCGAATAATTGACACATGCTGCTTCGCTCCTTCTGGTAGCGCTCCGCGCACCGAACGTAGCCAGTCTACGCTTGCCGCGCGCGCGCACGCAAGCACGATGAATACAGGATACGGAGCCCTCGGCCTCGCGGACTCCGTCGCCGGATCACGGCTCGATCCGCGTCCCGAGCACTTT
>DYIB01000118.1 GCA_020723855.1 Uliginosibacterium gangwonense
GGGCCACATCCCACAGCAGCGGCCGGCGCGTGGCCGGGTCGCGCAGATAGTAGCCGTTGGGCCCTACCAGGTAGGGCGAGCCGGTGTGATGCTTGAGGAAGTGCAGGTCCAGTGCTGCGCGCGGCTTTTCGTGCAGCAGCACGTGGATCAGGCCGAACAGGAAGGCCGCGTCGGTCTTGGGCTTGATCGGCACCCATTCGGCCGAACAGGCGCCGGTCACCGACAGATGGGGCTCGATCTGCACGCGCTTGATGCCGCGCGCCCGCGCCTGGCCGTGACGCCAGGTGCCGACCACGCCCCCCGAGGCCTCCACGTTGGCGCCGAAGGACAGCACGTAGCGGGTATTGGGCGTGTCGGGACACACGGTGAAGGCGCGGTGCCACAGCTCGCCGTAGAGGTGCTCCGAGTGGTAGCACTTCACGCCCTGGCCGCTGCCGAAGCTGAAGTCCACCGGACCCCAGGCGGACAGGAAGGCCGGGAAAGTGCCCATGTAGTAAGTGGGCGTGCCGCCGCCACCGAAGGTGGCCGCCACCCGCGGGAAGCCCTCCTCGTCCGTGAGCCCCTTGGCGCGCACCTCGTTGAGCTTGGCGGCGACGATGTCCAGCGCCTCGTCCCAGGAGATGGGCACGAAGCCCGGATCGTGTTCCCGGCCCTTGAGCGGATTGGTGCGCTTCATGGGCTGCAGCAGGCGGTTGGGGTTATAGGTCTTCTGCACCAGGCCGTAGGCCTTGACGCAGCACTTGCCGCCGCCCGGGTGGATTTCCGCGGCGCGGAAGTTGGGCTCCACCTCGGTGGCGACGCCGTCCTCGACCTTGACGGTCAGCAGGTCCGGCCCCGCGACGCACTGGTAGCAAT
Organism: Uliginosibacterium gangwonense; assembly: GCA_020723855.1. Lineage (GTDB taxonomy): Bacteria > Pseudomonadota > Gammaproteobacteria > Burkholderiales > Rhodocyclaceae > DYIB01. The sequence goes on from DYIB01000118.1 coordinate 856, forward strand.
ATTGGGGGACCTTGGAAACGCTCTTGGCCATTGGGGATTCCTTGTAGGCGTGTGAGTCGGGCTAAGCCCGACCCACGACCCACATTACCGCGCCTTCGCCGCCTTGGCGGCCACGCGCGCGCGCAGCTTCTCCACCTCGACCACGAAACGGCCGTGCTCGCCGCGGCTGATTTCCTCCGCGTCATCGCGGGCCACCACGGAGAAACTCACCTTGCGACCCTCGACCGCCGTCACGGTAACCGTGATGTCCACGTTCATGCCCACCAGGGTGGCGCCGCTGTGGCTGATGGCGATGCCGGTGCCCACCGAGTCCTCGCCGGCGTCGGTGAAGCCCAGCAGAAAGTCGCGGCAGGCGATCTCGATGTCGCGCACCAGTTCCGGCGTGGCGTACACGCGCAATTCCTCGCCCAGGAAATCGATGGTGCGCGGCTTGTCTATCGTGATACGGCGCATCGTGCTGGCGCCCAATTGAATGGTCTTCATCCCGCCCTCCTCGTGTTTGCACTAGAGTTCAATAACATCGCGCCACTGTTCGGATTTATGACCACTGCCGAGCGACTGGCGCGTATTACTATGATTCATTTTTTATATTTTTTGTACAATTTTTGTATCATTTTAGAACCATCCCGTTTTGCCTCCATTTGATTTAAATCAAGCAAGTCCGGAAAAGTCCTACCTAGGATGCGAGTTTGAGGAGAGGCACCATCTATTAGCGCCAAGGAGGAGAAACAAAATGGGCTTCACCGCCTCGTTCCGGGGGGAGTACGACCCCATCGAGATCGCCAGCCGCGATCAGGTCCAGGCGCTGCAGCTGCAGCGCATGAAATGGTCCATCGCCCACGCCTACGACAACGTCGCCCACTACCGCAGGAAGTGCGAGGCGGCGGGGGTGCACCCGCAGGACTTCAGGGAGCTGGCCGACCTGGCCAAGTTCCCGTTCACCACCAAGCAGGACCTGCGTGAGACCTACCCCTTCGGCATGTTCGCCGTGCCCATGAACAAGGTGGTGCGCATCCATGCCTCCAGCGGCACCACCGGCAGACCGACCGTGGTCGGCTACACCAGGAACGACATCGACATGTGGTCGGATGTCATGGCGCGCTCCATCTACGCCGCCGGCGGCCGCGCCTCCGACATGGTGCATAACGCCTACGGCTACGGCCTGTTCACCGGCGGCTTAGGCATGCACTACGGCGCCGAGCGCCTGGGCTGTGCCGTGGTACCCATGTCCGGCGGCAACAGCGAGAAGCAGGTCCAGCTCATCATGGACTTCAAGCCCGACATCATCTGTGCCACGCCCTCCTACATGCTGGCCCTGGCCGAGGAGTTCGAGCGCCAGGGCCTGGACCCGGCCCAGACGTCGCTGCGCATCGGCCTGTTCGGCGCCGAGCCGTGGACCAACGAGATGCGGCGCGAGATCGAAACGCGCTTCCGCATGGATGCCATCGACGTGTACGGCCTGTCGGAAGTGTTGGGGCCGGGCGTGGCCGTCGAGTGCATCGACACCAAGGACGGCCCCCACATCTGGGAGGACCACTTCTACCCGGAGATCATCGACCCGGTCACCGGCGAAGTGCTGCCCGACGGCGAGCTGGGGGAGCTGGTGTTCACCACCCTGAGCAAGGAGGCCCTGCCGGTGATCCGCTACCGCACGCGCGATCTCACGCGCCTGCTGCCGGGCACGGCGCGGCCCATGATGCGGCGACTGGACAAGATCTGCGGGCGCTCCGACGACATGCTGATCATCCGCGGCGTGAACGTCTTCCCCACCCAGATCGAGGAGTTGATCCTCAAGCACGCCCAGCTCGCCCCCCACTACGTGCTGGAAGTCTCCCGCGAGCAGCACCTGGACCGCCTGGAAGTGCTGGTGGAACCGAAGCCCGAGTTCGCCCAGGCCGACGAGGCGGCGCGTGCCCGCGCCGCCGCCGAGCTGCAGCACCACATCAAGTCCTACATCGGCATCAGCGCCCAGGTGCGGGTGGTGGCGCCGGGCAGCATCGAGCGCTCCGTGGGCAAGGCGAAGCGGGTGATCGACAAAAGGAAGAAGTAGGATGGCGAGGGGCGCAGGCACTGCGGCCTACGCCCCCTCGCCAGAAGGTCAGACTTCAGTCCGAGATCGACGCTTGAGCCGGGCTAAAGCCCCATCTCCATGCCAGTTTATGCGGTCGCAGTCAACCGCACGAACTTGTCCATCAACTGATCTTGCGTTTCCGCGTGCTCGGGGTCGGGCACGATGCAATCCACCGGACAGACCTTGACGCACTGGGACTCGTCGAAGTGCCCCACGCACTCGGTGCACCGCTCCGGGTCGATGACATAGGTTTCATCGTCCTGGGAGATGGCGTTGTTGGGGCACTCGGCTTCGCACACGTCGCAGTTGATACAGTCTTCCGTAATAACTAGAGCCATTTCCGTTCCTCGTCAAGTGATAACCCAGGTCTCGCCCGAATTGAGCAGCTTGGCCAGTTCCCCCCTGCCCTTGGCGGCGCGCGCCGCCTGTTCCAGGTCCGCGTTCAGTTCCTCGTAGCTGGGCGCATCGACGCAGCGGAACACACCCAGGGGCACGGGGAAGTCGGGCCGGTCAAGCTGGGTCAACAGATAACTCACGACGCCGTGGGGATCGCGTTCGTCGTGCACCAGCAGATCGGCCTCGGTCACGCCGTTCTCGCCGACGGTGACCACCTCCGGCTTTAGGCCGCGCAGGCGCAGGCCCTTGTTGCGGTCCTTACCGAACAGCAGCGGCTTGCCATGCTCCAGCAGGACGCGCGTTTCGGCCTTGACGTTCTTGTCCGTGAGGAAGCCATAGGCGCCGTCGTTGAAGATGTTGCAGTTCTGGAAGATCTCGACGAAGGCCGTGCCCTTGTGCTCGGCAGCGCGCCTGAGCACGCCGTTCAAGTGCTCCTGCTCCACGTCCACCGAGCGGGCCACGAAAGTGGCGCCGGCGCCCAGAGCCAGGGACACGGGGCTGAAGGGGCGGTCGATGGAGCCCAGGGGCGTGGTTTTGGTCTTCTTGCCGAATTCCGAGGTGGGCGAATACTGTCCCTTGGTCAGGCCGTAGATGCGGTTGTTGAGCAGGATGATCTTCAGGCCGATGTTGCGGCGCATGGCATGGATGAAGTGGTTGCCGCCGATGGCGAGCGCATCGCCGTCGCCCGTCACCACCCAGACCGACAGCTCCGGCCGCGACACCTTGAGCCCCGTGGCAATGGCCGGCGCGCGCCCATGGATGCTGTGCATGCCATAGGTTTCCATGTAGTAGGGAAAGCGGCTGGAGCAACCGATGCCCGAGATGAAGGCGAAGTCCTCCCGGGGAATGCCCAGGGTGGGCAGCACCTTCTGGATCTGGGCCAGGATGGCGTAGTCGCCGCAGCCGGGGCACCAGCGCACGTCCTGGTTCGATTCGAAGTCTTTCTTGGTCAGCGCATTCATCAGCACAGCTCCACGATCTTGTCGTAAATCTCGGACACCTTGAACGGCTTGCCCTGCACCTTGTGCAGCTCGACGGGCGCCACCAGGTAGCGGCTGCGCACCAGTCGGGACAACTGCCCCAGGTTCATCTCCGGCACCAGGATGCGCCGGTAGCGCCCCAGCACTTCGCCGAGATCCGGCGGGAACGGGTTGAGGTGGCGCAGATGCACCTGGGCCACCTTCTTGCCCTGCTGGCGCGCGAACTCGCGTGCCTGGGCGATGGCGCCGTAGGTGCTGCCCCAGCCCAGCACCAGCAGCTCGGCATCCGCGTCGCCTTCTATGACGGTGGGCGGGATGTCCCGGGCGATGCGCGCCACCTTTGCGGCGCGGATCTCCACCATGCGCTGGTGATTGACCGGATCGTGGGACACGTTACCGGTGAGGAAGTCCTTCTCCAGCCCCCCCACCCGGTGCTCCATGCGCGGCGTGCCTGGCCGCACCCAGGCGCGCGCCAGGTTGTCGTCGCGGGCATAGACCTTGTAGCCCTCCGGCTCGGTGCGGAACTTCACCTCGACCTTGGGCAGGCTCGCCACATCCGGAATGAGCCAGGGCTCGGTGGCATTGGCGATGCCGCCGTCGGACAGCAGGATCACCGGCGTCATGTACTTCACCGCGATGCGGAAGGCTTCCAGGGTGGCATCGAAGCAGTCGGCCGGCGAATTGGCCGCCAGCACCGCCACGGGGCATTCGCCGTTGCGGCCATACACCGCCTGCAGCAGATCCGACTGCTCGACCTTGGTGGGCAGGCCGGTGGAGGGGCCGCCGCGCTGCACGTTCACCACCACCAGGGGCAGCTCCAGCATCACCGCCAGGCCGAGCGCCTCGGTCTTGAGCGCCATGCCCGGGCCGGAGGTGGTGGTCAGCCCCAGGACGCCGCCGTAGGCGGCGCCGATGGCCGAGCAGATGCCGGCGATCTCGTCCTCCGCCTGGAAGGTGGTGACGTTGAAGTGCTTGAGCGCCGCCAGCTCGTGCAGGATGTCCGAGGCGGGCGTGATGGGATAGGAGCCGAGGAACAGCTTGAGTCCAGACAGCTCGGACGCGGCCACGGCTGCCAGCGCCAGTGCCTGATTGCCGGTGACACTGCGGTACTTGCCCGGCCGGACGTCGGCCTTGCGCACCTGGTAGGCGGCGGGGAACATTTCGGTGGCGTCGGCGTAGGCATAGCCGGCGCGCAGGGCCGTCACGTTGGCCTCCGCTATCTCGGGCTTGTGCGCGAACTTGCGGCGGATGTCGTCGACCTCCTTCTCCAGCGGGCGGCTGTAGAGCCACAGCATCAGCCCCAGGGCGAAATAGTTCTTGCAGCGCCCCACCTCCTTCTTCGACAGGCCGCTGTCGCGCAGCGCCACGGCCGTCAGCCCGCCGATGTCGATGCGATAGAGACGGTAGCGCTCCAGGCTGCCGTCTTCCAGCGGGTTGGAGGCATAACCGGCCTTGTGCAGGTTGCTCTCGGTGAAGGCCCCGGTATTGGCGATGATCATGCCGCCCGGCTTGAGGTCGGCCAGATTGACCTTCAGCGCCGCCGGATTCATGGCCACCAGCACGTCGGGCGCGTCGCCCGAAGTAAAGACCGGCCGCGACGAATACTGGATCTGGTAGCCGGAAACGCCGAACAGGGTGCCGGAGGGTGCGCGGATCTCCGAGGGGAAATCCGGATGGGTGGCGAAGTCGTGTCCGGCCTTGGCCACCGACTTGGAAAACTCGGCGCCGGTGAGCTGCATGCCGTCGCCCGAGTCGCCGGCGAAGCGGATGACGACGCTCTCCAGCTCCTCCACGCGCCGTATGCGCGACAGCGCCTGCGCGGCCCGAGCACGGCCGCAATCCGAGCCGGCCTCGCCTTGCGCCGACTCGCTCACCCCGTCAAAAGCGGTCATAGGACAAATCCCTCACAAAAAGGATTGGAATCTGTCTTTATGTTGGGTTATTATTAGTTTGAAGTCAAACTATTTGTTATCAATCAGTTTGACCTGCGTCAAATTGTTTTCAAACAGCTTTTTGTATGTTGCAGGATACCACGCTCCAAGGAGGAGGCACTCATGAGCATCCGTGACCGCGTCGAGCGGCTGTGCGCCCGGCTCCATGACGCGCCGCAGTACCGGACCCAGGGCGCGACCCTGTTCGTAGACCTGGAACGGCAGGCGGTGCGCCGCAAGTACCTGCCGGCGGACGTGCTGGCCCATTTCCTCGGCGGGCGCGGCGCCAACATGTGGCTGCTGTACAACCTGCTGGAGGAAGACAGGGACGCCCTCGACCCGGAAGTGCCCCTGATCTTCGGCGCCGGCGTGCTCACCAGCCACGTGCCCTCCGCCACCCGCGGCAATTTCACCGGCAAGTCGCCGGACTCCTACGCCATCCTGGACACCAACGCCGGCGACTACTTCCCGGCCTTCTTCAAGCGCCACGGCTACGACCACCTGGTGCTCTACGGCCGCGCGCCGCTTCTCACGCTGCTGCGCATCGCCCGGGAGGAGATCACCTTCCACGACGCCACGCCCTACGCCGGGCTGAACAACCTGGACACCGCCGCCGCCATCGAGCGCGACTTCGCCTGCAGCGAGCGCAAGGACATGGCGCTCGCCCGCATCACCAGCGCCGGCGAGAACCTGGTGCGCTGCGCCGGCATCATGGGCGGCATCAAGTCCATCTGGGCGCGCGGCGGCGCCGGCGCCAAGATGGGCTCGCTGCGCCTCAAGGCCATCATGGTGCACGGCAAGCCGCCGGAAGACCCGCTGCCCGCCCCCTTCAAGGCCCACAACAAGGTCATCGGCAAGAAGATTACCTCGACCTCCGTCATCAAGAACGCCCTCAAGACCGTGGGCACGCCCTTCCTCTACAAGCCCAGCCGCGTGCTGGGGGCCCTGGGCACCAAGAACAACCAGGAGACCGCCTGGGTGGACAGCCTGGACGCGGACAACTTCGATCCTTACCGCCCGGGCATGGACGGCTGCTTCAAGTGCCCCGTGCATTGCCGCAACCAGAACGACATGACGCCCGAGGGCAAGGGCGGCTGGGGCGCCGGCGCCCTCAAGGGGCTCAAGGGCAATGCCTCCTACGACAAGGCCCAGGCCGAGCTGGAGCACGGCAAGCGCCGTGCCTACAACGGCATCCGCAACGACGGCGTGTTCGACCGCTACGACAAGGGCGACGGCCCCGAATACGTGACGGTGGGCAAGTTCGGCCCCAACATCGGCATCAAGGAGCCGGAGCAGGTGCTGCGCCTGAACAACATCCTCAACGACCTGGGGCTGGATTCCGCCTCCACCGGCGCGGCACTCGCCTGGGCCATGGAGCTTTACCAGCGCGGCATCATCACCCGGGAGCACACCGGCGGCCTCGACCTGTCCTGGGGCAACTACGAGGTCATCGAGAAGCTGCTGTTCATGACCGCCCGGCGCGAAGGCTTCGGCAACGTCATCGCCGACTCGGCGCGCGCCGTGGACCTGGGTCACTACCCGCCCGAGGCCCTGCGCTACCGCATGGCTGTGAAGGGCCTGTTCCAGTCGGACCCGCATGACGCTCGCATCATCAAGGCCTTCGCCCTGGGGCTGGCGGTGGCCACGCGCGGCATGGACCACCTGCGCAACCGCGTCACCCTGGAGATCAACGCGCGCATCAACGACGACCCGGCCTTCAAGACGGCGCTGTACGGCGGCGTGGTGGCGGCCGAGCCCAATTCCTACCAGGGCAAGGAATACGCCGTGCGCAAGTGCGAGGACACCTTCGCCGTGGGTGATTCCGTCGGCATGTGCCGCTTCGACACCAAGCTGTTCAACTCCCCCACCCTGCCGGACATGGAGGACTTCGCCGCGCAGGTGAGTGCCCTGACCGGCATTGCCTTCGGCGCGCAGGAAATGGAGCGCATCGGCCGCAACATCACGGGCCTGGAGCGCCTGCTCAACTTCCGCCTCGGGCTGCGCGGCCGCGACGACACCCTGCCACCGCGCTGGTTCGAGGAAGGCAATACCTTCGGCCCCTTCAAGGGCGAGCGGGTGGACCGGGCAGAATTCGAACGGCTGAAGACGCGTTTCTATGCCCTCACAGGCCTCACCGGCGAAGGCATCCCGGCGGCGGACTGGCACGAGAAGCTGGCGCGCGTCACCACCGGCTTCGCGGTGCGCGTCGAGCTGCCCGCCGATACGCCCGGCGCGCCGGAGCGCGCGATCGTCATCGACGAACCGGTGGCCACCGTGGCGGAGCTACGCGAGGCCTTGACCCGGCGCCTACCGGAAGCGGCGCAGCGCCTGGCGGACCGCAACCTGAATGTCGCGCTCAACGGCGAAATGCACCTGTCGGGCGAGCATAACGTGCCGGTCAGGAACGGCGACCGGGTGGCGGTGTTCCCGATGATCGCGGGGGGGTAAAAGGAAACCTCTTGGAGCGCCCTTCGCCCGCTACGCGGGGTCGGCGGAGGGCGAGGGAGAAGCCTATCGGCATGGCGGATGCCTTGTCGACCGCGGCTGCGGCGCCGTGACGAACAAAAACAGGTTCTCATCGGTGTCAATCCAAAATAGAGTTGCGCTTCCGCTCTCCGTACACCCGTGCCAGACGAATCGCGCTCTTGCCCTTGATGTAACCCACCACACCTGTGACACAGCGTACTTCGGCGGAATCGCAATCATCATGTGCACATGGTCCGGCATCAGGTGCCCTTCTTCGATCCGGCTTTCCTTCTGCATCGCCAGCCTTCGAGACACCTCGCCCAAGTGCGGACGCAACTCTGCGTACAGCGTTCGTCTTCGACACTTCGGAATGAAGACGACGTGGTATTTGCACTCCCACTTCGTGTGGCTTATTGAGAATTACAAAATATCGTGACGCCGTTTGAAATCCCTCCTGTCCTCCCT
>DYIB01000119.1:0-3449 GCA_020723855.1 Uliginosibacterium gangwonense
TGGAACGGCACCTCAAATCCCGCGGCATTCCCGCCATCCACTACGTCAGCCCTTCCATATGGGCCTGGCGCGGCGGCCGCATCGAGAGCATTGCCCGTTCCGTGTCCCATATGCTGGTGCTGTTTCCCTTCGAGCCGGCGCTCTACGAGAAGCAGGGCATTCCGGTGACCTATGTAGGCCATCCCCTGGCCGACCTGTTTCCGCTGGCAGTGGACCGCGCCGCCGCGCGCGAGTGCCTCAACCTGCCCGGCGACCAACTGGTCTTCGCCCTGCTGCCGGGCAGCCGCCAGTCGGAAGTGGAGTACATGGGCGAGTTGTTCGTCGAGACGGCACGGCTGCTGCACGAACGTTATCCCCGGGCGCACTTTCTCGTGCCGCTGGCCACGCGCGAGACGCGCCAGATGTTCGAGACCGCCGTCCACCGCCGCAACGCCCGGGACCTGCCCCTGACGCTGTTGTTCGGCCACTCCCACGATGCCATGGCGGCGGCCGACATCGTGCTCGTGGCCAGCGGCACGGCGACGCTGGAGGCGGCGCTGCTCAAACGGCCCATGGTCATCACTTATCGCATGTCGCCGTGGACCTATCGCATCATGTGGCCGCGGCGCTACCTGCCCTACGTGGGCCTGCCCAACATCCTGGCCGGCCGCTTCGTCGTGCCGGAACTGCTGCAGGACGAGGCCACGCCCTCCAACCTGGCCCAGGCGCTGGCCAACCTGGCCGAGGACAAGGAGACCTGCGCCCGCATGGAGCAATTGTTCACCTCGATGCACGAGCAGTTGCGCCAGAACACTGCGGAGCGCGCGGCCGCAGCCATAGTGCCCTATCTCACGGGAGAAGCGCGTTGGAAGCCCGCGCCCCAGACTGCCTGATCTGCGGCGTGGACGAGGCGGGGAGAGGCCCCCTGGCGGGGCCGGTATACGCGGCCGCGGTCATACTGGATCCCCGGAAGCCCATCAAGGGGCTGGCGGATTCCAAGAAGCTCAGCGAGAAAGCGCGCGTGGAGTTGTCCGAGCAGATTCGCGAACGGGCGCTCGCCTGGTCCGTGGCATTCGCCACGGTCGAGGAGATCGATGCCGTCAACATACTGCAGGCCACTCTTCTGGCCATGCGCCGGGCGGTGGAGGGGCTGGCCCGGGCGCCCCATGAGGTGCTGGTGGATGGCAACCAGTGCCCCACGCTCACCTTTCCCGTGCGTGCGGTCGTCGGCGGTGACGCCTCGGTCAAGGCGATCTCCGCCGCCTCCATCCTGGCGAAGACTGCGCGCGATGCGGAAATGCTGCGCCTGGATGCCCTCTATCCCCACTATGGCTTTGCCCGGCACAAGGGCTATGCCACTCCCGCCCATCTGGAAGCCTTGCGGCGTTACGGGCCCAACGGCCTGTACCGGCGCAGTTTCGAACCGGTGCGCAGCATGACGATCCCGGAGGAAAAATCATGAAACCACTTCTGCTGTTCCTGCATCTGGCCAGCGTCGTCCTGTGGGTGGGCGGCATGTTCTTCGCCTACATGTGCCTGCGCCCGGTGGCGGCCCGGCAACTGCAGCCGCCCCAGCGCCTGCCGCTGTGGGCGGCGGTGTTTGCCCGATTCTTCCCTTGGGTGTGGCTCGCCGTGATGCTGATCCTCGCCAGCGGGCTGGCCATGATCCTTCAGGTGGGTTTCGCCGCGGCGCCCCTCAACTGGCATTTGATGATGACGGCAGGCATCGTCATGATGCTGATCTTCGCCTACGTGTTCTTCGCGCCCTACGGGCATCTCAGGCGGGGCGTGCAGGCCCAGGACTGGCAGCGGGCAGGAGCGGCCCTGAACCAGATCCGGCGCCTGATCGGTGTCAACCTGATCCTGGGATTCGCCACCGTGGCCATCGCCACCCTGGGTCAATGGCTGGGGTAGGTCGGGCTTCAGCCCGACTCGAGCGCCGAATGCGGCTTCTTCTCTGCGTCTTGTCGGGCTGAAGCCCGACTTACAGGCCGATCTCATCCAGCAAGGCGCGCCAGGCATCCCGCTCCCGCTCGGGGGCGATCAGGGGGCGGCGGCGGCTCACCGCTTCGGCCAGCCCCATGAGCCAGGAGGGTTCCTTTCCGGCCCGCTCGATCAGGACGGCCAGCGCCCGGTCATCCTCGACCGGGTAGTAGCCGGGATAGCCGGCCCCCAGCATGCCGCGGTTCCCCGGTATATCGGAAGCGATGACCGGCACGCCGGCGGCGATGGCCTCGGAGACGACGTGGGCACCGCCCTCCATGCGCGAGCTGACCACCATGGCATGGCTGCGCAGCATCAGCCGCAGGGCACGCCAGTGCGGCACTTCGCCTATCCAGCGGTAGCGCGGCTGGTGCCTCATCAGGCGCCGCGCCTCCTGCGCCATCCCGTCCGTCAGCGCCTTGCCCGCGTGCACCACCTCGATGGCGGCATCACGTTCCAGGTGGTCCAGGGCAAGGGCCGTGCGGAAGGGGTCTTTTTCCTCACGCAGATGGCCCAAAACGCACAGGCGCAAATGCCGGCGCGGCGGCTGCCAGGTGCCGTGCGCCGTTTCCGACTGGTAGATGACGCGCGTCTTGGCGCGCAACGTGTCGTCCAGCTCGGCGGGTGCGCACTCCTGCAGCACCACCAGGCGCGTTGCCTGCCGTAGCGCGGCCTGGGCGGACGCATCGTGGCGGATGTCGCGGTAGAGGTCGGTGCCGGTAAGCGCCAGCACGGCCGGGCGACCGGGGCGGCGGGAGACGAATGCCTCCAGGGAGTGTGCGCTCTTCCTGGCGTGAAGGGCGACCAGGCAGTCGCAGTTCTCGCCCTCCCAGCGCGTGACAATGGCGACGCGACAGCCGAGACCGCGCAGGATGCGCGACCAGCGCACCGCGGTGTTGCGGTTGCCGCTGCGCGAGCCGGGCGGGGCGGGTGTCACGATGACAATTTTCGGGGTAGGCATTAGACTGCAACTATATGCGTTCGACGCTCCCCCTGTCACCCGCAGCCGGCCCGCAGTTCAGCCCGGTCGAACCCGCCCGCCTCGCTCGATGGCTGCAGGACAGCCAGGTCGCAACCCTGCGCTGCCATGCCGACATGGACGGGCGGCGCTGGCTCGGACCTTACCTACCCGTCGTCAATCCGCCCTTGTGGGAACTCGGCCATGTCGCCTGGTTTCTGGAGCGCTGGTGCCTGCGCCATCCCGGCTGGCCCGACACACCCTCGCTCATGGCGCGGGCGGATGCGCTCTATGATTCGTCGCGCATCGCCCACGTGGCGCGCTGGTACCTGCCGCTGCCCAGTCCGCGGCGCACCATCGATTATCTGCGCACCGTCACCGACAAGGTGTCGGAGCGCCTGGCGCGGGGCGACGCCCCGGAGGGATGGCAGTACTTCGTGGAACTGGCGCTCTATCACCAGGACATGCACAACGAGGCGTTCACCTATACGCGCCAGACGCTGAGCTATGCCAATCCCTATGCGGCGGG
>DYIB01000119.1:3459-8866 GCA_020723855.1 Uliginosibacterium gangwonense
CGGGCGCCGGCGAGTGGCGCAATGAGGCCTGCGCCGGCGACGTGGCCCTGCCTGGCGGCACGCTGATCATGGGCGCCCAGGGCGGCGAAGGCTTCTTTTTCGACAACGAGAAATGGGCCCATGAAGTGACGGTGCAGCCGTTCGCCATTTCTCGCTGCGTGGTGACCGCCGGCGAATTTCTGGCCTTCGTGGAGGACGGCGGCTACACGCGACGGGAATGGTGGGACGAAGCCGGCTGGCGCTGGCGCGTGGCCCAGGGACGGCGTCATCCGGCCTACTGGCGCCGGCGCGCAGCAGGCTGGGAGCGGCGCGCATTCGACCGCTGGCTGCCCCTAGAGACCGAGCTGCCGGTGGTCAACGTCAACGCCTTTGAGGCGGAAGCCTACTGCCGCTGGGCCGGCCGGCGCCTGCCGAGCGAAGCCGAGTGGGAATTCGCGGCCGCCGCGCAGCCCGATGGCGGCCGGCGGCGCTATCCCTGGGGCGCAGCCTGGCCGCAGACGCACCAGGCCAACCTGGACAGCGGACGGCTTGCTCCCGCAGGGGCGCTGCCTGCCGGCGACAGTGCCTGGGGCTGCCGCCAGATGCTGGGCAACGTGTGGGAATGGACCGCGTCCGTGTTTCGCCCCTATCCCGGGTTCGCGCCCGATCCCTACACGGATTACTCCCAGCCCTGGTTCGGCAGCCACCGGGTGTTGCGTGGCGGCAGTTTCGCCACCACGGCGCGGCTGGCGCGCAACGCCTTCCGCAATTTCTATACGCCGGACCGGTACGACATTTTTGCCGGCTTCCGCACCTGCGCACCATGAAGCATATCAGCTCCCGGGACAACCCAACCTTCAAGCTGCTGCGCGAGCTCGCCGAGTCGGCGCGCGAGCGGCGCAAGCAGGGCCGCACGGTGCTGGACGGCATGCACCTGGTGGAGGCCTACACCCGGGCCATGGGCCTGCCTGAGCTGGTGGCGGTCAGCGAGCAGGGATGGGAGCAGGCGGAGATCCGCCGCTACATCGATGGGCGGCCCGGCCTGGTCGTTATCGTCTTCGCCGACGGCCTGTTCGAGGAGCTGAGCCCGGTGGCGACGCCTACCGGCATCCTGGCGCTGGTTCCGGTGCCGGCGCCGCGGGTGCCCGATCTGGCCGGCAAATCCTGCGTGGTGCTGGATGCCGTGCAGGACGCGGGCAACGTGGGCTCCATCCTGCGCAGCGCCGCGGCCGCCGGCATCACCGAGGTCATCCTCGGCAAGGGCTGTGCCCAGGCGTGGTCGCCCAAGGTGTTGCGCGCGGCCATGGGCGCCCATTTCGTGCTCAATGTCCATGAGCATCTTCCCCTGGAGCAGGCGCTGGCCGGCTATCGCGGCACCGTCGTCACCACGCGCCCGAAGGGAAGCGAGTCGCTCTTCGAGGCGGACTTGTCGGGGCCCGTCGCCTGGGTGTTCGGCAACGAGGGGGCGGGTGTGGCGCCGGCGGCCGAGGCCCTGGCCCAGCGCGCGCTGCATATACCCATGTCGGGCAGGGTGGAATCCCTCAATGTGGCGGCTGCTGCAGCCGTGTGCCTGTTCGAGGAGCGGCGCCAGAAACTCGCCGTCAGTAGACGTGCCGGTCGAGCCTGATTTCCTCGATGATGGTGGCGGCGATCTCTTCGATGGACTTGGTGGTGGAATCCAGCCAGCGGATGCCCTCGCTGCGCATCAGCTTCTCCGCCATCAGCACTTCGCGCCGGCAGTTCTCCAGGGAAGCATAGCGGCTGTTGGGGCGGCGCTCGGTGCGGATCTGCTGCAGCCGCTCGGGAGCGATGGTGAGCCCGAACAGCTTGTGCCGGCGTCTGTCCAGTCCTTCGGGCAGGCGCATGCGGTCGAAGTCGTCGGGGATGAGCGGACAGTTGGCCGCCTTGACGCCGAATTGCAGTGCCAGATACAGGCTGGTCGGCGTCTTGCCGCTGCGCGACACGCCCACCAGAATGACGTCCGCCATATCCAGGTCCTCCGGTGACAAGCCGTCGTCATGGGCCAGGGAGAAGTTGATGGCGTCGATGCGGTTGAAGTAGTCCTGGCTGTTGGCCGCGCTGTGGGAGCGGCCGATGGTATGGGTAGACTTGATCCCCAGTTCCTGCTCCAGCGGCGCGATGAAGGTCTCGAAGAAATTGACGAACAGCGCATCCGCCTGGCGCAGGGTCGACGAAATCTCCGGATTGACCAGGGTGGTGATGACGATGGGGCGCAGGCCGTCCTGCTCGCCCGCGCGCCGGATCTCCGTGACACAGTCCATGGCCTTCTTGACCGTGGTGACGAAGGGGATGCGCACCTGGCGGAATTTGAGGTCGCCGAACTGGGTCAGCAGGCTGTGCCCCAGGGTCTCGGCAGTGATGCCCGTCCCGTCGGAGATGAAAAACACCGTGCGGACAGTCTGGTCGTTCATGATCGGGGTTAACGCGGCTGCGCAGGGCGGGGGAAAGCCGCTAAAATAATGTCCTTTTCCAAACGATTCAACTCGGAAGGCCCTTTTCGATGACCCGGTACGTAATCAGCTTCGACCATTTGCGCATGAGCGACGTGGATCAGGTGGGCGGTAAGAACGCCTCCCTGGGCGAAATGATCAGCCAGCTTGCCGAGTCCGGCGTGCGCGTCCCTGGCGGCTTCGCCACCACGGCCCAGGCGTACCGCGACTTTCTCAGCCATCATGGCCTGTCCGAGCGCATCAATGCCGCCCTGGATGCCCTGAACGTGGACGACGTGGCGGCCCTGGCCGCCACCGGCGCCCGGATCCGCCAGTGGATCGTCGATACGCCTTTCCCGCCCGGGCTGGAGCAGGAGATCAGCGAGCATTATCGCGCCCTGGCGGACGGCATGGGCAACGAGGCGTCCTTTGCCGTGCGCTCCTCGGCCACCGCCGAGGACCTGCCCGACGCGTCCTTTGCCGGCCAGCAGGAAACCTTCCTCAACATCCACGGCCTCGACAACGTGCTGCACGCCGTGAAGCATGTGTTCGCCTCCCTCTACAACGACCGCGCCATCGCCTACCGGGTTCATAAGAACTTCCGCCACGCGGACGTGGCCCTGTCCGCCGGCGTGCAGCGCATGGTGCGCAGCGACACGGGCGCCTCGGGCGTGATGTTTACCCTGGACACGGAATCGGGCTTCAAGGACGTAGTGTTCATCACCGCTTCCTACGGCCTGGGCGAGACCGTGGTGCAGGGAGCCGTGAACCCGGACGAATTCTACGTGCACAAGCCCAAGCTGGCCGAGGGCCGGCCCGCGATCATCCGGCGCAACCTGGGCTCCAAGCTGATCAAGATGGTGTTCACCGAGTCCCAGACGGCGGGCCGCTCCACCGAGACCGTCGACGTGGCCGAGGCCGAGCGCAACCGTTTCTCGCTGGACGACAGCGACGTGCTGGAGCTGGCGCGCTATGCCGTGATCATCGAGCGGCACTACGGCCGCCCGATGGACATCGAATGGGGCAAGGACGGCGTGGACGGCAAGATCTACATCCTCCAGGCCCGCCCCGAGACGGTGAAATCCCAGGCTGGCCACGGCGTGATGGAGAAGTACCGGCTGAAGCAGCACGGCAAGGTGCTCACCTCGGGCCGCGCCATCGGGCAGAAGATCGGCACCGGCCCGGTGCGCGTGGTCAAGGACGCCTCGGAGATGTCGCGCGTGCAGGCGGGCGACATCCTGGTCACCGACATGACCGACCCCAATTGGGAGCCGGTGATGAAGAAAGCGGCGGCCATCGTTACCAATCGCGGCGGCCGCACCTGCCATGCGGCCATCATCGCGCGCGAGCTGGGCATCCCCGCCATCGTCGGCTGCGGCAACGCCACTTCGGTGCTGACGGAAAGCGATCCGGTCACCATCTCCTGCGCGGAAGGGGACACCGGCTACGTCTATCGCGGCATCCTTGACTACGAGGTGATCAGGCAGGACGTGGACAACCTGCCCGGGCTGCCGGTCAAGATCATGATGAACGTGGGTAATCCGGAGCTGGCGTTCGAGTTCCAGAGCATCCCCAACGCCGGCGTCGGCCTGGCGCGACTGGAATTCGTCATCAACAACATGATCGGCATCCACCCCAAGGCCATCCTGGAGCTGAACCAGCTCCCCGCCGGCCTGCGCCACGAGATCGAGCGCCGCGCCCGAGGCTACACCGATCCGGAAACCTTCTTCGTCGAGAAGCTGGCCGAAGGGGTCGCCACCATCGCCGCCGCCTTCTGGCCCAAGCCGGTCATCGTGCGCCTGTCCGACTTCAAATCGAACGAGTACCGCAAGCTGCTTGGCGGCGAGATCTACGAGCCGGACGAGGAGAACCCGATGCTGGGCTTCCGTGGCGCCTCGCGCTACATCGCCTCGTCGTTCCGCGACTGCTTCGAGATGGAATGCCGCGCCATGCGCAAGGTGCGCGACGAACTGGGTCTGACCAACGTGGAGATCATGGTGCCCTTCGTGCGCACCCTGGAGGAGGCCAGGGGCGTGGTGGACCTGCTGGCAGTCCATGGGTTGAAGCGCGGCGAGGGTGGCCTGCGCCTCATCATGATGTGCGAGATTCCCTCGAACGCGCTGCTGGCGGAGGAGTTCCTGCAGCACTTTGACGGTTTCTCCATCGGCTCCAACGACCTGACCCAGCTCACTCTCGGCCTGGACCGCGACTCGGGGCTGGTGGCCCATGCCTTCGACGAGCGCGATCCGGCGGTGAAAGCCCTGCTGAGCATGGCGATCAAGGCGTGCAACCGGCTCGGCAAGTACATCGGCATCTGCGGCCAGGGTCCCTCGGATCACGCCGACTTCGCCCGCTGGCTGATGGACGAGGGTATCGCCACCATTTCGCTGAATCCGGATACCGTGGTCGATACCTGGCTGCGGCTGGGCAAGCAGGCTTAACAACGACAGGCCGCCGTGAGGCGGCTGCGCTTTTCAGAGAGGGCGCATGGCACTGGAGTGGTGGCACTGGGCCGTCTTCGGCATCATCCTGATGCTGGCCGAGTTGGTGGTTCCGGCATTCGTGCTGTTCTGGTTCGGCCTGGGGGCCTTGCTGGTGGCGCTGGTGGTCCTGGTTGCCGAGGTCGGCCTGACGGCGCAAATCCTCATCTGGACCGTCGCCTCGGTGGTGATGGTCTTCCTCTGGTTCAGGATATTCAAGCCGGGCATGCACAAGACGCGCATCGGCATGTCGGATGCGCACGTGGTGGGCGAGATCGGCATGCTCATCAAGGATGTCGAGCCCTTCCAGAAGGGCCAGGTGCGTTTCCAGAAACCCCTCATCGGTGCCGAAGTGTGGGACTGCATCGCCGACGAGGCGATCCGCTCGGGCGAGCGGGTCAAGGTGGTGGATGTCGAGGGCAGTCTGTTGAAGGTGGGAAAAATCTATTGAGAATTACATAATATCGTGACGCCGTTCGAAATCCCTCCTGTCCTCCC
>DYIB01000120.1:0-4927 GCA_020723855.1 Uliginosibacterium gangwonense
CCAGACCCAGGGCATGGAGCCCGGTCTGCCGCTGCCGGTGGTCATCACCGCCTATGCGGACAAGAGCTTCACCTTCATCATCAAGACCCCGCCCGCCTCGGTGCTGATCAAGAAGGCGGCCAAGGTGGACAAGGGGTCCAGCAAGCCCCATACCGACAAGGTGGGCAGGCTGACCCGGGCCCAGGTCGAGGAAATCGCCAAGGCCAAGATGAAGGATCTGACCGCCGCCGATCTGGATGCGGCTTGCCGCACCATCGCCGGCAGCGCCCGCAGCATGGGCATCACCGTGGAGGGCATGTGACATGGCCAAACTCTCCAAGCGTACCCAGGCCATCCGCGCCAAGGTCGATCGCACCAAGGTCTATCCTCTGCCCGAGGCCCTGGCCCTGGTGAAGGAAGTGGCGACGGCCAAGTTCAATGAATCCATCGACCTCGCCGTCAATCTCGGCGTCGATGCCAAGAAATCCGATCAGGTGGTGCGCGGCTCCGTCGTGCTGCCCGCCGGCACCGGCAAGACCGTGCGCGTGGCCGTGTTCGCCCAGGGCGAGAAGGCCGAGGCGGCCAAGGCGGCCGGCGCCGACCTCGTCGGCTTCGACGACCTGGCGGCCAAGGTGAAGGAGGGCGTGATCGACTTCGACGTGGCGATCGCCACGCCGGATGCCATGCGCGTGGTCGGCCAGCTCGGCCAGATCCTCGGTCCGCGCGGCCTGATGCCGAACCCGAAGGTCGGCACCGTCACCATGGACGTGGCCGCGGCGGTGAAAAACGCCAAGGCGGGCCAAGTGCAGTACCGCACCGACAAGGCCGGCATCGTCCAGTGCACCATCGGGCGCGCCTCGTTTACCGTCGAGCAGCTCCAGGAGAACGCCAAGGCGCTGATCGAGGCCCTCAACAAGGCCCGGCCCCAGACCGCCAAGGGCGTGTATCTGAAGAAAGTGTCCGTCTCCAGCACCATGGGGCCGGGCGTGCGCGTCGATCAAGCGAGCCTCGCGGCTTGATTCGGCGCAATGACGCGGCGGGATCGTCCCGCCAGGAACTTTGGGTTGCCGGCGCAGCGCACAAGCTGCGCCGGCGGATCGTCAAAGACCGCAGGTGCCCGGGCGCCGCAAGGTGCGAGGGTTTAAGTGCGCGAGCGGCCTGCGCAGACGGTGTACCCGAACAGGATTTCTTGCCCGCACATGCGGCTGTGCTCCTGCTCCAGGTCGCCGTGGGTGCGACGGTTCCCCGGAACCGTCGTGTGTGGACTTGAATGGAGGAAAGACCTGTGGGTCTCAATCTTGAAGACAAGAAAGCCGTCGTGGCAGAGGTGTCGGCACAAGTGGCCAAAGCCCAGACCATGGTCCTGGCCGAGTACCGCGGCATCGAGGTCGGCGATCTGACCGCGCTGCGGGCCAAGGCCCGGCAGTCTGGCGTTTATCTGCGTGTGCTGCGCAACACCCTGGTGCGCCGTGCGGTGGCGGACACGCCGTTCGCCGCCCTGGCCGACCAGATGACGGGGCCGCTGATCTACGGCATTTCGGCCGACCCGATCGCGGCGCCGAAGGTGTTGAACGATTTCGCGAAGATCAACGACAAGATGGTGCTCAGGGCCGGCGCCTATGCCGGCAAAGTGCTCGATAAGGACGGCGTGCAAGCGCTCGCGTCCATCCCGAGCCGCGACGAGCTCCTGGCCAAGCTGGCCGGCGTGATGAAGGCGCCCTTGTCCGGTTTCGCCGGCGCGCTGGCCGCTCTGGCCAAGAAGCGCGAAGAAGCCACCGCCTGAAACGATTTTAATGATTTGAATTTGGAGCGATAAACATGGCTGCTATTACCCAAAACGACATCCTCGACGCCATCGGCAACATGACGGTGATGGAACTGAACGACCTGGTAAAGGCGTTCGAAGAGAAATTCGGCGTATCCGCCGCCGCCCTGGCGGTGGCCGCCCCCGGCGGCGGTGCCGCTGCGCCGGCTGCCGAAGAGAAGACCGAGTTCACCGTGATGCTGAATGCAGCCGGCGAGAAGAAGGTCGAGGTCATCAAGGTGGTGCGTGCGGTCACCGGCCTCGGCCTGAAGGAAGCCAAGGACCTGGTGGATGGCGCGCCCAAGCCCGTCAAGGAAGGCATTCCGAAGGCGGATGCGGAAGCCATCAAGAAGCAACTGGAAGACGCCGGCGCGAAAGCCGAGATCAAGTAAGGCTTGGTCGGCCGAGCGGGCTGGCGGTCTTGGACCGCCAGCCCTTTGCGCTTTGAGCAAAGCCCATTCGGTCCCTTGGTTACGGTTTTGTGCAGAGCAGCGATCAACGTGAAATTTTTGGTGCAACCCCGGGCCCGACCATCGGTCACAGGGTTCACCCCCCCGATTAGGCGACAGAGGAGAGTGTGAGCGCATGGGTCTCGGCAAGCGGGAAATTCCCGGCTGTCGCGCGGCGCTGTCCTCTGTCTTCTGACGTTCCGATTTCTCACCCCCGGAGCCACCATGACGTACTCCTACACCGAGAAAAAGCGCATCCGCAAGAGCTTTGCCAAGCGCGCCAGCGTGCTTGATGTGCCCTTCCTCCTGGCCACCCAGTTGGAATCCTACCTGGCCTTCCTGCAGACGGACATTCCGCCCGGGCAGCGCAAGAATCAGGGCCTGCAGGCGGCATTCACCTCGATCTTCCCGATCGTCAGCCATAGCGGCAACGCGCGGCTCGAGTTCGTCTACTACACGCTGGGCGAGCCGGCTTTCGACGTCAAGGAGTGCCAGCAGCGCGGGCTCACCTTCGCCTCGCCCCTGCGCGCGCGCGTGCGCCTGGTGATCCTCGACAAGGATGCGGCCAAGGAGACCGTCAAGGAAGTCAAGGAGCAGGAAGTGTACATGGGCGAGATCCCGCTCATGACCTCCACCGGCTCGTTCATCATCAACGGCACCGAGCGCGTGATCGTCTCCCAGTTGCACCGCTCGCCCGGCGTGTTCTTCGAGCACGACCGCGGCAAGACCCACAGCTCGGGCAAGCTGCTGTTCTCGGCCCGCATCATCCCCTACCGCGGCTCTTGGCTGGATTTCGAGTTCGATCCCAAGGACTACCTGTACTTCCGCGTGGACCGTCGTCGCAAGATGCCGGTCACCATCCTGCTCAAGGCCATCGGCATGACGCCCGAGCAGATTCTGGCGGCCTTCTTCGAATTCGATACCTTCCATCTGTCCAAGAAGGGCATCCAGTTCGAGGTGGTGCCCGAGCGCCTGCGCGGCGAGGTGGCCAAGTTTGACATCACGGACAAGTCGGGCAAGGTGATCGTCGCCAAGGACAAGCGCATCACCGCCAAGCACATCCGCGACCTGGCGGAGGCGGGCATCAAGAAGATCGGTGTGCCGGAAGAGTTCCTGGTCGGGCGCATCCTCGGCCACAACGTGATCGACGCCGAGACGGGCGAGATCCTGGCCAACGCCAACGACGAGATCACCGACGACGTGCTGGCCAAGCTGCAGGAGGCCGGCGTCGCCGAGATCAAGACGCTCTACGTCAATGACCTCGATCGCGGCCCCTACATCTCCCAGACGCTGCGCACGGACGAGACCGCGGACCAGACCGCGGCGCGGGTGGCCATCTACCGCATGATGCGCCCCGGCGAGCCGCCCACCGAGGACGCCGTGGAAACCCTGTTCCAGGGGTTGTTCTACTCGGAGGAGCGCTACGATCTGTCGGCGGTGGGCCGCATGAAGTTCAACCGCCGCGTCGGTCGCCAGGAGCTCGATGGCCCCGGCACCCTGTCCAACCAGGACATCATCGACGTCATCCGCATCCTGGTGGAGCTGCGCAACGGCCGTGGCGAGATCGACGATATCGATCACCTGGGCAACCGGCGCGTGCGTTCCGTGGGCGAACTGGCCGAGAACCAGTTCCGCGCCGGCCTGGTGCGTGTCGAGCGGGCCGTGAAGGAACGCCTGTCCCAGGCCGAGAGCGAGAACCTGATGCCCCATGACCTGATCAACGCCAAGCCCATTTCGGCGGCGATCAAGGAGTTCTTCGGCTCCAGCCAGCTCTCCCAGTTCATGGACCAGACCAACCCGCTGTCCGAGATCACCCACAAGCGCCGCGTCTCGGCCCTCGGCCCGGGGGGGTTGACCCGCGAGCGCGCCGGCTTCGAGGTGCGCGACGTGCACCCGACCCATTATGGCCGCGTGTGTCCGATCGAAACGCCGGAAGGCCCGAACATCGGCCTGATCAACTCGCTGGCCCTGTACGCCCGCACCAATCAGTACGGCTTCCTCGAGACGCCCTACCGCAAGGTGGAGGACGGCCGCGTCACCGACGAGATCCACTACCTGTCGGCGATCGAAGAGGGCCATTACGTGATCGCCCAGGCCAACGCCCAACTGGACAAGAAGGGCAAGCTGACCGACGAACTGGTGTCCTGCCGCCACAAGGGTGAATTCACCCTGGCGACGCCCGATACGGTGCAGTACATGGACGTGGCGCCGGGCCAGATCGTGTCGGTCGCCGCCTCGCTGATCCCGTTCCTCGAGCACGACGACGCCAACCGCGCCCTGATGGGCGCCAACATGCAGCGCCAGGCCGTGCCCTGCCTGCGCCCCGAGAAGGCGCTGGTGGGCACCGGCATCGAGCGCACGGTGGCCGTGGATTCGGGCACCGCGGTGCAGGCGTTGCGCGGCGGCGTGGTGGACTACGTAGACGCGAACCGCATCGTCGTGCGCGTGCATGACGAGGAAACCGTACCGGGCGAAGTGGGCGTCGACATCTACAACCTGATCAAGTACACCCGTTCCAACCAGAACACCAACATCAACCAGCGTCCCATCGTCAAGGTGGGGGACATCATTGCCAAGGGCGACGTCATCGCCGACGGCGCCTCCACCGACCTGGGCGAGCTGGCGCTGGGCCAGAACATGCTGGTGGCCTTCATGCCCTGGAACGGCTACAACTTCGAGGACTCGATCCTGATCT
>DYIB01000120.1:4937-8711 GCA_020723855.1 Uliginosibacterium gangwonense
CCCGTGACCCCAAGCTGGGTCCGGAGGAAATCCCCCGCGATATCGCTTCCCTGGGCGAGGCCCAGCTCTCCCGCCTCGACGAGTCGGGCATCGTGTACATCGGCGCCGAAGTCGAAGCCGGCGACGTGCTGGTGGGCAAGGTCACGCCCAAGGGCGAGACCCAGCTCACCCCGGAAGAGAAGCTGCTGCGCGCCATCTTCGGCGAGAAGGCCTCGGACGTGAAAGACACCTCGCTGCGCGTGCCTTCCGGCATGTCCGGCACCGTCATCGACGTGCAGGTGTTTACGCGCGAAGGCATCGAGCGCGACAAGCGCGCCCAGCAGATCATCGACGACGAGCTGCGCCGCTACAAGACCGATCTGGCGGACCAGATGCGCATCGTCGAGCGTGACACCTTTGCCCGTATCGAGCGCCTGCTCGTCAACAAGACGGCCAACGGCGGCCCGAAGAAGCTGGCCAAGGGCACCAAGATCAGCAAGAGCTATTTGGACTCCCTCGATCCGCACCACTGGTTCGACATCCGCCTGGCCGACGAGGACGCCGCCCAGCAGTTGGAGAACCTGAAGGAGAGCCTGGAGCACACGCGCAAGGACTTCGACCTGGCCTTCGAGGCCAAGAAGAAGAAGCTCACCCAGGGCGACGAGCTGCCGCCCGGCGTGCAGAAGATGGTCAAGGTGTACCTGGCCGTCAAGCGCCGCCTGCAGCCCGGCGACAAGATGGCCGGCCGCCACGGCAACAAGGGCGTCGTGTCCAAGATCGTGCCGGTCGAGGACATGCCCTACATGGAAGACGGCACGCCGGTGGACATCGTGCTGAACCCCTTGGGCGTGCCCTCGCGCATGAACATCGGCCAGATCCTCGAAACCCACTTGGGCTGGGCCGCCAAGGGGCTGGGCCACAAGATCGACCAAATGCTGCGGGCCCGGGCGAACGTGGCCGAGGTGCGCAAGTATCTCGACAGGATCTACAACGCCAGCGGCAAGGGCGAGCGCATTGCCGAGCTCTCGGACCAGGAGGTCCTGGAACTGGCCGACAACCTCAAGGCCGGCGTGCCGTTCGCCACGCCCGTGTTCGACGGTGCCCATGAGGACGAGATCAAGCAGATGCTCGAGCTCGCCGGCCTGCCCCGTTCCGGCCAGGTGACCCTGTACGACGGCCGCACGGGGGATGCCTTCGAGCGTCCCGTGACCGTGGGCTACATGCACATGCTGAAGCTGCACCACCTGGTGGACGACAAGATGCACGCCCGTTCCACCGGCCCGTACAGCCTGGTCACCCAGCAGCCGCTGGGCGGCAAGGCCCAGTTCGGCGGCCAGCGCTTCGGCGAGATGGAGGTGTGGGCCCTGGAAGCCTACGGCGCCTCCTACACGCTGCAGGAGATGCTCACCGTCAAGTCAGACGACGTCAGCGGCCGCACCAAGGTGTACGAGAACATCGTCAAGGGCGAGCACAAGATCGACGCCGGCATGCCCGAGTCGTTCAACGTGCTGGTGAAGGAGATCCGCTCGCTGGCGATCGACATCGACCTGGAGCGTTATTGAGATTTGGCGAGGAGTGAGGAGAGAGGAGTGAGGAGCGCGTTGCGAGCCTTTACTCCTCACTCCTCACTCCTCACTCCTCACGGGGGAAACACATGAAAGCACTACTCGATCTGTTCAAGCAGGTAACCCAGGAAGAGGAATTCGACGCGATCACCATCGGCCTCGCGTCGCCCGAGAAGATCCGCTCCTGGTCCTATGGCGAAGTCAAGAAGCCGGAAACCATCAACTACCGCACCTTCAAGCCGGAGCGGGACGGCCTCTTCTGCGCCAAGATCTTCGGCCCGGTGAAGGACTACGAGTGCCTTTGCGGCAAGTACAAGCGCCTCAAGCACCGCGGTGTCATCTGCGAGAAGTGCGGTGTCGAGGTGACCCTGTCCAAGGTGCGCCGCGAGCGCATGGGCCACATCGAGCTGGCCTCGCCCGTCGCCCACATCTGGTTCCTCAAGTCCCTGCCGTCGCGCCTCGGCATGGTGCTGGACATGACCCTGCGCGACATCGAGCGCGTGCTGTACTTCGAGGCCTATGTGGTGGTCGATCCCGGCATGACGCCGCTCAACCGGGCGCAGCTGCTGACGGAGGACGATTACCTCGCCAAGGTCGAGGAATACGGTGACGACTTCACCGCCGCCATGGGCGCCGAAGGCATCCGCGAACTGCTGCGCACCCTCGACATCAACCGCGAGATCGAGGATCTGCGCAAGGAGCTGGAGACCACCGGCTCGGAAGCCAAGATCAAGAAGATCGCCAAGCGGCTCAAGGTGCTGGAGGCCTTCCAGCAGTCCGGCATCAAGCCCGAGTGGATGATCCTGGAAGTGCTGCCGGTGCTGCCGCCCGATCTGCGTCCTCTGGTGCCCCTGGACGGCGGTCGTTTCGCCACCTCCGACCTGAACGACCTCTATCGCCGCGTCATCAACCGCAACAACCGTCTCAAGCGCCTGCTGGAGCTGAAGGCGCCGGACATCATCGTGCGCAACGAAAAGCGCATGCTGCAGGAAGCGGTGGATTCGCTGCTGGACAACGGCCGCCGCGGCAAGGCCATGACCGGCGCCAACAAGCGTCCGCTGAAGTCCCTGGCCGACATGATCAAGGGCAAGGGCGGCCGCTTCCGCCAGAACCTGCTGGGCAAGCGCGTGGACTATTCCGGCCGCTCGGTGATCGTGGTCGGCCCCCAGCTCAAGCTGCACCAGTGCGGCCTGCCCAAGAAGATGGCACTGGAGCTGTTCAAGCCCTTCATCTTCAACAAGCTGGAGCTGATGGGCCTGGCCACCACGATCAAGGCGGCCAAGAAGCTGGTGGAGCAGGAAGTACCCGAAGTGTGGGACATCCTGGAAGAGGTGATCCGCGAGCATCCGGTGCTGCTGAACCGCGCCCCGACGCTGCACCGCCTCGGCATCCAGGCCTTCGAGCCGGTGCTGATCGAAGGCAAGGCCATCCAGCTCCATCCTCTGGTGTGCGTGGCCTTCAACGCCGACTTCGACGGCGACCAGATGGCGGTGCACGTGCCCCTGTCGCTGGAAGCCCAGATGGAAGCCCGCACCCTGATGCTGTCTTCCAACAACATCCTGTCCCCGGCCAACGGCGACCCCATCATCGTGCCGAGCCAGGACATCGTGCTGGGTCTGTACTACGCCACGCGCGAGCGCATCGGCGCCAGGGGCGAGGGCATGATCTTCGCGGACATCGCCGAAGTGAAGCGCGCCTTCGACTCGGGGCAGGCCGAGCTGCATGCGCGCGTGTCGGTGCGCATCAAGGAATACGAAGTCAGCGAGTCGGGCGACAGGCGCGAGAAGATCACGCGCTACAACACCACCGTGGGCCGGGCCCTGCTGTCCGAGATCCTGCCCCATGGCCTGCCGTTCTCGATCATCGACAAGCCGCTCAAGAAGAAGGAAATCTCGCGCCTCATCAACGCCTGCTTCCGCCGCTGCGGCCTGAAGGAGACGGTGATCTTCGCCGACCGGCTGATGCAGTGGGGCTTCGGCCTGGCCACCAAGGGCGGCATCTCCATCGCCGTGGACGACATGCTGGTGCCGGCGCAGAAGGAGTCGATCATTGCCGCCGCCGAGCATGAGGTGAAGGAGATCGCCCAGCAGTACACCTCCGGCCTGGTGACCGATGGCGAGCGCTACAACAAGGTGGTGGATATCTGGGGCCGCGCCGGCGACCAGGTGGCCAAGGCCATGATGGAGCAGTTGGGCGTGCAGGACGTGGTGGACCGCAACGGCAGGGCGGT
>DYIB01000003.1:0-28375 GCA_020723855.1 Uliginosibacterium gangwonense
CAAGCTCACCCTCGGCGGCCTGCGCCGCTGGGCCTTCTTCGGGGCGGATGCCTACCGCACCGACTACAAGAACCAGCTCGCCTACTTCGCGCTACAGACGGCGGATAGCCAGGCCATGCTGCAGAAGGAGCGCAAGGGCATCCTGTTCGTCGATCATCAGCGCAAACTCTCGGCCTACTTGCGCGCCCTGTGGGGCCGCGACTTCTGGCTGCGCCCGGCAGCGGCCGAGGGCAGCGAGTTCAAGCCCTATCTGGATGGCTTCGTGCTGCACCTGCCCGACGCGGTGGAAGATCTCGCGGGGCTGAAGGGCCTGGATGTCTATCGCGCCACTGCCGCCCACCTGGCCGCCCACGTCGTCTACACCAACGCTCCCATCTCCGCCCAGGAACTCAACCCGGCCCAGATCAACCTGATCGGATTCTTCGAGGATGCGCGCGTGGAATACAACGCCATCCGCGACCTTCCGGGCCTCAAGCAGATCTGGCGCGCGCTGCTGGCCAGCCCCAAAGAGGGCCGCAGCGAACACGAAACCCAGGACTGGCTCGAAAGACTGGCGCTGCACCTGCTGGACGCCGAATCCACCACGGGGGATGCCGAGCTCGACGCCTTGGCTCAGAAGTTCCATGCCAACATCGAGGCCAACCGCCTGGACAACATGTTCTCCTGGCACATGGGGCTGGAGCTCTACCACCTGCTCGCCGCGCGCCGGGCGCTGCCGTCCTTGCGGCAACTGGAGAACCTGCGCCTGCCCTACCGCGACGACAACCGCTTCGTATGGCAGTTCGAGGGGTTTTCCTGGCAGCGCGGCGTGGAGATCCTGCAGGGCCAGAAGCAGGTGCGAAAGCGCGTCTCCATGATGGAGTTCGTCAACGAAGTGGAGGTGGAGACCGCCGGCGACGACGCCCAGGAGGTGTGGATCCTGGACGGCGTGCTGTTCGACGACGACGGCACCACCTACAACGAAAAGTACGGGCGCGAACCGATCTCGGACCCTTTCCATTACCCGGAATGGGACTACCAGGTGCAATTGCACCGCCCCGACTGGGTCACCCTCTACGAGCGGCGCATGCCCAGGCAGGATCCGGACGCCATCGACGAGATCCTCCGCCGCCACAAGCCCATCGCCAGCCGCCTGCGCCAGATCGTCGACCGCCTGCGGCCCCAGGGCGTGATGCGCGAGCGCAAGCTCGAGGACGGCGACGAGCTGGACCTCAACGCCGCCGTGGATGCCTGGGTCAACATGCGCGCCGGGCTACCCTGGGATCCCCGCGTCACCCTACGTCATGTACTCGAACGCAGGGACCTGGCGGTACTGGTTCTATTGGATCTGTCCGAGTCGACCAACGACCGGGTCCCGGGTACCGAGCGCACGGTGTTCGAGCTCAGCCGGGACGCAGCCGCCCTGCTCGCCAGCGCCATCGACCGGATCGGGGATCCGTTCGCGCTGCACGGCTTCTGCTCCGACGGGCGCCACGACGTGCGTTATTACCGCTTCAAGGATTTCCACGGGCGCTGGGACGACGAGGCCAAGGCGCGCCTGGCGGGTATCCGCGGAGCCTTTTCCACCCGCATGGGCGCGGCCCTGCGCCACGCCGCCCAGTGCCTTCTGCGGCAGCCCCAGCGGCGCAAGCTGCTATTGCTCGTCACCGACGGCGAGCCGGCGGACATCGACGAGCGCGATCCGCAATACCTGCGCCACGACACGAAAAAGGCCGTGGAGGAACTGCGAAAACACGGGGTGCTCACCTTCTGCCTGACCCTGGATCCGAACGCCGATCGCTATGTGGAACGCATCTTCGGCGCCAACGGCTACACCATCGTGGACCGGGTGGACCGTCTGCCGGAGCGCTTGCCGCAGTTGTTCATGGAACTGACGGGGTAAGGCGATGCGGGCGCTGTGGGGCATGCCGGCCCTGGAGGACTACCCCCACCGCATACCGGCGAGGAGCTACAACCTCTGGCGACGCTATTGGCGTCGGCACGGGAAACCGTTACGCCTTCGATTGCCCGGCATTCCGCCCATGGCCCTGGAGCTGGAAGAACGGCAATGGGTATGTGTGGACGCGAGTCTCAATGATGTACCCGTCGTCGCCTGGTCGGATTTCCAGGACCGGGATCGCGCCCTCCTGCACGCGCCGGTCCCCTGCATCGTCACGCACTTTCATTTCGGCGCCAGCGCGATCCGCGATCGGGTGCTGGATGCAATGGCGGCGGAACTGGAAACGCGGCTGGGGTAACGGCCGGTCCTACTCACAGGAGTCGTCGCACCATGCTTGAGGCCGTGATCTTCGATGTGGACGGCACGCTCGCCGAAACAGAGCGCGACGGGCATCGGCCGGCCTTTAACGCCGCCTTCCGCGAATTCGGCCTCGACTGGGACTGGAGCGTGCCGCTCTATGGGGATCTGCTGTCCGTGACCGGCGGCAAGGAACGCATCCGCCATTACATCGGACACTTTCGGCCCGATGTGCTCGACCGCCCCGATGCGGACGACCTCATCGCCGCTTTGCAGCGGGCCAAGAACCGTCATTACGCCGCCCGCCTGCGAACCGGCGCCGTCCCGCCGCGGTCCGGCGTGTTGCGGCTGATCCGGGAGTTGCGCCAGGCCGGCACGCGGCTTGCCATCGCCACCACCACCTCCCCGGAGAACGTGGAGGTGCTGCTTGCCACCACACTTCGCGCCCTGCCGCCTGGGACGTTCGAGGTCATCGGCGCCGGTGACGTTGTACCCGCCAAGAAACCCGCTCCCGACATCTATGCCTGGGTGCTGGAACGCTTGAAGCTGCCCGCCGCGGCCTGTCTTGCCATCGAGGATTCGGCCAACGGCGTCCGCGCCGCCCGCGCGGCCGGGCTGCCGGTGCTGGCCGTGACGAGTGCGTACACCCGTGACGAAGACTTCGCGGGCCGCGTGGCGGTCCTCTCCGACCTAGGCGAACCCGGCAAGCCCTTCGACCTGATCGCGGGTGATGCCCACGGGCGCGGCTGGGTGGACGCAGAACTGCTGGAGTACTGGCATGAAACGGCGGTCTGACCCCCTACCGGCTACGGGCGCCGCCATCGCCGAGGCAGCGGCGCTGCTGCGCCCTGGCGGCGTGTCCGTGGCTGAACTGCAGGCAGCGCTGGGCCGTTCGGTGGAGGGGCGTGCATCGGGAACCGATGCCCGCGTGCACCGCCGACCACGCCCACGCCCTATACGCGCCCCACACGAACTGGATGCCAGCGGTTTTGACGTCATGCCGGCGGAAGCGCCGCCGGACACCCTCGAATGGCTGGCCGTGCGCGACCGCCTCGCGCGCGCCGCCCGCAACCGCTGCAAGGAGTGACCCATGCCGCTCGTCAACATGCGCGACATGCTCAACCACGCCCGCCGCCACGGTTACGCCGTGGCCGCCCTGGACGTGGTGAGTTTGGATTTTCTCGAAGGCGTCATCCGGGCGGCGGAGAACTGCTGCGCGCCGGTCATCGTCAGTCTCGCCGAATCGCACTTCGAGCATTACGACTTCGAACTGCTCATGGCCGCCGCGGTGGCCGCCTGCCGGCGCTCGTCCGCCCCCCTCGCCTTGCACCTCGACCACGGCACCAGCCTGGATTGCGCGGTCACCGCGATTCGTTTGGGCTGCAACGGCGTGATGGTGGACGGCTCCACCCTGCCCCTGTCCGACAATCTGACTCTCACGAAGGCGGTGGTGGACATGGCCCATGCCTGCGGCGTGGTGGTGGAAGGGGAACTCGGCTATGTGCCCGGGGTGGAGGGCGAGGATGCCGAGAAGCATCCCGGCGAGGTGGCCTACACCACTCCGGGCGAGGCGAAGGGCTTCGTCGAACGCACCGGTGTGGATGCTCTGGCGGTGTCGATCGGCACCGTGCACGGACGCATGCGGAGCAAGCCCGAGCTGGATTTCAGGCGCCTGGCGGACATCGCCGAGGTGGTGGATATACCGCTGGTCATCCACGGTGGCACGGGTTTGAGCGACGACCAGTTCCGCAAGCTGATCGCCCTGGGCGTGGCCAAGATCAACTACTACACGGCGCTCGCCGATGCGGCGGCCCTGAGCATTCTGGACGCCGCCGAAGGCAAACCCCGGGCGGGCTACACGGCCTTGACACGGGGCGTGCGCGATGCGGTGCGGCAGGAAGCCGAGCGTGTCATCCGCCTGTTCGGCGGCAGCGGCCGCGCCTCCGAGGTGCTGGCGCAATGCCGTCCCCGGCGCGAGGTGGTGCACCTCATCCTGTTCAACGCCACGGGCGATGCCGAAGCCATGATGGCGAAGGGCCGCCGCCTGCTGGGCGCCATCCCCGGCGTGCGCCGGGTTTCCACCGGCCACGCCCTGACCGAAGGCGCCCGCTACCGCCATTGCTGGCTCATCCGCTTCGCTGACCCGGCCGTGATCGAAGGCTACAAACACCACCCCGATCACGTGGCCTTCGCCAATGGCGATTTCCGGCCTATGGCCTCGGATCGGCTGACCATCGACTACGCGCTGGACTGAGCGGCGGACGGTGCACGCTCAGGCCTGCCGTACGATTTTTCCCGTTTCGTGAGCTGCCCCCTTCATCGATGAACAGTGCCCCGTGCGCTGCCTCGAGCACGGCGCGCGCCGCCGGGTGGCTGATGCGCCGCTCGCCGCTGATGAGCCAGAAGGCTTCGCGCACACCGTCCACCCGGCCCACCTGCCGCACGCCGTAGCGCGCTGCAATCTCCCGGGAGAGGATGGCGGGCGCAGGAAAGAAACCGCCACCGGCCTGACCGAAAGCCTTCATCAGCGCGCCGTCATCGAATTCGCCCATCACCCGCGGCGCGATGCGCACCTCGCCCAGCCAGCGTTCGATCTGACCGCGCACTGCGGCACCCTGGCCGGGCAGCAGCAGAGGCGCACCGTCCAGGCAGTCTGGAAAGGCGGCGCACTTGGCCGCCAAGCCCGGGGCGGCGAAGAAAGCGATGGCGCTTTCGCCCAGCTTGTGGCTGTGACCGCGCACGTTGAGGCCGGCCGGCATCTGCCGGTCGGCCACCACCATGTCGAGGCGGTGCAAGGCCAATTCGGCGAGCAGCAGATCGAGCTGACCCTCGCGGCAAATGAGCCGCACCGGCTCGGGCAGTCCGCCTGTCGGCGCAAGCAGGCGGTATGCGACGGATTTGGGTACTACATCGGTGATGCCGACGCGGAAGATCGGCATGGCATGGCTGCGGCGCGCAGTAAGCGCCGTCTTCATTTCGTCGCCCAGTGCCAGCATTTCATCGGCGTAAGACAGGGCGACCCGTCCTGCCTCTGTGAGCTCCACGCCGCGCCCGGCGGGGCGAAACAGGGCGACACCCAGGGCATCCTCGAACAGCTTGATCTGAGCACTGACGGTTTGCGGCGTGAGGTGCAGTTGCTGTGCGGCGCGCGCCACGCTGCCGGTGTGGGCCACGGCCCAGAAATAGCGCAAGTGTTTCAGATTCATGGAGCGGATATCATTCGGAAAAATCAGACTATATATTAATAATATTCGACTTTTTCAGATATTTCCCAGTGTTTAGACTAACAACCGTTCCGTATCCATGGGAAATCCGGCATGCAATTCGATATCCGCACCCAAGGCTTCGATCTGACCGACGCCTTGCGCCAACACGCCGAACGGCGGCTGACCTGCGCCCTATCGCGCTTTCATGGCCGGCTGGGGCGAGTGTCCATGTGGCTCACTGACTACAACGGCCCGCGCGGCGGCGTGGACAAGCGCTGCCTGTTGCTGGTACGCATTGCCGGGGCGCCGGAAGTGCTCATCACCGAGCTGTCCAAGGACCTGTACATCGCCATCGACCGCGCCGCCGACCGGGCAGGGCGTACCGTGGCGCGGCGGATGGGGCGACACAACGGGAACGCGCACGGCCCTATGCCCCAAGCCGACGATGCATAAAATCCGAAGGTGCCCTCTCGTGAAAAATCACCCGCCACTCTCCCGGCTTGCCGACGATCGCCGCGAACCGGATGTCCGGGCTTCGGCCGGACATCCCCTCGACGCGAAGATTGCCCTGGTTGTCACGGCGCTAGCCTTCACTGGAATGTTTGCCCTCCTCGCCCTGTCGGCCGCGAAACAGACCGATACCTTGAAAGCCGTGCCCGCGACCACCACGCCCGAAACGCCGCGCTCCAAGACCGATTGATCGAGGCATCCCTGATGAAACGCATCGCACTCTTTCTCGCCACCAACCTCGCCATCGTGCTGGTGCTCTCCGTCAGCATGCGCCTTTTGGGGGTGGAGCCCTATCTCAACGAGCAGGGCCTGAATCTCGACGCCCTGTTGATCTTTGCCGCCGTGATGGGCTTCGGCGGCTCATTCATCTCCCTGGCACTGTCCAAGTGGACGGCCAGGATGTCGGTGGATGCCCGGGTCATCAGTGATCCGCGTACCCCGGAAGAACTCTGGCTGGTGCAGACCGTGGCGCGCCAGGCCCAGGCCTCCGGCATCGAGATGCCCGAAGTGGCGATCTATGACTCGCCCGTGGCGAACGCCTTCGCCACCGGCATGAGCAGGAATAGTGCGCTGATCGCCGTTTCAACCGGTCTGCTGGAACAGATGACGCGGGAAGAGGCCGAGGCGGTGCTGGGCCACGAGGTGAGCCATGCAGCCAATGGCGACATGGTGACCCTGGCGCTGATCCAGGGCGTGGTAAACACCTTCGTCATATTCCTCTCCCGCGTCATCGGCCACGTGGTCGACCGCGTGGTGTTCAAGACCGAGCGTGGCCAAGGGCCTGCCTTTTTCGTCACCATGATCGTGGCCGAACTGGTATTGGGCATCCTCGCGTCGATTATCGTCATGTGGTTCTCGCGCCAGCGGGAGTTCCGCGCCGATCGGGGCGGGGCGCGGCTTGCCGGCCGCCGGGCCATGATCGATGCCTTGAAGCGGCTGCAGTCGATTCATGCGCCGCAGCCCTTGCCGGAGAAGATGGCCGCCTTCGGAATTTCCGGGCGCGCGGGCGGTGGACTGAAGCGTCTGTTCATGACTCATCCGCCCCTTTCGGAGCGCATCGCCGCGCTGGAAACCGCTGACGGCGGGGCGCACTGATGGAACTCGCCAGCGTCGGCACGCCCGCCTGCCCCTGATCGGCCTCTGGTGGGCGGAGCAATGGATGCTTGTCGCCGCCGACCCAGAAATCCCCCTCAAGCGGCTGGGCGAATGGCTCGCGGGGCAACTGTCGTGCGAGTTGCGCCGGCGATGGCGAGAAAGGCGTATTGCGAATGGAGGCGACCATGAAGTGTCCCGTATGTAAAGACGCGAACCTGGCCATGACCGAAAGGCAGGGCATCGAGATCGACTATTGCCCGCAATGCCGTGGCATCTGGCTGGACCGGGGCGAACTGGACCGGCTTATTGAGCGTGCCGCTCGGGAAGATGCCCAGCGCGAGCTGCCGCCCGCGGCAGCCGATGCCGGTTGTTCGCCGCGCCGCGCCGAGCACGACCGGGGGCGTGAGCGCCATTACGATGACGAGCGCTACCGCCGGCGCCGCAAATCCTTCCTGGGAGAACTCTTTGACTTCGACTGATGGCCTCGCCGGCCGCCCCCTCTCCTATGCCGGACAGCGCGTTGCCTTGCTCACCCGGCACGGCAAGGAGCGCGTGATCGCGCCGGCGCTGGAGCCTGCGCTCGGCTGCCGGGTGGAGCGGGTGGCGGGCTACGACACCGATCTCCTCGGCACGTTCACGCGCGACATCCCGCGCGCCGGCATGCAGATCGAGGCGGCGCGCAGGAAAGCGCGCATCGGCATGGAACTTTCCGGGCTGCCGCTGGGGCTGGCGAGCGAGGGCGCCTTCGGCCCGGATCCGTTCGCGGGGATGTTCCCCTGGAACGTGGAGCTCCTGATTTTCATCGACGATCTGCGCGGACTGGAGGTGGTCGGCGTCGCCCAGGGCAATGCGAGAAGTTCCCACCTGCTGGCGGCGAATTGGGCCGAAGCCGAGGCCTTCGCCCGGCGGGCGGAATTTCCCGAGCACCATCTGGTGGTGCGCCCGGATGGAGAAAACGATCCGCGCATCCACAAGGGGATCGCCGCCTGGCCAGAGCTCGAAGCGGCCTTCGCCTGGGCACTCGCGCAGTCGGCGAGCGGCCGGGTTTTTCTCGAGACCGACCTGCGTGCCCATGCCAATCCCACGCGCATGAATAACATCCGTCTGGCGGCCGAGGATCTGGCGAAGAAGCTCCGCTCCCTGTGCCCGGCATGTGGGACGCCGGGCTTCTGGATCGTGCAGCGCGTGGCCGGATTGCCCTGCGCCGACTGTGGCGCACCCACCCGCGAGATCCGCGTCGAGGTGCGCGGCTGCCTCAAGTGTGCGCACCGGCAAAGCCGCGAGCGTGCCGATGTGCAATATGCCGATCCGGGGTGCTGCGATTACTGTAACCCATGACGTGAACGGCGTCCTGCTACGAAAGAGGGAGAACGTACATGAAGCCACGGCACAAGCGTCTGGCCTTCATCGTCGGCGGGCTGGCGGCGCTTGCCGCAGCCGCCGCCCTGGTCCTCAACGCCATGAGCAGCAACCTCGTCTTTTTCTTTACGCCGACGCAGGTGGCCGCCGGCGAAGCGCCCAAGAACCGCACCTTCCGCATCGGCGGGCTGGTAAAGGAAGGCAGCGTCAGGCGCGAGAGCGACGGTCTTACCGTGCGGTTCGTCGTCACGGACACGGCTTACGACATCCCCGTTGCCTACCGCGGCATCCTGCCCGATCTGTTTCGGGAGGGCAAAGGCGTCGTGGCCCAGGGCCAGCTCGGTGCCGACGGCCGCTTCGCGGCGAACGAGGTGCTGGCAAAGCACGACGAGAACTACATGCCGCCGGAAGCGC
Organism: Uliginosibacterium gangwonense; assembly: GCA_020723855.1. Taxonomy (GTDB): domain Bacteria; phylum Pseudomonadota; class Gammaproteobacteria; order Burkholderiales; family Rhodocyclaceae; genus DYIB01. The sequence continues at coordinate 8,821 of DYIB01000003.1, forward strand.
AGCATGCGGTTGACGAGGCACACAAAGCGGCGGCGAAGGCAAAATAAGACCGGCACGGAACCGGTGGCATCAAGGAAAGATCTTCGCCGAATCACAGACCTGGAATAGTCCCTGCACGACAGGACAAACCTCACCTTATGAAAAACATGGCCGATTTCATCGCCGGTTTCGCGTCTCGCGGGATCGACTCTTCCAACCAGCCGGGGAGCAACAAGGGATGAGCGGAATCGACAGTGTCGCCACCGGCCCAATGTGGGCCGGTTTCATCGCCTTCGTCATCGCCATGCTGGCGCTGGACCTGTTTGTCTTCGGCGGGCGCAAGGCGCATCGCGTTTCGGTCCGGGAGGCGCTGGCCTGGGTCATTGCCTGGGTCAGTCTGGCGCTGACCTTCGCCGCCCTGCTATGGTGGTATCTGAACGACACCCTGGGTGCCGAAGCCGCCCAGCGCAAGACGCTCGAATTCCTAACGGGCTATCTGATCGAGCAGTCGCTGTCGGTCGACAATATGTTCGTCTTCGTCATGATCTTCGGCTACTTCGCGGTGCCGCCGGAACTGCAGCGCCGGGTGCTGCTCTACGGGGTGCTGGGTGCCATCGTCATGCGCGCCGTCATGATCCTCGCCGGGGTCTGGCTGGTGTCGGAGTTCGCCTGGCTGCTCTATGTCTTTGGTGCCTTCCTGGTCGTTACCGGGATCAAGATGCTGATCTTCGCCGAGCACGAGCCCGATCTGGAAAAGAACCCTTTGCTGCGCTGGCTGCGCGGCCACCTGCGCATCACCGGCAGCTTCCACGGCGAGAAGTTCTTCGTGCGCCAGAACGGCGTGCTGTGGGCGACGCCGATGTTCCTGGTGCTGGTGCTGATCGAGGCGAGCGACCTGGTGTTCGCCGTCGATAGCATCCCGGCCATCTTCGCCGTCACCACCGACCCCTTCATCGTGTTCACCTCCAACATCTTCGCCATCATGGGCCTGCGGGCGCTGTACTTCCTGCTTGCCGACATGGCAGACCGCTTCCACCTGCTCAAGTACGGTCTGGCCATCGTGCTGGTGTTCATTGGCAGCAAGATGGTGGCGGCGCCGTGGTTCCACATGCCGATCCAGTGGTCGCTGGCCATCGTCGGCGGCATCATCCTGATTTCGGTGATACTGAGCCTGGCATTGTCGAAGGACAGGACGGCAATGGCGGGAAAGGAATGAAACCGCCCTGAGCGACATACCAGACAGCCCGTTTTATTGATGCCCCGGTACCGTCCGGATGCTTTTCGGAGAAACGATATGACGAAGTTGCAACGCATTCTGGCGGCTAGCGATTTTTCCCCGCTGGGCAATGGCGCGATCCGGCGCGCCGCCTTGGTGGCGGCGCGGGAGGGTGGCGAACTTCTCATCGTCCACGCCGTGCCGCGACCGTCCGCGCTTCTCGCCGCCTTCGGCGCGGATGACGCGCTGCCGGCCCGCATGCGCGCCGCCGCCGAGGCCAATCTCGCCGCGCTGGTCGGGACCGCGATGCAGGCCGGCGCTCGGCGGGTTCGCGCGGAAATCGCCGAGGGCTCCGCCCACCGGGCGGTGGCGGATGTGGCCGACAGCTTGCATCCCGATCTGCTGGTGATCGGTGCCCACGGCAGGGGCTCGGTGCAGCAGTTCTTTCTCGGCGGTACCGCCTCGCGCATCCTCGCCCATGCCGTCTGTCCCGTGCTAGTCGTACGGCGTGCGCCGGAGGGCGACTACCGCCAGGCGCTGGCGGCGGTCGATCTGGGGCCGCGTTCGCAGGCGGTGCTGCGCGCGGCCCTGGTGGTGGCCGGCCAGGCCCGCGTCACCGCGGTCCATGCCTACCAGGCGCCCTTCGAGGCCAAGCTGCGCCACAAGGGATTCCCCGAGGAGGACATCGCGCGCTACGCGGAGCGGGAAGGCGAGGCTGCGCACAGAAACATGCAGGCGCTGCTGGGCGACCCCGAACTGGCCGGACTGAACCTGGAAAGCCGCATCGTCCACGGCCACCCCAACCCGATGCTGCCCGAAACGGCGCATTCCCTGGGCGCCGATCTTGTCGTCGCAGGCAGACATGGGGGCTCGCGCCTGGAAGAGGCGATGATGGGCAGCATCACCAAGTTCCTCGTCTATTACGCGCCCTGCGATGTGCTGGTGGTCTGACGCCGCCGGACCGGCGAGTCTCAGCGCACGGTTTTTCCCGTTTCGCGCACCGGCTCCGGCCGGCACGGACCGACCACGAGGACGTCGATCGACGCTTCGTGGACGACATGCTTGCTCACGCTCCCCAGCAGGAAGCGGTCGGACTCGAATTGCCCGCGCGTTCCACCACATGCATGGCGCATAGCTCCGCGTCCGGCGCCAGGCGCAGTGCGAAGTGCAAGGCATCCTCGGCGGCGGGTGAGGCATCGACGCCGACCAGGATCTTCCGGTACGGCTCGGCCGCTGCGGTCCTGACGATCAGGACGGGGCAGGCCGCTTTGCGCACAACCTTGGAAGCCGTTGCGCCGAGAAACAGGTCGCGCACGAAGTTCTCGCCGTGGGCGCCGAGCACGATCAGGTCTGCGTTTCGCCGGATGGCGTACGCAACGATTTCGACATGGGCGCTGCCTACGGATACATGGTGTCCGACCTTCAGTCCGTAGTGAATGCCGAGGATGTGCGCAAGCTGCGCGAGCTTGGGATGCGACAGAGCCGCGGCGCGCCTGGGGGCGAGGTCTGCGCGCGTGGAGAAATCGCTCGCCGCCACTATTCGATGAATCGGTCCCATAGGTGCTCCTCCCCGGATTACCTCCCCGTGGCCGCACGGCCGGCCATGCGTGTGAAGGCCGCGACGAGCAGCTTGCGGGCCTCCTCCAGCAACAGCACCGTGGAGGCGACCGCAAAGGCAACGGCCCAGTCCAGGAAGCTCAGGGCGCTGGTGCGGAAAACCGCCTGGGCCGGCGCCCAATGCACCGCCGCTGCCTGCATGCCCAGAACGCCTGCCAGGGCGAGCCACAGCAGGCGGTTGCCGAAGAAGTGTTGGCGGAAGGCGGAGCCGCGCTCGGCGCGGGCATTGAACACATTGAAAAACTGGAACAGCACGAAAGTGGTGAAGGCCAGGGTCGTGGCACGCGTCTCGTCTCCCGTGGCCAGCCCGTACTGCAGCACGCCGAGCGTGCCCACCGCCATGGTTACTCCGATCGCTGCCAGCTTGCCGAGCCGGCGCCAGGTGAGGATTTCGGCGCTGGGGCTGCGCGGGGGGTCCTGCATCAGCCCGTGGCGCGCCGGATCGACGCCCAGGGCCATCGCCGGCGGCCCGTCCATGATGATGTTGACCCACAGGATCTGGATGGGATTGAAAGGCACCGACCAGCCGGCGGCCGCGGCACCGAGCACCGAGGCGAGCGCTCCCATGTTGGTGGCCAGCTGGAAGCGCACGAACTTGACGATGTTGTCGTAAATGGTGCGCCCTTCCCGCACGGCGCGCACGATGGTGGCGAAGTTGTCATCGGTGAGGATCATGGCGCCGGCTTCCTTGGCCACCTCGGTGCCGGTCACGCCCATCGCCACGCCGATGTCGGCGGTTTTGAGCGCGGGGGCGTCGTTTACCCCGTCGCCCGTCATGGCCACCACGTGGCCACGCGCCTTGAGTGCCTGGACAATGCGCACCTTGTGCTCGGGCGCCACCCGTGCGAATACCGCCACCGAGTCGATGCGCGCTGCCATGTCCCGGTGGGCGAGCGCGGCCAGCTCGGCCCCCGTCATGCACTCGCCGGCAAGCCCCAGTTCGCGGGCGATCGCCTGGGCGGTCGCCGGCTGGTCGCCGGTGATCATCTTCACTTCGATGCCGGCCGCCCGGCACAGGGCGATCGCTTCCTTCGCCTCCGGCCGCGGCGGGTCCATGAGGCCCACCAGCCCGACGAAGCACAGGTTCTCGACGTAGCGGAACAGATCGTCCGCCGCGTGGAAGCGGGCGGCAGGAAGGGTGCGCGAGGCCACCCCCAGCACCCGCAGCGCCTGCGCCGCCATGCGCTCGTTCTCCCGCTGCACCAGGCTGCGTGCGGCCTCGTCCAAGGGGACCTCGTCCCCAAGCAGCACGCGGGCTGAGCGCGCCATCAGCACATCCGGCGCGCCTTTGACGAAGATGCGCACCGAATCCCCGTCCAGGTGGAAGGTGGCCATGAACTTGTGGGCGGAGTCGAAGGGGATCTCCGCCACCCGGGGCAACGCCTCGCCGGTCCGCTCCGGATCGATGCCGCCCTTGGCCGCCAGGGCCTGGAGCGCGGCTTCCGTGGGGTCGCCGACTGCTTCGCCGTCCGCGATCCGGCTGTCGTTGCACAAGGCCGCAGGCAGCAGCAGCGGCGCGAGCTCCGGCAGCGCTGCGCCGTCCTCGGCCTTGATCTCGCCCACAGGGCGATAACCCTCGCCGGACACCGCAAAGCGGCGGCCGCGGAAAAAGCAGGCGCGCACCGTCATTTGATTCAGGGTGAGGGTGCCGGTCTTGTCGGAGCAGATTACCGTCGTGCAGCCGAGCGTTTCCATGGCAGCGAGCCTCTTCACGATGGCGCGGCGGCGGGCCATGCGCTGCATGCCGAGGGCGAGGGTGACGGTCACCACGGCCGGCAGGCCCTCGGGAATGGCAGCCACCGCCAGCGTGATGGCGGTCATCGCGGCCCTGGCGAGCGGCTCTCCCTGATAAAGGGCCAACGCGAAAATGAGTGCCACCACCAGGCCGGCGATCAGGGCGAGACGCTTGCCGAGGCGGTCGAGCTGGCGCTGCAGCGGCGTCGGTCCTTCCTCGGCGGCGGCCATCATGCCAGCGATGCGCCCCATCTCGGTGCGCATGCCGGTGGCTGTGACCACCATCTCTGCCCGGCCGCGCGTGACCACCGTGTTCATGAAGACCATGTTCAAGCGCTCGGCCAACGGCGTGTCCCGCCCGGACAGAGCATTTGCGTGCTTGCCGACCGGCTGTGATTCCCCGGTGAGCGCGGACTCGTCCACCTCCAGGCTGTGGGCGGCGAGGATGCGCCCGTCGGCAGGCACCTTGTCCCCTGCTTCCAGCAGCACGAGGTCGCCCGGCACCAGTTCGTCGGCAGGCACTTCGAGCTTGCGGCCCTCGCGTCGTACCCGCGCCCGGCGCGCCAGCATTTTCCTGAGTGCCGCCAGGCTGCTTTCGGCCCGGTGTTCCTGGTGGAGACCGAGCGCCGCGTTGGCCAGCACGACCGCCAGAATGACCGCCATGTCCTTCAGGTCGCCGATGGCGCCTGCGATCACCGCCGCGGCGAGCAGCACCAGAACGAGCAGGCTTTTGAACTGGTCCAGGAATGTCGCCCAGAGGGGGCGCGGCGGCCGCTCCGTCAGGCGATTGACGCCGAACTGGGCCAGCCGCTCGCGCGCCTGGGCCGCGGTCAGGCCGCCCGTATCGGTGCCGAGACGGGCCAACAGCGCAGCCGTCTCGGAGGCCCAGGCGGAAGCCGGTTCGTTCATGGCTGTCGTGGGCCCATGCTAGCTAGCGTGCGAGGGGGGCGCGAGTCTTGCGGCCCGGTCGGACTGCGGGAATGGGTCCGCCGAGAGAAGGTTTCTCGGCACCGTGCGGCTTCCTCCCTGCACAGCCGGCGCAGGGCATCCCGCGCCGCTTGCGTGTCGTGCAATCCGGATTCGCGCCGACTGAACTGCTCCAGAGCGCGCATGGCGCTGGCCGAGCCGTCGAACGGAACGAACACTCTCATCGTCGGACTGTCTTCTCGCTATGCGGCATGCCGGGCGGCCATTCAGCCGGAATTGCCGGCGTCGGGCTCGCCGCAGTGCCGCAGGATATGCTCCCGTGCGGCGTCGCGCAGCGCGACCGCCGCGGCGAACGAACCGGGTGCGACGGCGGGCGGCGGGATGGGCGTGCCGATGGTGACCACCACGGCGCCGCGGCGCGGGAACCACTGTCCGGCGCGCAGGATGCCGCGGCTGCCGCGAATCGCCACGGGCACCACCGGCGCGTGCGCCCGGGCGGCGGCGGCGAACGCACCCAAATGGAAGGGCAGCAGTCCTGCCATGCGCTTGAAAGTGCCCTCCGGAAAGAACGCGAGGGCGCGCCCCGCCGCCGTGGCGGCGGCCATGCGCTCGGCGTCCTGCGCGCTTTGCCTTGCTTCGAACCGCTCGACGAACTCGGCGCCGAGGCGCCGCAGATACACGCGCGAGATGAGCCATTCGTCCAGTTCCCGTTTGGCCACGAAACGGTACGGCTGCGGCAGCGCCGCCACCAGGATGATCCCGTCCAGATAGCTCGCATGGTTTGCGACCAGTATGCTCGGCCCGCCGCGCGGCAGATTCTCGCGGCCGCGCACGACCAGCGGCGTGCCGGAAAGCCACAGGAATAGCCGCGCCGCCGCCCGGCCCAGCGCCCAGGCCCACTCCGGCCGCGGCAGCGCCGCGGTGAGCAGCCAGGTGGGCGGCGCCACCAGCCAGAACAGCACCCACGCATAGGCCGCATACAGGATCTCGCCGGCGAGGGCGTGCCAGCGGCGGGCCTGGGGCAGCGCCGCCCGCAGCACGAGGCGCGCCATCTGCCACCAGGCGAAGCGCGAGCCTGCGCCCACCAGTCCTGCTTCGAACAATTGCCGCGTGGCGGAGCGCCGGATCTTGCCGCTGGAGGTCTTGAGCACCGTATGGGGCGGCGCCAGCACGATCTCGTCGGGCGGTTCACCGAGCACGTCCACGACGGCGCGGGAAATGGCCTCGCGCAGGGCATCCCGCGCCGCCGTGTCGGCCGCCCGCGTCTCGGCCAGTACCACCAGGCGCTCGGTGCCGGAGCGGGCGTCCGGGATGCCGAAAACTGCGACACATCCCTTGCGCACGCCGGCAAGCGCGCCCACCGCCTCCTCCAGCTCGTGCGGATAGATGTTGCGGCCGCCTCGAATGATGATGTCCTTGACACGCCCGGTGATGTAGATCTCCCCCTCCGTCATGTAGGCGCGGTCGCCGGTGTCCAGCCAGGTACCGTGGAACAGGCGCCGGGTCTCGTCCGGGTTGCGGTAGTAGCCGTCGGTGGCGGAGGGGCCCCGGAACTCCAGCCGTCCTTCCACGCGCTCGCCCACTTCCAGCCCCGTCTGGTCCACGATGCGCACCTCGTGGCCCGGCAGCGGGCGGCCGCAGGAGACGAAGCGCAGCGGGTTGGGATCGTCCGCTGCGGCGGGAAGCGCTTTGCCCTGCCGTTCGAAGGGCGCGCGGCTCACCCGGTCGATCAGCGGTCCGCGCTCCGGCGGCGGGCACAGCAGCCCGACGCTGGCTTCCGCCAGCCCATAGACCGGCGTCATCGCTTCGCGCCGCAGGCCGAACCTGGCGAAGCGCGCCATGAAACGCTCCATCGTGTCCGGGCTGACCGGCTCGGCGCCGTTGGCCATGAGGCGCATCGAACCGAGGTCCAAGCCCTCCAGTTGCTCGTCGCCGATGCGCTTCAGGCACAGTTCGTAGGCGAAATTCGGCGCTGCGGTCAGCGTGCCGCGGTAACGGTGGATGGCCCACAGCCAGCGCTCCGGACGGGCGAGGAAGGCGAGCGGCGACATCGCCACAAGAGGATTGCCGAAATACAGGCTGGCCAGCCACGCGCTGATGAGCCCCATGTCGTGGTACAGCGGCAGCCAGCTCACGAAAACGTCGTGCGGGGCGATTTGCACCGCAGTGCCGATGGCCCGGATGTTGGCCAAGAGGTTGGCATGGCTGAGGACCACCCCCTTGGGATTGCCGGTGCTGCCGGAAGTGTATTGGATGAGGGCCGTGTCGTCCGCCGCCGCCGGCACCGGCTCCATCTCGCCCTCCGTCCCGGACAGCGCGGCGACGGTCGTTACCCGGCGCAGTCCGGGCACGTGGGCTTCGAGCAGCCGCGCCACGGCCATCGCTTCCGGGACCGTTATCAGGAGCGCCGCCTGGGCGTTGGCGAGGATGCCGACGTGGCGGCGCACGTGCTCCCCGATCTGCGACCACCGCGCCGGGGGGTAGATCGGCACCGGCACGCCGCCCGCCTCCAGTACGCCGAAATAGGCGTAGATGTACTCCGGCGAAGTGGGCAGCATGATCGCCACCGTCTGCCGGGGCTCCAGGCCGGCGTGCTGAAGGCCGGCGGCCACGGCCGCGGCGGCACCGGCCAGCTTGCCATAGGCGATCCGCTCTTCGCCGGCGTCGGACAGATGGATGATCTGCGTCCGCTCCGGGTGTCGCCGCGTGTGCCAAGCGAGCACCTCCCGCAGGGTGGCGGTCTCGGCCGGCTCTTCCTGCGGCCCGGGCGCCGGCTCCTGCGGCGCGGTCCGCGCCATGGCGCTGGGCGCGGCGGCGCCCGCCTTGCCGGCGCTCGCCGCGCGCAGTGCCGCCAGCAGATCGCCGGGCGTTTCCGCTAGCCGCAGGGTGTTTTCCGGCAGGGTGACGCCATAGGCCCGCTCGAGCCGCAGCAGCAGCTCCACGCGCGCGAGACTGTCGAATCCCAGGTCGCGATCGAGCGACGAGCCGAGACTCACCCGCACGCGCCCGCCGCTTTCCTGGCGCAGGTCGAGCAGGGTCCGGCGGACGATGGCCAGCACGTTCGCCGCCATCTCGTCTTCCTGTTCAGGCGCTGCCAGCGGCGGATGCATCGACATGTAGTTGTTCCCCGGAAATCGCTTGGCTTACCGGGACGGCAAGGAAGGCGTCAGCTCTCCCGCGCCGACGTCAGCGCCGCCAGTCTCGATCATGCGGTGGCGCAAGTCGGCTTGCCCGGCCGCGGCCTGGCCGATGGGTTCCTGGCCAGGGGCGGTTGCGGCCGAGGAGCGGTCCGATCGAATTGCCGGTAGGCCTCGCGCTCCGGCGAACGCTCCACCCGCAGGCGGAACAGTCCGGCCAGGGAATGCGCCTCTTCGGCCCGCACCGGGCAATAGCCGAAGTGTGTGCAGTTACCGTTGCCGTCCATGCGTTCCCCTCCGTTCCGGTGGCCCACGCCGTCTTCCATGCACGACGGAGCTATTCAAGCACGCGCGCAAAGGGCACAGCGTGACATTCCTCAAACACGCGACCGGCGCGCCCCTTCGCCTCAACGCGGCGCCTGGGCGCCGGAGCGCATCGCCCGGCCGTGGGGCCGCAACTGGCCGAGCAGGCTGTCGGCCGTGAGCGCGGCCCCCGGCGTTACGGGCACCCCGGCCTCGGCCAATGCACGGATGGTCCACACGTTGCAGGTCTTGAACAGGTGGAAACGCTCGCGGGAGGCGTAGAAGCGGCTGTCGCCGTAGAGGCCCGCGCCCAGCGGGATCGGCTTGCCGGCCGCATCCAGCTCGTAGCTCGCACGCACGTAGGCGCTCAGGCGCTCGATCCCCTGCGCCCCGATGCCCAGTTCCACGATGTCGCTCGCCGGGAAGGCGCGTTCCGTCGCCTCGCTGAAGCCCACCACGTGCAGCACGCCGGGCGTGGGCCACAGCAGCGCCTTCGCCGCCAGCCAGGCATCGGGCTCGGGCGCCATGTAATATCCGCGGTCTCCCCAGCCCACCTCGACGTACTTCGCCTGGGGGAAATCGCGGCGCACCGGCCAGACCGCCTCGGGAATGTCCGCAACCCGGAGCACCAGGCCGGTATGCCAGCCATGGCTGACGACGTAGACCGGGCGTACCGGCTCGTCCGCCGGAGGGTGCGTCAGTCTCTGGGGCGCGGCGCAGGCACTGCCCGCGAGGATACCGGCCAACGCCACTGCATAGACGGTACTTGCCTTCATGTCGGCCTCGGCACAACGCGGCACACGCCGCCCGCGAGGCGCTCGGTTCCATGGGGTGTCACATCGTCCACGAAGCGGACCGGATCGGGCACCACCGAGACGACGTACATGGCGACCGCCTTGTCGAAGCTGCCGTCGGCGAAGTCCATGCGCTCGGCATCCATGCGGCGCAGCCCCGCCACGTGGTCCAGCCGCTGGCGCGCGCCGGCATCTCGGGCGAAACATCGATGCCGGTCACGCGTACCGCAGGCGGGTAGGGGGGCAGCGGCAACCCGGTGCCGACGCCTACCTCAAGGATGCGGTCGCCGGGCCGGCAGGCCGTCTGCTCGATGAATCTACGGCGTCCCGGCTGGAATACCGCCCCGAAATAGAAATCGTAGGCCGGAGCGTAGCGGCGGCAGGTTTTCAGGATGGCATCGATGTCCACGCGCTTTTCTTCCGTTCGAAGACGTCCGTCCCGGTCGGACAGCCTGCCGTGGCGCCCGCGGGCTGCCTGCCGGATTATGACGGGTCCTCCCCGGGCCTCTTCAGGAACTTTTCCGGCCGCAGGACTTCCACCTCCGTCACGAACAGCACCATGCCGTAATTGGCATAGTACCGGTCGTGGACATGCGCGACGAGCGTCTCGATCAGCGCGCGGTCGCCCAGCACTTCGACGCGGATGTTGGACGAGCCCTCCCACAGGGCGTCGCGCATGCCCCGGCTGCCCATGCCGCGCGTGTCGCAGATGGTGTAGCCGCGTGCGCCCAGGCGGACGAGGTCGGCGACAAGGACGGGTTCCAGCCCCGCTTCGCAAATGATCGTGAGCAATGTGCCGGAATGCGCTTCCATCGCCTATCCTCCCAAGCCGTGTACCGCCTTCGCCATGGCGTGATAAATCGGGATTCCCAACACGATGTTAAACGGAAACGTCACCCCCAGAGAGGCGCCGATGGACAGGGCCGGATTGGCCTCGGGCACGGCGATGCGCATCGCCGCCGGGGCGGCGATGTAGGAAGCGCTGGCGTAGAGCGTCGCCAGCAGGGTCGTGCCGCCCACCGACAGGCCCAGCCACCAGCCGGTCACCGCGCCTCCCACCGCCGATACAAGCGGCATGGCGATGCCAAAGGCGATCAGGAAGGCGCCGGCGCGCTTCAGATCCTGCAGGCGGGCCGCCGTGATCAACCCCATTTCCAGCAGGAACAGCGTCAGAATCCCCTTGAACAGATCGAAATACAGCCTGTCGATCGGCCGGATGCCTTCCGGTCCCAGCAACCACCCGATGGCCAGTCCGCCCGCCAGAAGGAAGATGCTCTTGCCGCACAGTATTTCGTGGGCCAGGGCGCGCCAGTCGGTGGCCCTGTGGATGCCCTTCGCCAGCAGCACGCCGGCCACCAGCGCCGGCATTTCCAGCAGGACCAGGAAAACGGTCATGTAGCCTTCGAAGGGCACACCCAGTCGGGTAAGGTGGGCCGCGCCCACGGCAAACGTCACCACGGACACGGAGCCGTAGTGGGCGGCAATCGACGCGGCGTCGGGACGCCGGAAACGGCCCAGGCGCGTGAGTACCGGATAGGCGACCAGCGGCGTGCCGAGGCCCATGAGGACAACGGCCAGGGCCGGCAGGGCGATTTCGCCCAAGGCAGTCTTCGCCAGTTCGACGCCGCCCTTCAGGCCGATGGCGATCAAGAGCACGATGCTGAGCGATTCGTAGAGCGCCGACGGCAGCCTCACATCGGAGCGTAGCAGCCCCGCCGCCACCCCCAGGACAAAGAACAGCACCACCGGATCGACGGAACCCACGTTTTTGCCTCACCGGAAATGCGCTGTTGACCGGGACAGCGCCTGCCGGTAGGCGCAGGCGGCATCCTCGAGCCTGCTCAGCGTCGGGCCGAGGTTGCGCAGAATGCCGTTGCGGGGGTTGTAAATCCATCCGTGGATGACCACTTCCCGCTCCTTTTCCCAGGCGGCGCGCACGACCGGAGTGCGGCCCAGGCGCATCGCCTGCTCGATGACGTTGAGCTCGCACAGGCGATCCCAGCGCTCCCGGGTCGTTGCCAGTTCGCCCAAGGCCTCGGCATGCCGGTCGCGTACCTCCACGATGCTGCCGAGCCGGGCGTCGGCGAATCCCAATCGTTCGCCGACGAGCGCCGCCTTGACCGCGTAGCAGCCATAGTGGCCGCAGACCACGAGGTGTTTCACGTCGCGCAATTCGACCGCATACTGGATCGCCGCCAGGCAGCTCATGTCGGCATCGGCAACGACATTGCCCAAGGTGTCGAAACAGATCGGCCCGCCCGCGCCCATGCCGGGCATCGCGCTGTCCGGCATGGCGTTTTCCGCGCAGCCGATCCAGAAATACTCAGGCGGGCGGGGCGTGGCGAGCTTATGGAAGAACGCCGGGTCGTGTTGGCGCATCCGGTCGGCCCAGGCGCGGTTGTCGTCCAGCAGGCGGGAGAGGCGCCGCATGGGTCATGCTCCTTGCCGGAGGGCGGCGATGCGCTCCTCCAGAGGCGGAGGGGTCATGAACAGGCGCTTGAAGCCCGCGCCGCGGCCGCCGGTAATGCCGAAGGCGCACGACTTGTCCCAAGCGGCGCCCGGTATAGTTGCTTTGCGCGCGGCCTCGGTGAGGGCAAAGCCGTGCGACCGGATGTCGATCCGTGCCGCCGGTGTCGGCGTCGTCTTCCCCCTTTTCATAGCGCGCGCCTGCCTCCGCCTTTTGCGAGGGCATCATGTTAGCCCCAGCGAACCTACATAGGAATTCGAATATACTTGCAGGAGTGTTCCAAAATTTCGAAGGTCCATGCCATGGGTTCGCTCAACTACAAACACTTGCGCTACTTCTGGACAGTGGCCAAAGCGGGGGGAGTCACACGCGCCAGCGAGCGGCTTCACCTCAGCCCGCAATCCATCAGCGGACAACTGAGCGCGTTCGAGAGGATGCTGGGCCACAAGCTGTTCTCCCGCACCGGCTCCCGTCTCGAACTCACCGATGCGGGGCGAATGGTGTTGAACTACGCCGACGAGATCTTCACCGTGGGCGAGGAACTGGAGGAGAGGCTGTTTCACCGCGCCGAGGGGTGGCCGTTGCTGTTCAGGGTCGGGATCGCGGACTCGGTGCCCAAGTCGGTGGCATACCGGCTGCTGGAGCCGGTGGTGCGCACGCCGGAACCGCTGCGCATGGCTTGCCGGGAAGGCAAACTCGCGGCACTGCTCGCCGAGCTCGCAGTGCACCGGTTGGACATCGTGATCGCCGACAGTCCCATGCCGGCGTCGGTCAATGTCCGCGGCTTCAATCACCTGCTCGGCGAATGCGGCCTCACCTTCCTCGCGACGGCCGCGCTGGCGCGCAAATACCGGGGCGGCTTCCCGCGCAGCCTTGATGGCGCGCCGTTGCTGCTGCCGGGAGAGGACGCCGCAGTCCGGGTCGGCCTGACCCGGTGGTTCGAACGGCTCGGTACGCGTCCGCGCATCGTCGGCGAGTTCGATGATGGAGCTTTGATGAAGGCTTTCGGCCGCGGGGGCATCGGCATATTTCCGGTGCCCACGGCGATCGCGGCGGAGGTGCGGCGGCAATATGGCGTCGTCGCCATTGGGCGCACCGAAGCGGTAACCGAACGTTTCTACGCCATTTCGGTAGAGCGCCGCCTGACCCATCCCGCTGTGGTGGCCATCAGCTCGGCGGCCCGCCGCCGGCTGTTCGGAAGGGGCGGTGCCGAAACCGGCGCCTGAGCGGATTTTACGCCGTCCCCGGCGTGCTCGCGGTTGGGCCGATGAAGATCGGCCGTCAAGCCACATGCATCCTATCCCGATACCGATGCCGCGCAGCGCCGGCAGGTGGGCGGAATGGCCACGGTGCTGCTGCCATCGGCGTGGCGGCCGGCTGTTATCATGTCGCTCGGAACAACGATACCAACGATGCTTGCCACCAGATGATTCCGGAACAGTTGGCGGTATGGCTGCAGTTTTTCGCCTGCACTGCGGTGATCACCCATGCCGGCTCGCGCCTGTCCAAGTATGGCGACGTGATCGCCGACAAGACGGGGCTGGGCGGCAGTCTGGTCGGCCTGGTCCTGCTGGCGACCGTGACGTCGCTGCCGGAGCTGATCACCGGCATCAGCGCCGTGGCGCTGGCGAAGGCGCCGGACATCGCCGTGGGCAACGTGCTGGGGGCCTGCGTCATGAACCTGGCCATGATCGTGGTGCTGGATTTCCTGCACCGGAGCGAATCGGTCTATAGCCGCGCCAGCCGCGGCCATATCCTGTCGGCCGCGTTCGGCGCCATGCTGCTCGGCTTCGTCGCGCTCAACCTGCTGGTGGCGGGCCGCGGCGTGGTGCTGGCCGTGGGCCCGGTGGGCCTGTACTCGCCGCTGCTGATCCTGTTCTACGGCGTGGCCCTGAAAGTGGTCTACACCTATGAGCGGCGCGAGGCCGCGGCCTACGTGGAACAGAGCGCGGACCGGTATCCCCACATCACACTGCGCCAGGCGGCGCTACGCTATGGGGTGGCGGCGGCAGCGGTCGTGGGCGCCGCCTTGTGGCTGCCCTTCATCGCCGAGAGCTTGGCGCGAACGATGGGCTGGAACCAGAGCTTCGTCGGCACCTTGCTCGTCTCGGTCGCCACCACCCTGCCGGAGATGACCGTGACCGTCTCGGCCCTGCGCCTGGGCGCCCTGGACATGGCCGTGGGCAATCTGTTCGGCAGCAATCTGTTCAACCTGGCGCTGCTGGCGCTGCAGGACTTGTTCTACCTGGACGGTCCGCTGTTCTCCCACGTGTCCGCGGCCCACGCCATGTCCGCCCTGTCGGCCGTGATCATGACCGGGCTGGCGATCGCCGGACTGTTCTATCGGCCGAAGGAAAGAGTGCTGGGCGCCGTGGGCTGGGTGAGCCTGCTGCTGGCCTGGATATACGTGTCCAACGCCTATCTGCTCTATCGCTATGGATCGTGACGCCGCGCCGGCCGCGCAAGCCTGCTGGCACCGCCTGGAAGCCGCCGACGCCGCGCGTGCGCTGAAGGTGGATCCGGCGCGCGGCCCGGACGAGGCCGAGGCGGCGGCGCGGCGCAGCGTGGCGCGCATGGTCCTGGACCAATTCTCCGATGTCATGATCCTGGTGCTGATCGCCGCCGCCGTGGTGTCCGGCGTCGTCGGCGAGCCGGCCGAGCGCCGCGTCACGCGGCGCCCGCCCAGACCGCCGGGCGAGAGCATCTTCGCCCACGGCATGTGGCAGCACATCATATGGGTGGGGCTGTTGATGGGGGCCGTGTCCCTGCTGGTGCAGGCCTGGGCCTACCATACGGGCTCGGCCCACTGGCAGAGCATGGTGTTCACGGTACCGTGCCTGTCGCAGTTGGGGCATGTGATGGCCATCCGCTCCGAGACCGAGTCCCTGTTCGCCATCGGCGCGCTGTCCAACCGTTTCCTGGTGGCGACCGTGGTCGTGTCGGTGCTGCTGCAACTGGCCACCCTCTATTCTCCGGCCCTGAACGCGGTGTTCAAGACGGCGCCCCTCGACTGGGACGAACTGCTGCTGTGCCTGGCGTTGTCCACGGTGGCGTTCTTCGCCGTGGAGCTGGAGAAGCGGGCGGTGCGGCGCGGCCGGCTGTACAAGGAGGGCTGATGGACCAGGAAAAATCCCAGGTGCTGGTGCGCCGCATCCTGCTGGGCGTGTTCATCGGGGGGCTGCTGCTGCTGTCCTACCGGGTGCTCCAGCCCTTCGTCGTGCCGGTGGTGTGGGCCGGCATCCTGGCCTACGTCACCTGGCCCCTCTATCTGCGGCTGCTGGCGCTGGTGCGGCTGCCCAGCCTGAGCGCCTTGCTCATGACCCTGCTGCTCACCGCGGCGTTCGTCCTGCCGGTCATCTGGCTGGTGGCGCTGCTACGCGACGAGGTGGCCGTCGCCTACGCCCTCATCACCGAGCAGCTCAGCCATGGGCCGATACGCCTGCCCGCCTTCCTGGCGAACATTCCCTGGCTGGGCGAACAGCTCCAGGCCTTCCTGGACCGCATCACCGCCAATCGGGCGGCGCTCCAGGGCGAGCTGGGCCAGTGGCTGGAGCACGGCCGCGAGCAGGTGGGCCACCTGGCGGGCAGCATCACGCGCAACATCGCCAAGTTCGGTTTCGCGCTGCTGACGGTGTTCTTCTTCTTCCGCGACGGGCGCCATCTGATCGGGCAACTGCGCATGGCCCTGGAATATTTCCTCGGCGAACGGGCCCACGGCTACCTGGAGGCGGCGGGCGTCACCACCAAGGCCGTGGTATACGGGATCGTGCTCACGGCCCTGGCCCAGGGGGTGCTGGCGGGGCTGGGCTACTGGGTGGCGGGGGTGAAGGCGCCGGTGCTGCTGGGCGCCGTCACCGCCCTGGTGGCGCTGGTCCCCTTCGGTACGCCCTTCGTCTGGGGCAGCATCGGCGTGTGGCTGCTGGTGACGGGTGATACCTGGGCGGGGATCGGCCTGCTCCTGTGGGGCACCTTCGCCGTGAGCTGGGTGGACAACCTGATCCGGCCCCTGGTGATCAGCAGCGCCACCCGGATCCCCTTCCTGCTGGTGATGTTCGGCGTGCTCGGGGGTGCCGTCGCCTTCGGCCTGGTAGGGCTGTTTCTCGGCCCGGTGATCCTGGCGGTGCTGATGGCCGTGTGGCAGGAGTGGCTGGAGGAGCACGCCCCGCGGGGCCCGGGCGAGGGCGCTTAAACCGGTTCGGACTGCTTGACGAAGGCGCGCGCGTGGGCGAGGAACTCGTCCAGCATGGGTGTGCCGTCCAGCAGATCCTTGTTGCGCGGGTCGTGGAATTCCGGATGCCACTGCACGCCGAACACGTAGGACTCGCCGTCCCAGCGGATGGCCTCGATCAGGCCGTCGTCGGATACCGCCTCCACCCGCATCTCGCGCCCCAGGTCCTTTACCGCCTGGTGGTGGATGGAATTCACCGTCGCGCCCTTCGCCCCGTCGTACAGCTCGGCCAGCCCGGTGTTGGGCAGGATGCGGATGCGGTGGAAGTGGTTGTCGTAGTTTTCCTGGTGGTGATGGGACACGGCGCCGGGGCGCTGGGTGGGAATATCCTGGTACAGGCTGCCGCCGAAGGCGACGTTGAGCAGTTGCATGCCGCGGCACACGCCCAGCACCGGCTTGCCGCTGCGGAGGAAGGCGAACAGCAGCTCGATCTCGAAGCGGTCGCGCACCGGATCGCCGCGCCACTCGGGCCGCAGCGGCTCTTCGCCGTAACTCAGGGGGCACACGTCGGCACCGCCCTGGAGGATGAGGCCGTCCAGTTCCTCGACATAGTCGCCGATCGCCACGTCGCTGCGGCGGATGACGCTCTCGGTCTCGATGGTGGGCAGCATCAGGATCATGGCGCCGCGGGACATGGCCCAGTGGGCCAGGGACTGCTCCATGTACTGCAGGGTCTTGCCCTTGAAGCCGAGCTCGGCCGGCACGTGGTGCAGGATGCGGGGAGAGAGGCCTATCTTGGGACGCAGCGCAGGCATGGCATTAACAACGCGCCTCCTGCCCAACAGGATGACGCGAGCTTACACCCGTCCCGGGTGGACTCAAATCATCCTGAAAACCGCACTTAACGCAAAGGACGCAAAGCAACACCAAGGGCGCAAAGGAAAATCCTGAAGGAGGGCCGACACCCAAAAGGTGATGCTATGGATCGTTCTTTGCGGCCTTTGCTTCTTTGCGATCTTTGCGTTGAAGGCGGTTCAACTACGGTTTCAAGGATCATTTCCCAATTGTGGCCTGCTCTTCCCGGTGAAGTTCCGCGTTCTTCAGCGCTTCCGCGCAGTTGCCCAGCGCCAGGCAGGTGGCCATCTCTTCCTGCAGGAAATCCACGAAGGTCTTCACCTTGGCCGGCAGGTAGCGCCGGCTGGGGTAGAGGGCATACACGTTGAGCTCGGGCAGCGGGTACCCGGGGAAGAGCTGCACCAGGCGGCCGGCGCGCAGGTCCTCGGCCACCACATAGCTCGGCTGGAAGACGATGCCCATGCCGGCGCAACCGGCCACGCGCAAGGCTTCCAGGCTGTTGGTGCGCAGCATGCCGCGGGCGCGGATGGGGGTGTGGCCGCCGGGGGCGTCGAGCACCCATTCCTCGCGCTCCAACTGCACCAGGCTCAGGCAGATGTGGCGCTGCGCCAGCTCTTCCGGGGTGGCGGGCACGCCGTGGCGTTCCAGATAGGCGGGGGCGGCGCAGATGACGCCATGGATGGTGCCGATGCGCCGCACTACCAAGGCCGAGTCGGCGAGCTCGGTGCGGATCACCAGGCCCAGGTCGAAGCCTTCGGCCAGCAGGTCGGGCACGCGGTCGGTGGCAGCCAGATCGATGCGCACCTGCGGATAGCGGGCCGAGTACCTGGGAATCAGATAGGCCAGCATTCTCTCGGCGAAGGCCACCGGCGCATGCAGCCGCAGCGTGCCTTCGGCGCGGGTGGTGGCCGACGAGGCGAGCTTTTCCGCTTCGTCCACCTGCGCCAGGATCTTCACGCACTTGTCATAGTAGGCGGCGCCCGATTCGGTGAGGCTTAGCTTGCGCGTGGTGCGATGGAGCAGCCGAGTGCGCAAGTGGGCCTCCAGGTCGGCCACATAGCGCGACACCAGGGCCGCCGACATGTCCAGGGCTTCGGCCGCCCGGGAGAAGCTGCCGGTGTCCACCACCTTGGCAAATACCTGCATGGAAAGGAGACGGTCCATAAGTCCTCACCCGATTATTTTTTGCAGATTATGCAACAAATATTTGCGGAAATGCTTGTTTATCGGGTGATTATTGAAAAATAGAATGCAAACCGTGATGCGCTGATGGCCTTGATGAGCACCGACAGCTTCGGCGCAACGCTTTCAACCTCAACATTTTGTAAGGAGATGGAACATGAGAAAGCAACTTGCCGTTGGTCTCTGCGCCCTGACCGCGGCTCTGTTCGCCGCCCCCGGCTTTGCCCAGCCGATCAACGACGCCACCTATCCGGAAATCACCGTCACCACCAACAAGTCGCGTGCCGAAGTGCTGGCCGAACTGCAGGCGGCCCGGCAAGCGGGGGCGTTGCCGGTGAATGACGCAACCTATCCGGTGCTCGCCGCCGAGCCCGGCAGCAAGACCCGCGCTGAAGTGCGTGCGGAAGGTGCCCGTTCCCTGGCCCAGCACCGGTTCGATCTGCGATACGTCAACTGATGCGGTCTGACCTCCGGCTGTGCTGCCCGGCGGCCCGGCCGGGAAGCCGACCCTCTCTCCTCCCTTGCGACAACGGCGCCCGGCGCCGTTGTCGTGTCCTCACATGGCGCGCAGCGCCAGCCACAGGGCGCAGATCAGCAGCGTGGCGCCGGTCACCGGCACGCCTACCGCCGCATGGGTGCGCCAACCGATATCCACGCCCTGGCGTCGGGCGGCGGCCACGACGATGATGTTGGCGATGCTGCCGACGATGAGCAGGTTGCCGGCGAAGGTGCTTACCAGCGCCAGCAGCGGCCCCGACAGCGGGTGCGTGGCGGCGGGCAGCAGCAGCATCACCGCCGGCACGTTGGACACCACGTTGCTCAGGACGAAGGTCGCCGCGAACAGCGCGGCCGGCCGTCCCAGGTCGACGCCGGCCGCGGCCAGCCGAGCCATGGCATCGGCCGTGATGCCCGTCTGGCGCAGGGCCTCATTCACCACGAACAGGCCGATGAACAGCACCAGCAGCTCCCAATCGACCAGCCCCAGCATCTTGTTGGAGTGCAGCTTGCGGCTCATCAGCAGCAGGCCGGCGCCGGTCAGGGCGGCGGTCTCGCGCGGCCAGGGCGAGAACAGGAACAGGCCCAGCAATGCCGTCGCCACCGCCAGGCCTTTGGCGGTCTGCCAGCGATCGAAGGGTGGCGGCTCGGCGCGCTCTTCGGCCGGACGGGCGGGTACCG
>DYIB01000003.1:28385-62828 GCA_020723855.1 Uliginosibacterium gangwonense
GCCGCAGGCGCGGCACGGCCGGGATCCTGCCAGCGACCGCGGCTGCGCCGGGCGAGGATCGCCCAGGCGGCCGCCAGGCCCAGCAGCACCGGCACCGCGGCCTCCAGGGAGTAGCGGGCGAAGGACAGCCCGAGCGCCTCGCCGATCAACATGTTCTGGGGATTGCCGATCAGGGTCGCGGCCGAGCCGATATTGGCGGCGCAGGCCAGGCCGAGCAAAAAGGGGATCGGGTCCAACCGGCGCTTCAGGCAGATCTCCGTCAGCACCGGTGCCACCGCCAGGCACACGATGTCGTTGCTGAACACCGCCGACAGGGCGGCGACGACCAGCATCAGCACACCCAGCAGCGGCGGCGGCGCCAGCTCCAGGGCCGCGACCCGGTGCGTCACCCAGGTGTAGAAGCCGCCCAGGCGCATCTGGGCCGACAGCACCATGAAGGAGAACAGCAGGATCAGCGTGGGCAGATGGATGGAACGCGCGGCCTGCTCCTCGCTGACGGCGCCGGAGCCGATCAGGGCGATGGCGCCCAACAGCGCCACGCCGGTGCGATCGAGCTGCAGGAAGGGCAGCCCGCCCAGGATCATCCCCAGATAAACGACGGCAAAGACGGCGAGCGTAAAGGTGGCCATGGGATACAAGCCCCCGGGGGCGGGCGGAACCCGGTGAGTCGCAGCGGGAAGACGCCCGGCTTACTTGACCAGGGTGACGGGCACGCCGGAGAGATGCACGACCTTGGTGGCGACCGAGCCAAGCACGAGATTGTCCACGCCGCCGTGGCCGCGCGTTCCCATGACGATAGCATCGCAACCGTGCTCGGCCGCCGCCGTGGCGATGGTTTCCGGCACCGGGCCGATGCGTACTTCGGGATGGTAGGCGACTGCGGCGGCGTCGAGCAGGGCGCGCGCGGACTTGAGGGCATCGCCACCGGCGCTCTCCTGCATGGCCTCGATTTCGGCGGCCGGCAGGAAGCGCCGCACCTCCCAGGCATCGATCGGCTCCTGCACGTTCAGCAGGTATATCTCCAGCGAGGCCACGGCCTGGGCCAAGGCGATGGCGTGCCGTACGGCGCGATCCGAATTGGGCGAGCCGTCCACCGGGAGCAGGATTTTCTTCATTGCCTCGTGCCTCGCGTCAAGTGGTTGTGCGTGCGCATTATCCCACCGATTAGCGCGGCGCACTAACGGCCGGCGTTGCGGAAAACCCCTACGCGCGGGTGAGCCCGTACGGTGGAACCCGAATGCTAAAATCCGGACCTTTATCCGGAGAGGCCAGAATGACCGCGTACAGAAGAAGCCTGCGCTTGCTTGTGCCATCAGCGTCGCTGTTCGCGCCGCTTGCCTACGGAGCGGAAGGGCCGAGCGTGGCGGGCATTCCGGTGGATTTCATTCTGTTCGGCCTGACGCTGATCGGCGTGGCCCTGTTCCATCGCCACGTGCTCAAGGTGGCCCTTACGGGGCTGGCCGTCATCACGGCCTACAAGCTGGCATTTACCGGCTTCAAGGAGGGCCCCGGCCTGCCGGGTCTCGGTGCGCATCTGGCGCACGAGTGGGTGCTGCTGACCAACCTGCTGTGTCTTCTGCTGGGATTCGCGCTGCTGGCGCGCCACTTCGAGGACAGCCGGGTGCCCGAGGTGCTGCCGCGCCTGCTGCCGGACGGCTGGAAGGGCGGCTTCGTGCTGCTGGTCCTGGTGTTCGTGCTGTCGGCTTTCCTCGACAACATCGCCGCGGCCCTGATCGGCGGCACGGTGGCCGCCAGCATCTACCAGCGCAAGGTGCATATCGGCTATCTCGCCGCCATCGTCGCCGCCTCCAATGCCGGCGGCGCCGGCAGCGTGGTGGGCGATACCACCACCACCATGATGTGGATCGACGGCGTCTCCCCTCTGGCGGTGATGGACGCCTATGTCGCCGCAGCGGCCGCCCTGCTGATGTTCGGCATCCCCGCCTCCCTGCAGCAGGCCAAGATGGCCCCCATCCACCGTGAGTTCGCCGAGCACGGCCGCATCGACTGGGCGCGGGTGGGCATCGTGGTGTTCATCCTGGTGGTGGCCATCGTCACCAACGTCACGGTCAATATCAAGTTCGCCAGCCTGGCGGACCATTTCCCCTTCATCGGCGTGGCGGTGTGGGTGGCGCTGCTGGCCGCGACACCCCTGCGCAAACCGGAATGGAGCCTGCTGCCGGACGCCTTCAAGGGCAGCATCTTCCTGCTGGCCCTGGTGACCTGCGCTTCCATGATGCCGGTGGAAAAGCTGCCCGCGGCATCCTGGCAGAGCGCGCTGTCCCTGGGCTTCATCTCCGCGGTGTTCGACAACATCCCCCTCACGGCGCTGGCGCTGAAGCAGGGCGGCTATGACTGGGGCATGCTGGCGTACGCGGTCGGATTCGGCGGCTCCATGATCTGGTTCGGCTCCTCGGCCGGCGTGGCCGTGTCCAACCTGTTCCACGAGGCCAAGTCGGTGGGGGCCTGGGTGAAGAACGGCTGGCACGTGGCGCTGGGCTATGTGGTGGGCTTCTTCGTGCTGCTGGCCGTGCTCGGCTGGCACCCCACGCCCAAGAAGGGCGATCCGGGCGCCGCGGCTCCGGCGCTGGAGCGCCAGGCGAGCCTGGCCGTCATGGCCGCGTAGCCGGCCGGCGGCTGCTGCCGCCCCTTTTTTGAGCCATGCCGTTGTAAGCGCCTGCGCCCTCGGGTAACGTCGGCCCATGCACGACTCTCTCCACATCGTCCTGCTCCTGCTGTCGGCGGCGGTGCTGCTGGTGGCGCTGGCGCGCACCTTCCGCCTGCCGTCGATGCTCGCCTACCTTGCCATTGGCATCGCCGTCGGTCCCCACAGCCTGGGCTGGCTGCCCGCCTCCCCGGCGACGGCCCGCCTGGCCGAGTTCGGCGTGGTGTTCCTGATGTTCTCCATCGGCCTGGAGTTCTCCCTGCCGCGGCTGATGGCCATGCGCTGGCAGGTGTTCGGCCTGGGCGGCGCCCAGATGCTCATCACCGTGCTCGCCAGCATGGCGGTCGCCGCGAGCGGGGGCTTGAGCTGGCAGGCGGGCCTGGCGCTGGGCAGCGCCTACGCCATGTCCTCGACCGCCATCGTCGCCAAGCTGCTGTCGGAGAAGTTCGACCTGCATTCCGCCTCCGGGCGCCAGACCATGAGCGTGCTGCTGTTCCAGGACCTGGCGGTGGTGCCGCTGCTGGTGCTGATCCCGGCCTTGGCGGCGGACCCCTCGCAACTGGGGACGACCCTGGGCACGGCCCTGCTCAAGGCGCTTGCCATGCTGCTGCTGGTGATCGTGGTGGGGCAGCGGGTGGTGCGCCCCTGGTTCGACGTGGTGGCGCGGCGCAAGTCGGCGGAGCTGTCCATGCTCAACGTTCTGTGGCTGACCGTGGGCATGGCTTTCCTGACGGAAATGGCCGGCCTGTCCCTGGCCCTGGGGGCCTTCCTGGCGGGCATGCTGATCTCCGAGACGCCTTATCGCCACCAGGTGGAATCGGACGTGCGGCCGTTCCGCGACGTGTTGCTGGGCCTGTTCTTCGTCACCATCGGCGCCCTGCTGGATCTGCAGGTGGTATGGACGCGCATCGAATGGGTGGGGCTGGTGCTGCTGGGTCTGGTGGCGGGCAAGGGCCTGCTCATGTTCCTGGTGACGCTGGCCAGTGGCGCGGAGCGGGTGGTGGCCTTCCGCACCGCCGCCCAGCTCGCCCAGGCGGGCGAGTTCGGGTTCGTGCTCCTGGCTCTGGCCGCCGACAAGCGCCTGTTCGGGCCGGAAGTGACCCAGCCCTCCCTGGCGGCGATGCTGATTTCCATGCTGATCGCCCCCCTGCTCATCGAGCGGGCGCGGGAAATCGGCATGCGCCTGTCGCGCCGGGGCCTGCGTGGCCGGTCGGCCGTGGAGAGAATCGAAGCCCACGTCCATGGGGTGCGCGACCATGTGATCGTGTGCGGCTACGGGCGCACCGGGCAGAACCTGGCGCGCTTCCTGTCCGAGGAAGGGGTGCCCTTCATCGCCCTGGATATCGATGCCCAGCGGGTGCGTCAGGCGGCGGAGGCGGGCGAGAACGTGGTGTTCGGTGACGCGGACCGGCGTGAAGTGCTTTCGGCGGCCGGGCTGGAGCGCGCCCGCGCCGTGGTGGTGACCTATGCCGACGTGCCTTCGGCCCTGAAAGTGCTGGCCCTGGTGCGCGAGGCGCGGCCGGAGCTGCCGGTGGTGGTGCGCGCCACGGACGACTCCCATCTGGAGCAGTTGCGCCGGGCCGGGGCGACCGAGGTCATTCCCGAAGTGATCGAAGGCAGCCTCATGCTGGCCATGCAGACCCTCACCCTGCTGGGCGTACCGGCGGTCAAGGCCTTGAGGAAGGTGCGCAACGCCCGCGCCGACCGCTACGTCATGCTGCGCGAGCTGTACCGGGGCGAGACCGATCGGGAACGGCCCGAAACCCCGGCCCTGGCGTTGCGCAACCTGACCCTGGACGAGGACGCCGCCGCCGTCGGCCGCCGTCTGCGGGAATTCCCCTTCGCCGAGCTGCAGGTACGCCTGGTGGGATTGCGCCGCCACGGCGTGCGCAGCGACAATCCGGACCCGGACACGGTGCTCGCCGCGGGCGACATGCTGATCCTGGCGTGCGAAGCGGACCGCTTTCCCGAAATCGAAAAGCTGCTCCTCTCCGGCGATCGTTTCGCCGCGGCGCGACGGGCATAGGGGGAAGCCCCATTCCCCCGTTTCCGTCATTTCACTTTATACCTGGATGCCGCCAAACGGCGGCGTCGTCCCTGCCGCCGGGGTACGACAAGGCGAGTCCGGGTTAACCGATACTTGATTCTCCCCGCCGCGCGGGGTTAGGATCGTTTTAAATTGTTTCGCTTCAAACTAAACATAACGCATAACGGCGCGAGACACGAACCGGATTGCAGTGGCTTCTGCAATGACACCATAGGAGGAGACCGTGGATCAAAAAAGCAGCAAAGCTTCCGTAGCGCAGCCTTCCCGCCGCAAGTTCCTGAGCAAGGCCGTCGCCGGTGCCGCCGGTGCGGCCGCGGCCGGGTTTCCGATGATTTCGGTGGCCCAGTCGCCCATCTCCATGCGCTGGCAGAGCACCTGGCCGGCGAAGGACATCTTCCACGAGTACGCCCTGGATTTCGCCAAGAAAGTAAATGATATGTCCGGCGGCAAGCTCAAGATCGAGGTGCTGCCGGCGGGCGCCGTGGTGAAGGCCTTCGACCTGCTCGATGCGGTGAGCAAGGGCACGCTCGACGGCGGCCATGGCGTGGTGGCTTACTGGTACGGCAAGAACTCGGCGGTGGCACTGTGGGGCTCGGGGCCGGCCTTCGGCATGGATCCCAACATGGTGCTGGCCTGGCACTACTACGGCGGCGGCAAGGAACTGCTGGACGAGATCTATAAAAGCCTGAACCTGGACGTCCAGTCCTTCCTGTACGGTCCCATGCCCACCCAGCCCTTCGGCTGGTTCAAGAAGCCGGTGACCAAGCCCGAGGATGTGAAGGGCGTGAAGTTCCGCACCGTGGGCCTGGCGGTGGATATCTACAAGGACATGGGCGCGGCGGTCAACCCGCTGCCCGGCGGCGAGATCGTGCCGGCGCTGGACCGCGGCCTGATCGACGCGGCGGAGTTCAACAACGCCACGTCGGACCGCCTTCTCGGCTTCCCGGACGTCGCCAAGGTGTGCATGCTGCAGAGCTTCCACCAGTCGAGCGAGCAGTTCGAGATCCTGTTCAACAAGAAGAAGTACGATGCCCTGCCCGCCGACCTCAAGGCCATCATCAAGTACGCCGTCGAGGCGGCTTCCGCCGACATGTCGTGGAAGGCCATCGACCGCTATTCCACCGACTACCTGGAAATGGCCGAAAAGCAGGGCGTGAAGTTCTACAAGACGCCCGACAGCATCCTGCGCCGCCAGCTCGAGGCCTGGGACAAGGTGATGGCGGCCAAGGAGGCGGAGAACCCGACGTTCAAGAAAGTGAACGATTCCATGCGCGCCTTCGCCGCCCGCGCGGCGCGCTGGCAGAACGACACCCTGGTCGATTACAAGATGGCCTACAACCATTTCTTCGCCAAGCGCCCGGCCGCCAAGAAGTCGTAACACAGCGAATCGATATATCTCGGCCTGCCGGCCGCCCGGGCACCGCACCGGGCGGCCGCCTCCCCCTCAGGGCTCACCATGCAAAAACTGCTGCTCTTCGTCGACAAGGCGAGCACCTTCGTCGGGCACTTGTGCGCCTGGGCGATCGTCGGCCTCACCGGCCTCATATCGTGGGAGGTGTTCTCCCGTTACGCGCTCAACCGGCCCCACGCCTGGGTGCTGGATGCGCAGATCATGCTCTACGGCGTGCTGTTCATGATGGCCGGCGCCTATACCCTGTCCAAGGGTGGCCACGTGCGCGGCGACGTGCTCTACGGCTTCTTCGCGCCGCGCACCCAGGCCACCATCGACCTGGTGCTGTACATCGTGTTCTTCCTGCCGGGCATCTTCGCCCTGACCTACGCCGGATGGACCTTCGCCAACGAATCCCTGGCGATCCGGGAGCAGACTTTCAGCCCGGAACCGCTGCCGCTGTACCCCTTCAAGTACGCCATCCCCGTCGCCGGCTTTTTCCTGCTGCTGCAGGGACTGGTGGAGATCGTGCGCTGTGTCATCTGCCTGCGCGACGGCGCCTGGCCCTCGCGCGAGGAGGACGTGGAAGAAGTGGATGTAGACAAGCTCAAGGAGAGGGTGCACGTGAAGGACGAGGACATTGCCCGCCTGGACCAGTACGTGGTGAAGCGGGAGGGCGGGCAATGAAGAAGGAGCTGCGCTTCGGCTTCGCCCTCATGGCGATCATCCTGATCGCCGTGGCCGTGTTCATGCCCTGGGGCAACCTGACCAACGGCCATCTGGGCCTGCTCATGCTGGCCCTGGTGGTGGTGGCCATCATGCTGGGTTTCCCCACGGCCTTCACCCTCATGGGCATGGGCGTGCTGTTCGCTTGGCTCGCCTACCGCAGCCAGAACCCGGCCATCGCCGTGCAGCAGACGCTGGACCTCATGGTGCAGCGCGCCTACGGGGTGATGACCAACGACGTGCTCATCTCGGTGCCCCTGTTCGTGTTCATGGGCTACCTGGTGGAGCGGGCCAACCTGATCGAGAAGCTGTTCAAGAGCATCCACCTGGCCCTGGCGCGCATCCCGGGGTCGCTGGCCGTCGCCACGCTGATCACCTGTGCCGTCTTCGCCACGGCCACCGGCATCGTCGGTGCCGTGGTGACCCTCATGGGCCTGCTCGCCTTCCCGGCCATGCTGCGCGCCGGCTACGACATCAAGCTGTCGGCCGGGTCGATCACCGCCGGCGGCTGCCTGGGCATTCTCATCCCGCCCTCGGTGCTGCTGATCGTCTATGGCGCGACCGCCGGCGTGTCGGTGGTGCAGCTCTACGCCGGCGCCTTCTTCCCGGGCATCATGCTGGCGCTGCTCTACGTCGGCTACGTGATTGTCATGGCCAAGCTCAAGCCCCAGTTGGCGCCGCCCCTGCCCATGGAAGAGCGGGAAATCCCGCTGCCGCCGGCCGCCCGCGCGCTCTCGGCCGCGGGCCGGCGCAACGCCCTGGCGGCCTTCGCGGGCGCCCTGAAGGGCCGCCGCAACGCCGACGTACCCATGGCGGCGATTCTCGGGCAGCTTGTGATCGTGCTGCTGCCGGCGCTGGTGTGGTTCGGCTCCATGTCCCTGGTGTACCGCCAGGTGACGGCGCCGCTGGAGACGTACGACACCTCCGGCCTGGTCGAGATGGGGCTGGTCACCGGGGGAGCCGAGCGTGCCGCCGAGGAAGGGCCGCAGGCACCCGGGGTGTCGGAACCGCCCGCCGCCGAGGGCGTGGAGGAGCCCAAGGCCGAGGGAGTCCAGGAACCGCCCGCCGAAGGCGTCCAGGCGCCGCCGGTGCAGAAGGCGCAGCCAGCCGAGGCGGCGGCCGAGCCCGCGCCCGCCGCGGGCGGCGGCGAGGAGCGCCCGGCGCCCTATGCCTTCTGGATCACGCTGGCGGTCGGCACGGCGGCGCTGGTACTGTTCTACCGGCTGTTCGACCTTGCCCGCCTGGAAATCTTCAAGATGCTGTTGGCATCGTTCTTCCCGCTCGCGTTACTCATCCTGGCGGTGCTGGGCTCCATCGTGTTCGGGCTCGCCACGCCCACGGAAGCCGCGGCGGTGGGTTCCCTGGGCGGCTTCCTGCTGGCGGCGGCCTACCGCCAGCTCAACTGGACCATGTTGAAGGAATCGGTGTTCCTCACCGCCAAGACCTCCGCCATGGTGTGCTGGCTGTTCGTCGGCTCGTCGATCTTTTCGGCGGCTTTCGCTCTGCTGGGCGGGCAGGAGATCGTGGAGAAATGGGTCCTGTCCCTGGACATGACGCCGGTGCAGTTCATGCTGCTGGCCCAGTTCATCATCTTCATCCTGGGCTGGCCGCTGGAGTGGACCGAGATCATCGTCATCTTCATGCCCATCTTCATTCCGCTGCTGGCCCATTTCCATATCGATCCGCTGTTCTTCGGCCTGATGGTGGCCTTGAACCTGCAGACCGCCTTCCTCAGCCCGCCGGTGGCCATGGCGGCGTTTTATCTCAAGGGGGTGGCGCCACCCCATGTCAGCCTGAACCAGATCTTCGCCGGGATGATGCCGTTCATGGCCATCCAGGTGCTTGCCATGTTCCTGCTCTACATGTTCCCGGACATCGGTCTGTGGCTGCCGAAGGTGCTGTACCAATAAGCGACCATGAAGCCGAAGATCTTCATCGCCTGCCAGACTTTTCCCGAAATCCTGGCCTATCTCGTTCCCCATTGCGAGGTCGATGAGCATCGGGGCGAGGACGCGCTGCAGGGCGCGGCGCTCGCCGCGCGCCTGGCGGACAAGGACGCCGCCATGCTGACCGCGGTGGAGCGCGTCGATGCCGGCCTGCTCGCTGCCTGCCCGCGCCTCAAGGCCATATGCAACATCGCCGTGGGCTACAACAACATCGACGTGGCGGCATGCACCGCCGCCGGCGTCATGGTCACCAACACGCCGGGCGTGCTCGACGACACCACGGCCGATCTGGCCTGGGCGCTGATCCTGGCAGCCGCACGCCACGTGGTGGCGGCCGACCAGTGGCTGCGCGCCGGCAAGTGGCCGGGGCTGCGCTTCAAGCAATGGCTGGGCAGCGACGTGCATCACGCCACCCTGGGCATCTTCGGCATGGGGCGCATCGGCCAGGCGGTGGCGCGGCGCGCCCGGGGCTTCGCCATGCGCGTGCTGTACCACAACCGCAAGCGCCTGCCGGAGCAAACGGAGCGGGCGGCGCATGCCGAGTACGTCACCAAGGAGGCGCTGCTCAAGGAAAGCGATTTCGTGGTGCTCACGCTGCCCTACGCCCCGGAGAACCACCATCTCATCGGCGCCGCCGAGCTGGCGCTGATGAAACCGACGGCCCATCTCATCAACGTCGCGCGCGGCGGCATCGTGGACGACGCCGCCCTGGTGGCGGCGCTCAAGGAGGGGCGCATCGCCGGCGCCGGGCTGGACGTCTATGAGAACGAGCCGGCCCTGCACCCCGGCTTCCTGGAGCTTTCCAACGCCGTGCTCACGCCCCACATCGGCTCGGCATCCCGCGCCACGCGCCTGAAGATGGCCCTGCGCGCGGCGGAGAACCTGGTCGCCGCCCTGACCACGGGCAACCCGCCCGACCTGGTGAATCCCGAGGTGAAGCGGGAATAGCCAGATTGCTGGAAGCCAAATGATTTAAAATCGGGGCAAGCGCGCGGCCGCCTTTTCTGCGGCCGGCGCAACCGCTCCCGGGAGGTCCCCATCGTTACGCTCACGCCGGCGCAGGCGCGACTGCGCACCCTGGCCCTGACCTTGGCCATTCTCGCCTACCTGCTGTCCTTCTTCCATCGCGTGGCCCCCGCCGCCATCGCCCGCGACCTGGCCGCCGCCTTCGAGACCAGCGCCACCTCCCTGGGCGTGCTGGCCGCCACCTACTTCTACGTCTATACGGTCATGCAGGTGCCCACCGGCGTGCTCGCCGACACGCTGGGGCCGCGCAAGATCCTCGCCCTGGGTGGCCTGGTGGCGGGCGCCGGCTCGCTGCTGTTCGGCCTGGCACCGAGCTTCCAGATCGCCGTGGCCGGCCGCACCCTGGTGGGGCTGGGCGTGGCGGTGGCCTTCATCGCCATGCTCAAGCTGATCGCCGTGTGGTTCGAGGAGCGCCGCTTCGCCACGCTCACCGGCGCGGCCATGTTCATCGGCAACGTCGGTTCCGTCCTGGCCGGGGCGCCGCTCGCCTGGGCGGCCCAGGCGGCCGGCTGGCGCAGCGTGTTCGTGGCGGTGGGCGTGGCTTCCCTGGTGATCGGCGTGACCAGTTGGTTCCTGGTGAAGGACCATCCGTCCGAGGCAGAGGGCGGCAGCCGCGCCCACGGCACGCGCGTGGACCGCACCGCCTGGCTGGGCGGGCTGGTGACGGTGCTGCGCAACCGCGCCACCTGGCCCGGCTTCTTCGTGAACCTGGGCATCGCCGGCAGCTTCTTCGCCTTCGCCGGCCTGTGGGCCGTGCCTTATCTCACCCAGGTGCAGGGCCTGAGCCGCGCGCTGGCGTCGAATCACATCAGCCTGTACTTCCTTGGCTTCGCCATCGGCGCCGCCCTGATCGGACGCCTGTCGGACCGCATGGGCAAGCGCAAGCCCCTCATGGTGGCCGGCGCCGTGCTGCACGCCCTGGGCTGGCTGGTGTGGCTGCAGGGCGGTGCGCTGCCGCTCGCCGCCACCTACACGCTGTGCGCCGTCATGGGCCTGCTCACCGCCAGCCTGACCCTGTCCTGGGCCTGCGCCAAGGAGGTGAATCCGCCGCTGCTGTCGGGCATGGCCACCAGCGTGGTCAATGTGGGCGTGTTCCTCGGGCCGGCGATCCTGCAGCCCCTGGTGGGCTGGGCCATGGACCGCAACTGGGACGGGACCGTGCGGGAGGGCGTGCGCATCTATTCCGCGGCCGATTACCGCATCGGCTTCGCCCTGCTCCTTGCCAGCGCCGTGGTGGGCGCCGCAGCGACCCTGTTCGTGCGCGAGACCGGCTGCCGCAATATCTGGCGCGGGTCGGAGCCTGACGCGCTATCATCACAAGAGCAGTTAACCAAAAACCGCACTTAACGCAAAGGACGCGAAGCAACGCAAAGGACGCAAAGGAAAATCCTGAAGGATGGCCGACACCCGAAGGGTGAGGCTTCTCGTTCTTTGCGGCCTTTGCGTCTTTGCGATCTTTGCGTTGAAGGCGGTTCCAGCTGCGGTTTTCCACGATCATTGCCCCCATGAGTACCGACACCGCCCTCATCCTGTTCGCCCACGGCGCGCGCGATCCCCAGTGGGCCGAACCCTTCCAGGCCGTGCGCACGGCCATCGCCCGGCGTGCGCCGGGCGTCGCCGTGGAACTGGCCTTCCTGGAGCTCATGTCGCCCAGCCTGGGGGAGGCGGTGGACCGGGTGGTGGCGCGCGGCGCCCGGCGGGTGGTGGTGGTGCCCGCCTTCATGGCCCAGGGCGGCCATCTCAAGCGCGACCTGCCGCGTCTGATCGGCGAGGTGCAGGCGGTCCATCCCCGCTGCGTCATCGAGCAGACCCGCGCCATCGGCGAGGTCCCGGAAATCATCGAAGCCATCGCCGCGTTCGCCCTGGCCCAGACAGGGTTTTGAAAGGAGGCGGCGCGCACGCATTTGTTGAGAAATCGCAAGGCGGTCGTGTCTTGCGGCAGATAACTTCCCTCTCATAACCGTATCCTGGCCTCAACCCTGGCACACTTGGGGAATTGACAAAATATTAGTAATCGCTAATATAGCGATATGAGAACTGGATCGGCATATTTGATTTTTTTGGGGCTGCTGCTGGGGCCGGCCGCGGGTTTTGCCCAAGGCGTGCCGACGGCGGCGGCGGAGTTGCGCGACGTGGATCTGACCTACCCGGCCGAGAGCCTGGTGGAGGCGGTGAAGCAGGCGACCGTCGCCGCCCAGGTGCAGGGGCGTGTGGTGGAGGTGCGCGTCGAGGCCGGTGACGGCGTGAAGCGGGGGCAACTGCTGATGCGCATCGACGCCGCCGAGGCGGCCCAGGCCGCCGCCGCCAGCGAGGCGGTGCTGGCCAATGCCAAAGCCCACTACGAGCGCACGCGCCACCTGTTCGAGCAGAAATTCGTCTCCCGGGCCGCCCTGGACAAGGCGGAAGCCGATTACAAGGCCGCCCGGGCCGCCGCCGGCCAGGCTGCTGCTGCCTTGTCCTTCGCCAGCGTCACCGCACCCATCGACGGCGTGGTGGCCCAGCGCCATACCGAGCTGGGCGAGATGGCCGCCCCCGGCCGGCCCCTGGTCACGGTGTACGACCCCAAGGGGCTGCGCGTGGTGGCCAGCATACCCCAATACAAGCTGGCGGAAGTGCAGCCTGCGGGCCCAGGTGGAATTCCCCGAATCCGGCAAATGGGTGGACGCGGCCCGGGTGGAAGTGCTGCCTGCCGCCGACGCCCGCACCCACACGGTGCAGGCCCGGGTCTATCTGCCCGAGGGGCTCAAGGACGTCATCCCCGGCATGTTCGCGCGCGCCCACTTCGTCGTCGGCAAGGCGCGGAAACTGCTGGTGCCCGGGCAGGCGGTGCTGCGCCGGGGCGAGGTGACGGCGGTCTATGTGGCCGACGGCAACGGCGGCTTCCGGTTGCGCCAGGTGCGCCTGGGCGAGCCCCTGGCGGGCGGCGTGCAGGAAGTGCTGGCGGGGCTGGCCGCCGGAGAGAAAGTGGCCCTGGACCCGGTCAAGGCGGGCATCCAGGCCAAGCAGGCGATAACCAAGTAGCGGGGCGCGACCGGCGACGCGCCACGCCATCCCCATTCCAGCCGGAGGAGGCAAACATGGCACATATCGTGATACTGGGTGCGGGCATCGGAGGCTTGCCCATGGCCTACGAAATGCGCGACAACGCGCGCCCCGAAGACAAGATCACCGTGGTTTCGAACACGGCACGCTTCCATTTCGTGCCGTCCAACCCCTGGGTGGCGGTGGACTGGCGGCGGCGCGAGGACATCGAGCTGGACCTGGCCGCACCCCTGGCCCGGCGCAAGATCGATTTCATCCCGGTGGGCGCCAGGCGCGTGCACCCGGAGCACAACCGGCTGGAGCTGGACGACGGGCGCATGATCGACTACGACTTCCTGGTCGTCGCCACCGGGCCGAAGCTGGCCTTCGAGGAAGTGGAAGGTCTGGGCCCGAACGGGTACACCGAGTCGGTGTGCCACGTGGATCACGCCGAGCAGGCGAAGAAGGCGTGGGACCTGTTCGTGCGCGAGCCGGGGCCGGTGGTGGTGGGCGCGGTGCAAGGGGCTTCCTGCTTCGGACCGGCCTACGAATATGCCATGATCATTGATACCGATCTGAGGCGGCGCAAGATGCGCGACCGGGTGCCCATGACCTTCGTCACCGCCGAGCCTTACATCGGCCACCTGGGCCTGGGCGGCGTGGGCGATTCCAAGGGGCTGCTGGAGTCCGCCTTCCGCGACCGCCACATCAAGTGGATCTGCAACGCCAAGGTGACCAAGGTCGAGGCGGGCAAGATGCATGTCACCGAGCACGACGAGGACGGCAAGCCGAAGAAGGAGCACGAGCTGGCCTTCAAGTATTCCATGATGCTGCCCGCCTTCAAGGGCGTGGATGCGGTGTTCGGCATCGAGGGGCTGACCAACCCGCGGGGCTTCATCCTGATCGACGAGTATCAGCGCAATCCCAAGTATCCGAACATCTATGCGGTGGGGGTGTGCGTGGCGATCCCGCCGGTGGAGGCCACACCCGTGCCCACGGGGGCGCCCAAGACCGGCTACATGATCGAGACCATGGTCACCGCCACGGCGCGCAACATTCGCGCCGTGCTCGACGGTCAGCAGCCCAAGGAGAGGGCCACCTGGAACGCCGTGTGCCTGGCCGACTTCGGCGATACGGGCGTGGCCTTCGTGGCCATGCCGCAGATTCCGCCGCGCAACGTGAACTGGTTTGCCCAGGGCAAGTGGGTGCATCTGGCCAAGGTGGCCTTCGAGAAGTACTTCCTGCGCAAGATGAAGAAGGGCACTTCGGAGCCGGTGTACGAGAAGCTGGTGATGAAGGCCCTGGGCATCATGAAATTGAAAGGGTGAACAGTGAGGGGCGAGGAGTGGGCGGTTTTGCCCCTCACACCTCACTCCTCACGGATTTGAGATGGGTATTTCCGGACGCATCGCCGCTTACTTCCAGCGCAATCAGCTCACGCCGCTGATGGCCCTGGTCGCCTTTCTGCTGGGCCTGTTCGCCGTGTTCGTCACGCCGCGGGAGGAGGAGCCCCAGATCAACGTCACCATGGCCAACGTCTTCATTCCCTTCCCGGGCGCTTCCGCCCAGGACGTGGAGGCCCTGGTGGCGCGCCCCGCCGAGCAGGTGCTGGCGCGCATTGCCGGCATCGAGCACGTGTATTCCGTGTCGCGCCCGGGCATGGCGGTGATCACCGTGCAGTATGAAGTGGGCGAGGACCCGATCCAGGCCCTGGTGCGCCTCTACGACACCCTCGACTCCCACCGCGACTGGGTGTCTCCCAACCTGGGCGTGGGCCAGCCCATCGTCAAGCCCAAGGGCATCGACGACGTGCCCATCGTCAGCCTCACTTTCTGGACCGCCGATCCGAAGCGCTCGGCCTTCGAGCTGCAGCAGGTGGCGCGCGCCGCGGAGATCGAGTTCAAGCGCATTCCCGGCACCCGCGACGTCACCACCATCGGCGGCCCTGGCCATGTCATCCGCGTCATCATGGACACCGACCGCATGAACGCCCACGGCGTCACCGCCCAGGACCTGCGCGCCGCGCTGCAGGTGTCCAACGCCGTGCAGCCCTCGGGCAGCCTGGTCTCGGGCAACCAGGAAATGCTGGTGGAGACCGGCACCTACATCGAGACCGCCGCCGACGTGAAGCGCCTGGTGGTGGGGGTGGCCGCTGGCCGCCCGGTGTTCATGTCCGATGTGGCGCGGGTGGAGGACGGCCCGGACCAGCCCGCCAGCTATGTCTGGCACGGCACCAGGGACGGCGAATTTCCCGCCGTCACCCTGGCCGTGTCCAAGAAACCGGGGGTCAACGCCGCCGACGTGGCGGAGGCGGTCATCGCCCGCGCCCAATCCCTCAAGGGCAGCGTCATTCCCGAGGGCGTGGAATTCACCGTCACGCGCAACTACGGCGCCACCGCCACCGACAAGGCCCAGAAGCTCATCGGCAAGCTGGTGTTCGCCACCGGCTCCGTGGTGCTGCTGGTGCTGTTCGCCCTGGGGCGGCGCGAGGCGCTGATCGTCGGCCTGGCCGTGACCCTCACCCTGGCGGCCACCCTGTTCGCCTCCTGGGCCTGGGGCTTCACCCTGAACCGGGTGTCCCTGTTCGCCCTGATCTTCTCCATCGGCATCCTGGTGGACGACGCCATCGTGGTGGTGGAGAACATCCACCGCTGGCGCGAGCTGCATCCCGACAAGCCGCTGTGGGAGCTCATCCCGGGCGCCGTGGACGAAGTGGGCGGGCCCACCATCCTCGCCACCTTCACGGTCATCGCGGCGCTGCTGCCCATGGCCTTCGTCACCGGCCTGATGGGGCCCTACATGAGCCCCATCCCCATCAACTCCTCCATGGGCATGCTGATCTCGCTCGCCATCGCCTTCGTGGTGACGCCCTGGCTGGCGGTGAAGCTGCTCGCCAAGCATCATCACGCCGCGGGCGGCGAGAGCCGGCTCAATGCCCGGCTCGACGGGCTGTTCCGCCGCGTGCTGCCGCCTTTCCTGGACGAGCGCACCGGCGGGCGCGCCCGGCTCAAGCTGTGGATCGGCGTGCTGGCGGCGATCCTGGTGTCGGTGTCGCTCGCGGCGCTGCAACTGGTCGTGCTGAAGATGCTGCCCTTCGACAACAAGTCCGAGTTCCAGGTGGTGCTTGACATGCCGGTGGGCACGCCGGTGGAGGAGACGGCGAAGGTGCTGCGCGAGATCGGCGGCTATCTGTCCACGGTGAAGGAAGTCACCGACTACCAGGCCTATGCCGGGACGGCCAGCCCCATCAACTTCAACGGTCTGGTGCGCCAGTACTACCTGCGCGCTTCCAGCGAGCTGGGCGACATGCAGGTGAACCTGGTGGACAAGCACGAGCGCCAGCGCCAAAGCCACGAGATCGCCGTGGCGGTGCGCGACGAGATCGCCGCCATCGCCCGGCGCCACGGCGGCAACGCCAAGGTGGTGGAAGTGCCGCCCGGGCCGCCCGTGCTGTCGCCCATCGTCGCCGAAGTCTACGGGCCGGACGAGACGGGGCGCATCGCCGTGGCCAAGAAGGTACGCGCCGCCTTCGAGGGTACCGCCGACATCCTGGGCGTGGACGACTCGGTCCAGGCGGACGCGCGCAAGGCGGTGCTGCGCGTGTCCCAGAGCAAGGCGGCCATCCTGGGCGTGGCCCAGAAGGACATCGTGGAAGTGGTGCGCATGGGACTGTCGGGCGAGGACGTCACGCCCGCCCATTCGCGCGGCGCCAAGCGTGAAATCCCGGTGCGCATAACCCTGCCGGCGGAGAAGCAGGACTCCCTCGACCAGTTGCTCAAGATGACGGTGCGTGCCCGTGACGGCCAGTTGGTGCCCGTGTCCGAGCTGGTGGAGGTGCGCCAGGCGGCGCGCGAGAAGGCCATCTACCACAAGGATCTGCTGCCGGTGGTCTATGTGGTGGGCGACATGGGCGGCAAGCTGGATTCGCCCCTGTATGGCATGTTCGACATCCGCTCGAAGCTGAAGGACCTGCCCCTGGAGCAGGGGGGCACCCTGGACGAATACTTCATCCGCCAGCCCAAGGACCCCTACGCCGGCTATGCCCTCAAGTGGGACGGCGAGTGGCAGGTGACCTACGAGACCTTCCGCGACATGGGCGCCGCCTACGCCGTGGGCCTGATCCTCATCTACCTGCTGGTGGTGGCCCAGTTCCGCTCCTACCTGGTGCCCTTGATCATCATGGCGCCCATCCCGCTCACCATCATCGGCGTCATGCCCGGCCACGCCCTGCTGGGCAGCCAGTTCACCGCCACTTCGATGATCGGCATGATCGCGCTGGCCGGCATCATCGTGCGCAACTCCATCCTGCTGGTGGACTTCATCAACGAGCAGGTGAAGGCGGGCCTGCCCTTCGCCGAGGCCGTGATCCAGTCGGCGGTGGTGCGCGCCAAGCCCATCGCGCTGACCGGGCTGGCCGCCATGATCGGCGCCTTCTTCATCCTCGACGACCCGATCTTCAACGGCCTGGCCATCAGCCTGATCTTCGGCATCTTCGTGTCCACCCTGCTCACGCTGGTGGTGATCCCGGTTCTGTATTACGCCGCCATGCGCAAGCGCATCGGGCAGCAGGACAACCCTTCCAACGCTTGACCCTTCGGAGGTACGACATCATGACCGTCAACCAATACATCCGCATCTTCGCCGGCGCCTTCGTGCTGATCTCCCTGGCCCTGGGCGTCGAAGCCAGCCCCCTGTTCGTGAGCAAGAACTGGCTGTGGTTTACCGCCTTCGTCGGCGCCAATCTGTTCCAGAGCGGCTTCACCAGGTTCTGCCCCCTGGAGACCATCCTGGTGAAGCTGGGCGTGGCCAAGCACGGCGAGGGCGCCAGCTGCGCCTGACGTTCGGAGTTTTCCTTCCTCCCCAACGGCGGCCCCCGCCGCTGCCTGCCCGGCCTGTGCGAGCCGGGCTTTTTTTCTTCGCCCGGTGATCGGCACGACGTGTCAGGGCTTATGGGCGCTCGCAATCCAAGGGTAGAAGGAATCGCTGACGAACAGCTTTCCGGCTAGGGCGGGCACGAAGAGCTGCTGGTAGAAGACCGGTCTGGCGTCGCCGGCGCTGGCGGCGATTTCCACGATGAGGCCCAGGCTTTGGGCCGGCAGCCCGATGGCGCGGCAGGCGGGCTCGGGTAGCGGGGCGCACTGCACGGCGCGCGCCACATGGGTGATCGTGAGACCGTAGGTGGTCTGGATAAGGCCGGCGAAATTGGCGCCGTCCAGTTCCCGTAGCGGCATGGACTCGAGCACGGGGAAACGGTCCGGATCGAGATAGTAGCGATTGTAGATGGTGCAGCCGTCGGCGCTGACCAGGCGGTCGATCTCCAGCAGTTGCTTGTTCCGGGCGCCCATGGCCAGCCACTCGAAGTGCGCTCCTTCCTGGCTTACTCTCTTTCGCGAGATCACGCGCGTCGTCATCGCGGCGAACTCCGTCCCTTCGCGGTTGAGGAAGCGGAACAGCCATGGACCGGCGATACGCCGGTCGGGCGGGGCGACGAAGGTTCCGCTTCCCTGCCTGCGCGTCACGTAACCGGCTGCCACCAGCCCCTGCACCGCGCGCTGCACCGTGCCCAGGCTGTAGGGCGTCAGCTCGGTCAGTTCGGATTCCGTCGGCAGCCGGTCGCCCGACCTCCAGTAGCCATCCTGGATGGCCGCAATGATGGCTTCTCTCAGAATCGCATGCTTCGGCGCCCGCGTCGGTGCGCTCGGCCGGTACTTGTCGAAGAAGTTGCCGTTCTGCTTCCGCATGCCCTTGAGCTTCTTGTTGTGTTGCGCCGCATCAACGTCGCGGGACTGCCTGGAATGCGTAGGAATCATTGTTTTGACTGTACTCATTGACAACCGCTACAAAATCGGAGTTGACACAAATACTATATAGTAATAGCCTGCATCCAAAAAATCGAGCCGGCGCCAGACATGGGGCCAGGCGTGCTGACGATAACTCGGTGAGGATGACAATGCAATTGCGCCAAGCGATGAAGGAGGAGGACGGCGAGCGCGGCGTCACGACAGGCGTTACCCCGCCGGCGGCGGAACAGGATCCGGCGGTGCGGGGTTCCAAGGTCTGGTCCAAGGTTCGTGCCGTTGCTTTCAACCTGCTTTCCCTGATCGTGGTCTTGCTGATCTGGGAAGTCATGGCAGAACGCGCCAACTCTCCCTACTTCCCGGCGCCGCTGCACATTCTCGCAGCCTTCGTCCAGCTCCTCCAGCAGGGCGACATTCTGGGCAATTCCCTGTGGACCCACATCAACGCCAGCGTCTATCGCCTGCTGGTGGGCTTCGGCCTGGGCGTCGCGTTGGGTGTGCCGCTGGGCCTGCTCATGGGCCTCTACAAGAACCTCTATGTGAGCATGCGCGCGGTGATCGAGCCATTCCGGTTCATCCCGCCCATCGCCTGGATTCCGCTGGCGATCATCTTCTTCAGCGGCATCGGCCGCTACGCCTTCCTGATCTTTCTGGGAGCGTTCTTCCCGGTGTTCACTGCGACGCTGGTGGGGGTCGGGCGCGTCGAGCCCATCCATCGCAAGGTGTTCCAGGTCTACGGCGCGGGTAAGTTCTACATTCTGAGGCGTGTCGTGTTCCCCACCGTCCTGCCCGACATACTGGGCGGAATGCGGGTGGGGCTGGGCACGGCGTGGATGACCATCGTCGCGGCCGAGCTCACCGGAGGCGAGCCCATCGGCCTGGGGCGCATGATGGTGAACTACTCCGAACTGCTGCGCATACCGGAGGTGGTCGTGGCCATGATCCTGATCGGTGCCATCGGTTTCATTCTCAACGAAGCCTTGCTGTTGGCGGAGAAGATCCTGTTCCGCTGGCGCTGGCAGGTTTCTCTCTAAGAGAGCCTTCTCGTTCAAGGAGGAGTGTCAGTATGGATCGGGGCAACCAGATCATGGTCCAGGTGAGGGAATCTCACCACTACGGTACGTTCCAGGTGCATGACCG
Source organism: Uliginosibacterium gangwonense (assembly GCA_020723855.1). Classification (GTDB taxonomy): domain Bacteria; phylum Pseudomonadota; class Gammaproteobacteria; order Burkholderiales; family Rhodocyclaceae; genus DYIB01. Next base: position 48,145 of record DYIB01000003.1, read on the forward strand.
GATCGAATTCGACGTGCGCGTCAATGAGTTCCTGTGCGTCTGCGGTCCCAGCGGATGCGGCAAGACGACGCTGCTCGACATCCTGTCCGGCCTCATGCGCCCAACCCAGGGGCAGGTCCTGATACACGGCGATCCGGTCAATCCCAAGAAGCAGAACATCTCCTTCGTCTTCCAGGAACCCTCGACGCTGCCCTGGCTGACCGTGTGGGAGAACATCGCGGTCGGACTGCGCGTCAAGAAACGGCCTTCCGCCGAAGTCAGGCGGGTGGTGGACGACATCATCGACGTGGTGGGCCTGAGGGGTTTCGAGAAACACTATCCCCACCAGATCTCCGGCGGCATGAAGCAAAGGGTGGCGATTGCCCGGGCCTTCGCCACCGACGCCGATCTGGTCCTGATGGACGAGCCTTTCGTGAGCCTGGACCAGCCGACGCGGGAGCGGATGCAGCGGGAAGTGCTCGACATCTGGTCGCGCCGCAAGCGCACCATCGTGTTCGTCACCCACAACCTGGAGGAGGCCGTGTTCCTGGGAGACCGGGTGGTGATCCTCTCGGCCAAGCCGGCGCGCATCCGGGCCGATATCGACATCGATCTGTCCCGGCCGCGCGACCCCCTGAGCCCCGAATTCATGGCGCTGCGCTCACGCTGCGCGGCGCTGTTGAGCGAGCTCTCGACGCAGAAGGACACAACAAGAAGCGAGACAGGGACGCGTCGCGCCCACTGATCTCTCGCGGTAGCTGACTCTCGATTGGTACCAACTGGAGGAGGATAGACATGCATGCATTGAGAAAGGTGTTTTCTTTCGCTGTCGTGGCAGGGCTCGCGGCCGGGATGGCGTTCGCTCCCGCCCATGCCCAGGGCAAGCCGCTGGTCGAGCTGACCATTGCCGACCAGATCGGCTCGGAGGTGGATTACGCGAACGTGTGGGTGGCGGAGCACGAGGGCTACTTCGCCGAGGAGGGCATCAAGCTGGTTCGCAAGACCTACGCCAACGGGCCCGAGGCGTTGCTGCATTTCGCCAACGGTGAAGTGCAGACCCTGATGGGCGGGCTTGCTCCCATCATGCAGGCGGCGTCGCGCGGGCAGGACTTCAAGATCCTGATGTCCGTCACGAAGAACAACGCACCGCTGGTGGGCAGGAAGGACATCACCGGCTGGAAGCAGCTGGAAGGCAAGACGGTGGGCAGTCCCGGGCTGGGAACGGTGCAGGATGCGATCCTCAACTACGTCCAGGCGACCCAGGGTATCAAGTTCAAGCGTGTCTTCGCCAAGGTGTCCGACTTCGGCGTGATGCTGGACAAGGGTGAAATCGACGCCTTCATCTCCTGGGAACCGGCAGCGGCGACGGCCATTTCGCAGAACCCCAAACTGCACTACATCGCCCAGAACCCGCCGATTCCCAACGCCGAGAGCCTGCTGCTGATCGCCCACCCCAACCTCGTGCGCGACAAGCCGGAGGTCGTCGCGGGACTGGTGAAGGCCACCCTGCGCGGCATGGACTACATCAAGAAGAACCCGCCGGAAAAGGTCGCCGAGATCGTGGCCAAGAAAATGAATGACCCGAAGGCGAAGCCTGTCGCGCTGACGGCCATGGGTTCGGTGATCATCACCGAGCCGCGCATCGACATGCCCTCGACGCGGATCATCCTGAAGACCATTGCCGATGCGGGCAAGATCCCCGCGCACCTGGCCAAGGACATCGACGGCTGGGTCAACAAGTACCTGGACAACTCCTATCTCGAGAGGGCCGAGCGCGAGCTGGGCCGGATGAAAGTCAGCGCGGCGAAGTGACGGGGTCGGGCGGGCAACATGGCACATAGGGGCGCGATCACCGCCGCCCATGCTGCGGCGGCGGAGGCAGGGGCGGAGATCCTGCGGGCGGGTGGCAGCGCGGCCGATGCGGCCGTCGCCGTCGCCGCCGCCCTGTGCGTATGCGATCCGGCCAATTGCGGGATCGGCGGCTATGGCGGCTTCATGGTGGTGCATCGGGGCGTCTCCGCCACCGGGGCGGAGGTCGTGAATTTCAACACGGCGGTGCCGAGGGAGTTCGACCCCGCGTCCTTGGGGAGCGCGGCGCGCACCGGGCGCTTCGTTCATGGCGCCGCCTCCGTGTCATTCCCGGCGGTGGTGCCCGGCCTGGCGGCGGCCCACCAGGCGTTCGGCAGGCTGCCCCTTGGCGATCTGCTGGCTCCGGCCGTGAAGCTCGCCCGGGCCGGGTTCGTGGTCACGCCCGACCTGGAACGAAGTCTGGCCTGGGCGATGCGCAGCCATGGCGGCGTGTCGGCCGTATTCAAGAAAGTGTTTACCCGGAACGGTGAGCCGCTCAAGGCGGGCGAGCGGCTGGTCCAGCCGGAACTGGCCGCGTCGCTCGACTACATCGCCGTCCACGGGGTCGAGGCTTTACGGGGCGGACCCCTGGTGGACGCGATCTGTGCGGCCGTCTCCAAAGCCGGGGGAAGCCTGTCACAGAAAGACTTCGCAGAGGGGGCGGTGAGCGTGGGGCCGGCCGAGCAGACGCGGTTCCGCGATGCGGTCATCCACGGGGCGCCCAAGCGGGGATCCGGCTACGGCATCCTGTCGCACGCCTTGGCGCAGCTCGAGGGCCACGCGCGGCCCGACAACCGGCAGGCGCGCTACATCGAGGCAGTGGCGGAGGCCCTGCGCGCCGCCTGGAGCGAGCAGCACGCGCTCTACTCCCTGCTCATCGCCGAGAGCCGGCACACCAATCACTTCTGTGCGGCGGACCGGGGCGGTATGCTGTTGTCCTGCACCTTCACCCATGGTCCCCTGTGGTTCGGCTCGGGCCTGGTGGCGCCGGAGACCGGGATATTGCTCAACTGCGGCGTCAACCTGTTCGCACGGCGCCGGTCGGACGACGCGATCCTGCCCCTGACCAACCTGACCCCCGTGGTGGTGGCGTGCGCCGACGGCGGCCGACACGCGGTCGGCTCGCCGGGCGGGATCCGCATTCCGGCCGTGGTACTGCAGGCCGTGCTGGATCTCGTCTGGTACAAGCTGCCGCTGTCCGAAGCGCTGCCGCTGCCGCGGGTTTCGGTGGACTTCGACGGCAATGAGGAAGTGGAGCCGGCGCTGAAAAGCCTGGCGCCGGGCGCGCGGGAGCTCCGCGCCCGTGACTACTACGGGCCGGCGTCCGGCCTGTCGCTGCCGATCAGGGGGGAGACCGCGTGCGCGTCCGATCCCCGGTTTTCCTCGGCAGCAATCGTCGTGTGACAAGGTTGGAATGCTTTGATAACGGGCTTGGCGGAGACATGAAGATAATCGACCAGCTTTTCTCGCTGCAGGGGCGGATCGCCCTCGTCACGGGCGCCAGTTCGGGGATCGGCCGGGGCCTGGCGCAGGCGCTCGCGGCCGCGGGCGCGAAGGTCGTCCTGGTGGCGCGCCGTGCGGAGCGGCTGAACGAGACGGCCGAGGTGATCAGGTGCGAGGGCGGGGACGCCGCCTGCCTCGAGGCGGATCTGTGCGACCGCCGCCAGCTCGCCGAATGCGTCAGCCGCGCATCGCATCCCTTCGGAGCGCCAGACATCCTGGTCAATTCGGCGGGCATCAACATCCGCCGGGCGGCGCTGGAAGTGAGCGACGAGGATTGGGACAGGACCCTGGAGCTCAACCTCACCGTGCCCTTCCGGCTGGCGCAGGGCCTGGTGCCGGGCATGCAGAGACAGGGCTGGGGGCGGATCATCAATATCGCCTCGCTGCAGTCGGTGCGGGCCTTCCCCAACAGCATTGCTTACGGTGCATCGAAGGGCGGCGTGGTCCAGCTCACCCGCGCCATGGCGGAAGCCTGGTCGCGCAGCGGCATCACTTGCAACGCCATCGCGCCGGGCTACATCCCGACCGAGCTGACCGCCTCGATCACCGCCAACTCGGCGGCGGTCGCGGATCTGGCGGCCAAGACCATGGTGGGCCGCGTCGGGCAGGTCGAGGATCTCTACGGCGCTGCCCTGTTCCTGGCTTCCCCCGCCTCGGACTACGTCACGGGCCAGACCCTGTTCGTCGACGGCGGCTTCACCGCGCGCTGAGCATCCTGCAACCCAAGGACCAAGCGAAATGAAGGAAGTGAGAATCATCGATACTACCCTGCGTGATGCCCACCAGTGCCTGTGGGCCACGCGCATGACCACCGCGCACATGCTGCCGGTGGCCGAGCGCATGGACCGCGCGGGGTTCGCGCAGATCGACCTGGCCGGAACCATCCAGTTCGACGTGTGCGTGCGCTACCTGAAGGAAGATCCCTGGGAGCGGGTGCGCCTGATGCGCCAGCGGGTGCAGCGCACGCCCTTGCGCGCATTGGTGCGCAGCAAGAACATCGTCGCCTTCGACGTGCTGCCCGATGACATCATCGAGCTGTGGGTGGAGCGGCTGGTGGCCAACGGCTTTCGCGTGGTGGGCTGCTTCGACGGCCTCAACGACGTGGACAACATGCTGTGCACCACCGAAGTGGCCAGGCGTCTGGGCGTGAAGACCTTCGGCGCCCTGTCCTACAGCGTCAGTCCGGTCCATACCGATGAGCTCTACGTGCGCACGGCCAAGGATCTGGTCGAGCGGGGCAAGGTGGACGCCATCATGCTCAAGGACGCGGGCGGCCTGCTCACGGTAGACCGCATCCGCACCCTGGTGCCCGCAGTCAAGCAGGTGATGGGCGATGTGCCGCTGGAGATCCACAGCCATTGCCTGACCGGACTGGCGCCCCTGGTCTATCTGGAGGCGGTCAAGCTGGGCGCGGACGAACTGCACACCTCGATTGCGCCCCTTGCCAATGGCCCGGCGCAGCCGGCGACCCAGACCATCGCGCGCAACCTGCGCAGCATGGGCTACAAGGTCAATGTGGACGACGCAATACTCGACGAAGTCGGCGAGCATTTCCGCCGCATCGCCGAGCGGGAAGGCAAGCCTCTCGGCGTGCCGGTCGAGTACGATGCCTTCCACTACGAGCACCAGCTGCCGGGGGGCATGCTCACCAACTTCAAGTCCCAGCTCGCCCACGCCGGCCTGTCCCACAAGTTCGACGAGTTGCTCCAGGAATGCGCGCGCGTGCGCCAGGAACTGGGTTTCCCCATCATGATCACCCCCTTCGCCCAGCTGGTGGGCACCCAGGCCGTGCTCAACGTGGTCCACGGCGAGCGCTACCGCATCGTGCCGGACGAGGTGAAGAAATACGCCCTCGGCTACTATGGCAAGCTGCTCGCCCCGGTCGAGCCGAACGTGCTCGACCGCATCGTGGGCAACGGCTCGCAGGCGATCGCCCTTCAGCCCCAGCCGCCCGCGCCCGGAGTGCCCGGGCTGCGCAGGAAATACCCGAATGCCAGCGATGACGAGCGGCTGCTGCGCTACATGTTCGCCGGCTCCCAGGTGGACGAAATGCTCGCGGCCGGGCCGATGAGAACCTCCTACTCCTTCGACCAGCCCATAGTCGAGTTGCTGAGCGAGCTCGCCAAGCGGCCGCGCATTGGCCACTTGTATATCCGCAAGGGCGATGTGCGGCTGGAAATCAACTCGCCGGAGGCGGTGGCTAACGAAGGGGAGGGCTGAAACGAGAATACGACCAACAACCGGAGATCATCGTGCCTGAACGCGATCTGACCTACGAGGACCTTCTGCGCATTCTGCAACTGGTCGAATCCTCCTCCCAATTCGCCGAGTTCCACCTGAAGTACGGCGACATCGAAATCGACCTGCGCAAGCACTCCGCCGCGCCCGGCGGGCAACGCCCGCAGGAGAGGGCGCCGGCGGCACCGGCGCCCGCGCCCGCGGCGCCGCCGGCTCAGCCCGCCGCGCCGCCCGAGAAGAAGGCCCAGGTGCCGGCTCCGGCGCCCGTTGTGCCTGAAGGCATGGTTGTCGTCGAGGCGCCCATGGTCGGCACCTTCTACCGGGCGCCCGAACCCGGCGCCAAACCCTTCGTCGAGGTGGGCCAGCGCGTGGCCCCGGACACGGTCGTGTGCATCATCGAGGTGATGAAGTTGATGAACTCGATTGCCGCCCGCCACGCCGGCGTGGTGACGCAAATCCTGGTGAACGACGGCGATCCGGTCGAGTTCGGCCAGCCGCTGATCGTGATCGATCGCAACGCTTGAGTAGGCCCGAGTAACCCCATGGCGAACAGGATTAGACGCGTGCTGGTCGCCAACCGCGGCGAGATCGCGGTGCGTATCATCCGCGCCTGCCGTGAGCTGGGCATCGAGACCGTGCAGGTCTACTCGCAGGCGGATCGCGATTCGCTCCCGACGAGGATGGCGGATCGCGCGGTCTGCATCGGTCATTCGAGGGCGGCGCAGAGTTACCTCAATCCCCGAATCCTGGTCGGCGCCGCGCTGGCGTACAAGGCCGACGCCATCCACCCCGGCTATGGATTCCTGTCGGAGAACGCCGCCTTCGCCGAGCTGTGCGCCCGGGAAGGCGTGCAGTTCATCGGCCCGCGTCCCGAGGCGATCCGGATGATGGGCGACAAGGCTGTGGCGCGGCGGCTCGCCGCCGAGGCGGGGGTGCCGACCACGCCGGGCTCCGACGGAACGGTTGCGGACGCCCGGGAAGCGGCGGCGGTTGCGGAGAGAATCGGCTACCCGGTGCTGCTGAAAGCGGCAGCCGGGGGCGGCGGACGGGGCATGCGCGTCGTGCGGCAGCCCAAGGAGCTGGAAGACGCATTTCGTCAAGCGGCGCGTGAGGCGGCGGCCGCTTTCGGCGACGGTTCGCTCTACCTGGAACGCTACCTGGAAAACATCCGCCATATCGAGATCCAGATACTGGGCGACGGGCATCAGGTCCTGCACCTGGGCGAGCGCGACTGCTCGACCCAGCGACGCAACCAGAAACTCATCGAGGAGAGCCCGTCGCCGGTAATCACGGCGGAGCAGCGCGCCCGCATCGGCGAGGCCGCGGTGCGCCTGGCGCGACATGTAGGCTATACGAGCGCGGGCACCATCGAGTGCATACTGGACCAGGACAGCGGCGAGTTCTACTTCATGGAAATGAACACGCGCATCCAGGTCGAGCACCCGGTGACCGAGATGGTCACGGGCATCGATCTCGTCAAGAGCCAGATACTCATCGCATCGGGCGAGCCCCTTGGCATCACCCAGGACTCGATCCGCCTCCAGGGCCACGCCATCGAATGCCGCATCAACGCCGAGGACGCGGACAGCGACTTCGCGCCCTGCCCGGGCAGGATCGGCCAGTATTTCGCCCCCGGCGGTCCGGGCGTGCGCGTGGACAGTCACGCCTACCCGGGATACACGATCCCTCCCTTCTACGACTCACTGGTGGCGAAAGTCGTCTGCTGGGGGAGAACGCGTGAAGAGTCGATCGCCCGCATGCAGCGGGCGCTGGATGAACTGGTGATCGAAGGAGTGAGCACCACCGCGCCGTTTCATCGGCGGTTTCTGGCCCACGAAGACTTCCTCATGGGGCGGGTGCACACGCGCTACGTGCAGGACTGCTTTCTTGCTCGCCGCGAGCGCGCGCCGCACGAGACTGCCTGAGGATCACTAGTCCCCGGGCGCGGGGAAAGAAATTTCGCTTTGAGGGTTTGCAGATGCGCATGACCGGTTCCAAGCTCGAGTAGGCCGGCCCGCAAGAATCCTTCGCCATTTTTTTGTCGCCTCTGGGCAGGAGAATCAAATGTCGAGAAAAGTCATTATCAGCTGCGCCGTGACGGGCGGCGGAGACACGATCAAGAAGAGCCCGGCCGTCCCGGTGACGCCGGAGCAGATCGCCGCATCCGTCATCGAGGCCCGGAACGCCGGCGCGGCCATCGCCCACATCCATGTCCGGGATCCGAAGACCGGTGCGCCCAGCCAGGATGTGGCGCTTTATCGCGAAGTCGTAGAGCGGGTGCGCGGCGCCGGCTGCGACATTCTGCTCAATCTCACCACAGGTCCCGGTTCCCGCTTCGTCCCGAGCGAGGAGGACCCGTGCGTGGGCGGACCCGGGACGACCATGACGGCACCGCTGCGCCGGGTGCAGCATGTACTCGAACTGCGGCCGGACATCTGCAGCCTCGATGTCGGTTCCATGAACTTTGGCGAGACCGGCTTCGTGAACACCCCGGCACACTTGAGGATCATGGCCAAGGCTATCGCCGAGGCCGGCGTCAAGCCGGAAATCGAAGTGTTCGAGCCGGGGCATATCATGCTGGCTCGGCGCATGATCGAGGACGGCCATATCGCCAAGCCGCCGCTGTTCCAGATCTGCCTCGGCATTTCCTGGGGTACGCCGGCGACGGCGGAAAGCATGCTCTTCATGCGCAGCCTGCTGCCGGCCGGCGCCCTCTGGGCCGGCTTCGGCATCTCCCGCATGGAGTTTCCCATGGTCGCCCAGGCGGTCATTCTCGGCGGCCACGTGCGCGTCGGACTCGAGGACAACCTGTTCATTGAGCACGGCGTGCTGGCACCCGGCAACGGCGCGCTGGTGGAACGGGCGGTGCAGATCGTGCGCGCTCTGGGCGAAAGCGTTGCGAATCCCGGCGAGGCGCGAGAAATTCTCGGACTGGGAGCCTAGACGGCAGAATAGGTCCAAGCCGCGAACAGCCGCCCAGCGGAAGCCACGAGATGGTGAATCGGGGTACGGGATGAGGGGCGGGCAATGGGGAAAAGAAAAACCCGGGACTTCGTAGAAGCCCCGGGCAAATCCACACCAAAGGAGGAGGAGTGGAGGAGACGGTTTGAATTCTAGCCCAATCTCTGCTGCAACGCAACAAATTTTTTCAACCGAGCCAGGCGCGCAGAAGCGGGTGAATGGTGCTGCGCCGCATCAGGCAGCGCCTCATGCCCGGGCCGGCCCCTTCCTGCCCCTCGCCTCAAAGTATTCCTTGATGGCGCTGGTGAAGCGCATGCGCCCGTGGTGGGTGCGTTCGATTAGCCCCACGCGGCGCTGGACGTCGATTCCCGGTAGGGGGATGACGCGCAGGGCGCGATCCCGGTCCCATTGCACATTGGCCAGTTGGGGCACGATGGAGATGCCGAAGCCCTGGCGCACGATCTCGATGATGGCTTCGACCGAGTTCAGCTCCAGCTCGTCCTGGGTGGTCACCTGGCAGCGGTTCAGGACATCCACTACTAGGTGACCGGTCCAGGTGTGCCGGTCGAAACGGATGAACGGGGCCTTGCCCAGCATCTCCAGGGGCTCGCGCGGCAAGGTGAAGTGCGGATGGCGCGGCACGATGAGCACCATCGGCTCCGTGTAGAGGGGCGTCCACAACAGGCTGGAGGGGAGGGGCCGAGGTGATTGGGTCACGACCGCGGCATCCAGCTCGCCGTGCTCGACCTTGTAGGCGAAGTCGCTGGACATCCCGGCGAAGAGTCTGACCCTCAGGCGGGGATGCTCCCGCTTCAGGGTCCATAAGGCATCGGCGAATGCGCCCATCAGGGCCGAGACCAGGGCGCCCATGACCACCGTGCCGGACAGCTCGTCCCCATCGCCGCCGGCGGCGAGCGCCTCGTAACGCAGTACCAATTCCTCGATCTGCGGGATCAGCGCGCGCCCCGCCGTGTTCAGTACCACGGAGCGGGGCCCCCGGTCGAACAACACCTGGTTGAGTTCCTCCTCCAGGGCGCGGATCTGCAGCCCCACCGCCGCGGCAGTGAGACCGATTTCCTTTCCCGCTGCGGCGAAAGTGCCGTGTTTGGCGACGGCGAGGAAGATCTTGAAGGTGCGGATGGAGGGCATGGCAGCGGTCCGCGAAGTAACAAGACCAATAGTAAAGAAATTCTTTACATCGAGCAAACAAAGATTAGCTTTCCTTTCTGTGCCTGCTAGCTGAAAATGCGCAGGTCAGTTAGAAAGATTGGCAAACCGATGACAAGCAACTTGAAGGTCAAGGTCTGGCGCGGCAGGGAGGAGGGGGATTTCGCAACCTACGAGGTCCCGCGGCTCGAGAGCCAGACGGTGCTCGACGTCGTGACCTACATCCAGCGTCGGGTGGATCCCAGCCTCAGCTATCGCTATGCCTGCCGGGTGGGCATGTGCGGCTCGTGCGCCATGACGGTCAACGGCGTGGCGCGCTGGACCTGCCGCACCCATGTGTCGAAAGTCGCCAAGGACGGCAGGCTCGAAATCGCCCCCCTGTCCAATCTTCCCGTGGTCAAGGATCTCGTCACCGATATGAGCGAGTTCTTCGACAAATGGGCACGGGCCCTGGGGCGCTTCAAGGGCGGTACCAGCCGCAAGGATGACTTCGCGCGGGTCAAGCCCGAGTCTCTGGAGCGGCGTGCCGTCGATGCCGGTATCGAGTGCATCGGCTGCGGCGCGTGCTACGCCTCCTGCGACGTGGTGAGCTGGCGGCCCGAGTATCTGGGACCGGCCGCGCTCAACCGCGCCTGGACGCTGGTGAACGACGTGCGCGACACCCAGCGCCAGGAGCGCCTGGGGGCGGTCGCGGGCGACGCCGGCTGTCATGCCTGCCACACCCTGGCGACCTGTACCGAGCGCTGCCCGAAGCAGCTGGCGCCCACGGCCGGCATCGCCGGGCTCAAGCGGCTGCTGGCCAGGACCAAACTGGAGGCCGAGGCATGAACGGCAGCGTGGCAACCCAGGCCAGGCTCTGGCTTTGGCAGCGCGTGAGCGCCATGGTGCTGGGCGTATGCGTGCTGGTGCACCTGGCGGTGATTATCCATGCCGTGCGCGGCGGGCTGAGCGCCGCCGAGATTCTCGCCCGCACCCAGGGCAGCTGGGCCTTCGGCGCCTTCTACACGGTGTTCGTGCTCGCCGCGGCGGTGCATGCGCCCATCGGGCTTGCCCGGATCGCCGAGGAATGGCTGGGATGGCGCGGCCTCAAGGTGACCGTCGCAACCCATCTGTTCGGCCTGCTGCTGCTGGTGACCGGGCTGCGGGCGGTCTATGGGGTGGTGGTGCCATGAGGCGGGTGAACGACTTGCGCGCGCGCAACCACCCGGCGTGGTGGGCCTTCCTGATGCATCGCCTGTCCGGGCTGGTCCTGGCGCTGTTCCTGCCTCTGCATTTCTGGGCCCTGGGCCAGGCGCTGCACGGCGAAGCGGCGCTGGACGGCTTTCTCAAGTTCGCCGATCACTCCTTGGTCAAGTTCGGCGAGTGGGGCCTGGTGGTGCTGCTGGCCCTGCATCTGACGGGCGGGCTGCGGCTGCTGCTGATCGAGTTCGGTCCCTGGTCGGGATTGCGCAAGAACTGGATCGCCGGCTCGGTGGGGCTTGCCGCAGCGACGGGAATGGCTTTCGCACTGGCTTTGATAGGTTGAGCGCAAGGGCGCATCGAGGAAGAGGTATGAAAGTGGATCTGGCGGCCGTCGAGGAGGCCGCAAAGGAACTGTACATCCGGGCGCTGAAGGTGCTGCCGCCCGACATCAAGAGCGGCTTCGACCGGCTGGCGGCCCAGGAAAGCGTGCCCCGGGCCCGGGACGTCCTGGCGACCATGGTGACCAACATCAAGGTGGCGGAGGATACCGACAATCTGCTGTGCCAGGACACGGGCGTGCCGATCTACAACGTCACCATCGGTGCCGGCGTCCAGGTGGAGGGGCATGCCCTCAAGGCGGCCATCCGCAGGGGCTGCGAGCGGGCAACCCGGGAGCATCCCTTGCGCTCCTCGGTAGTGCATCCGCTCACGCGCAAGAACCAGCATACCTCCTGCGGCATCCACGTGCCGGTGATCCACATCGACTTCAGCGATGCGCCGCAGACCCTGGAAATCGAGATGGTGCCCAAGGGCAGCGGCTCGGAGAACAATTCCTTCCTCAAGATGGCCATTCCCGCCGAAGGCGTCGATGCCATCAAGACTTTCGTCATCGATTGCGTGGTAAACGCCGGCGGCAAGACCTGCCCGCCGACCATTGTCGGCGTCGGTCTGGGCGGCACCTCGGATCTGTGCGTGGCCCTGGCCAAGCGCGCCGCCACGCGCGAGTTGGGCAGCCGTTGCAGCGACCCGGAGGGGGCGAAGCTGGAGGAGGAACTGTCCGCGGCGGTCAACCGGCTGGGCGTCGGTCCCCAGGGGCTGGGCGGCGATGCCACGGCCTTCGCGGTGCACGTGGAGCTGGCCGCGACCCATATCACCATGAATCCCATTGCAGTCAACATGCAGTGCCATTCCGCCCGCCGCGCCAAGGCCACCTTCACGCCGGCGGGCCTCGTCTACGGATTCTGACCATGGCCCACTACGAACTCGTCACCCCCGTGAGCGAAGCGCAGATTCGGGCGCTTCGCGTCAATGACACCGTCACCCTGCAAGCGACCCTGTTCGGCATCCGCGATGCCACGCAGATCCACATGTTCGACCGGGGCCGCAGGACCCGTTTCGATCTCAACGGCCATGCGGTCATCCACACGGCGCCCAATGTGCGCAAGGTGGAAAGGAGTGTTGAGTTCCCTGCCGGCTACGCGCCCATCTGCATCGGCACCACCACTTCGGACCGCATGGAGCGCTTCACCCGCCCCCTGATGGAGCAGTACGGCGTGCGCATGATCGTCGGCAAGGGCGGGCTGCGCGAGGGGTCCCTGGCCGCGTTCCAGGAACTGGGCGGGGTGTATCTGGCCATCGTCGGCGGCACCGCGGCCCTGGAGACTACCTGGATCGAGCGCATCGAGGACGTGGACCTGGACGATCTCAACCCCGAGTCCCTGTGGCAGTTCCGCATCAGGAATTTCGGCCCGCTGCTGGTGGCCATGGACAGCCACGGAGGCAGCCTGTACCGGGAAGTGAAGCGGGATGTGGAGACCCGGCGCGCCCAGGTGCTCGCCAGCCTGGGAGTGAAAGCGGCATGAAGCTCAAACGCCTCCAGACCGACGTTCTGATTCTCGGCACCGGCGGAGCGGGCCTGTTCGCGGCGCTGCACGCCCACCAGGCGGACCCGACCCTGTCCATCACCGTGGCGGTGAAAGGGCTGCTGGGCAAATGCGGCTGCACGCGCATGGTGCAGGGCGGCTACAACGTGGCCCTGGCCCCGGGCGACTCGGTGGAGCGCCATTTCATGGACACCATCGAAGGCAGCAAGTGGCTGGCCGACCAGGATCTGGCCTGGACGCTGGTGACCAAGGCCGTGGAGCGCATCCACGAGCTGGAAAACGAGCTGGGCTGCTTCTTCGATCGCAACCCCGACGGCACGGTGCACCAGAAGGCCTTCGCCGGCCAGACCTTCGACCGCACGGTGCATAAGGGCGATCTGACCGGCATCGAGATCATCAACCGGCTGGCTGAGCAGGTCTGGGCCAGGGGGATCAACCGGCTGGAAGAGCATCGGGCGGTGGAACTGATCAAGACGCCGGACGGCGCAAGCCTCGCCGGCGTGCTGATGATCGACATGCGCACGGGCGAGTTCGTCATGGTCCAGGCCAAGGCGGTACTGCTCGCCACCGGCGGCGGCCCCACCATGTACAAGTACCACACCCCTTCGGGCGACAAGAGCTGCGACGGCCTGGCCATGGCGCTGCGGGCCGGGCTGCCGCTGCGCGACATGGAGATGATCCAGTTCCATCCGACGGGCCTGCTCGCCGGCAGCCACACGCGCATGACCGGCACCGTGCTGGAGGAAGGTCTGCGCGGCGCCGGCGGCTGGCTGCTCAACGGCGGGCGCGAGCGCTTCATGGCCAACTACGATGCGCGCGCCGAGCGCGCCACGCGGGACATCGTCTCCCGTGCCATCTACTCGGAGATCCGCGCCGGGCGCGGCACGCCCAATGGCGGCGTGTACATCCAGATGTCCCACCTGGGGCCCGACAACGTGCGCCGCCAGTTCAAGGGCATGGTGGAGCGCTGCGCCGACTGCGGCTTCGACCTGGCCGGCGGGCTGGTGGAGGTGGTACCCACGGCCCACTACATGATGGGCGGCGTCGTGTTCCGCCCGGACTGCAGCACGCCGCTCACGGGACTGTTCGCCGCCGGCGAGGATACGGGCGGGGTGCACGGCGCCAACCGCCTGGGCGGCAACGGCGTGGCCAATTCCACCGTCTTCGGCGGTATCGCCGGCGAGACCATGGCGGCCTGGGTCAAGCGCAACGACGCCTTCCGCCCGGCCGACGAGGCAGCCATCGCCCGCGCCGTGGCCGAGTGCGAGAAACCCTTCGCCCAGCCCCCCGGCGATCTGGAGGCGGTGAGGGAGGCGCTCTACGAGTGCATGTGGACCGATGTGGGCATCCTGCGCACCGCCGAGGGCCTGGAGGGCGGCCAGGCGATGCTCGCCGAACTGGACGCCCAGGTGTCGGCCATCGGTGTGGCCGACGGCGACCGCGGCTACAACCTGACCTGGCACGACTGGCTCAATCTGAAGAGCCTCATTTCCGTGAGCCGCGTCATCGCCGCAGCGGCCCTGGCCCGGGAGGATTCGCGCGGTGCCCACTTCCGCGAGGACTTCCCCCAGGCGGGCGATCTGCACAACTCGACCTTCACCGTGGTGCGCCAGAAGGGCGAGGCGCTGGAGATCCGGCGCGAGCCGGTGCAGTTCACCCGGGTGCGACCGGGAGAGACTCTCCTGCAAGAGCCCGAGCGGCCGACGGCTCAGGCGGCGCATTGATTTTGTGGGGGCGGTGACGAGTGACAAGACCGGCGCGGTGTCACCCGTCACAGCTTCTAGGCGGCCATACCCCGCCAGACAAGACTGGCGCCGCCGATGACGAGCACCGCCCACACGGCCTGGATCACGCGCTGTGCCGGCAGGCGGCGGTGCAGGCGGCTGCCGAGGGAGAGGCCGGCGAGGGCGCAGGGCAGCAGCA
>DYIB01000121.1 GCA_020723855.1 Uliginosibacterium gangwonense
GCAAGCTGCTCAAATCCCTGCTGTAAGAAAGAGCGAGGGCCGCGGCGCGGCCCTCGCTCGAGCCATGTCCTTCTCCAGCCCCGAATTCTGGACCGCGGTCCTGCAGATCATCGCCATCGACATCATCCTGTCGGGGGATAATGCCGTGGTCATCGCGCTGGCCTGCCGCAACCTGCCGCCCAAGCAGCAGCGCCTGGGCGTGTTCTGGGGCGTGTTCTGCGCCGTCGGCCTGCGCGTGATCCTCACCGCCTTCGCGGCCGGCCTGCTGGGCTTTCCCTATCTCAAGCTGATCGGCGGCATGCTGCTGCTGTGGATCGGCGTCAAGCTGCTGCTGCCCGAGGATGACGGCGATCACGAGATCCAGGCGGCCGAGTACCTGTGGGGCGCGGTGAAGACCATCGTCGTCGCCGACTTCATCATGAGCCTGGACAACGTCATCGCCGTGGCCGCCGCGTCGCGCGACAACCTGTTCCTGCTCATTTTCGGCCTGGCGGTGAGTATTCCCCTGATCGTCTGGTCCAGCCAGATCATCATGAAACTGATGGAGCGCTTCCCGGTCATCAGCACCCTCGGGGCCGGCCTGCTGGGCTATGTGGCCGGCGGCATGATGGTGTCCGACGTGGCCGTCAGGCAACAGGCCTGGGCGCTGCTGCCGGGCGCGGACTACCTGGCGGGCGCAGCGGGCGCCGCCCTGGTGGTGGCGGTCGGCACCTGGCTGGCGCGGCGCAAGGCGGCCGCGGAACGCCGCATCCTGTAACACCTCCCGTATCCGCCGCCGGTTCTCCGGGAATTCCCGCCGGTCGGCCCGCAAATTTGACTGTCTTGACGTTTGACTGTAAGAATAGCCGTTAGGCTGCTGTTTCTACGAACAGTTGGGCTCCCTTCTATGGACAACCAATGGACCTCAGTCAGGCCCTGCAGATCGTCAGCCGCTCCGACGCCGGCATGATGCGCTCCCACAACGAGGATGCCGTCTATGTGAGCCCGGCCTGCGGCCTGGCCATTCTCGCCGACGGCATGGGCGGCTACAACGCCGGCGAAGTCGCCGCCGGCATGGCGACCGCCCTGCTGGGCAGCGAGCTGGAGAAATCCTTCCAGAAAACGCCGCTCCACAAGCCCGCTGCCTCGGGCAAGCTCCACGCCCGCGCCGCCCTGGAGACGGAAATCGCCCGTGCCAACGCCGCCATCTATCAGACGGCCCAGAGCCAGCCCCAGTACGCGGGCATGGGTACGACCCTGGTGATGGCGCTGTTCTATGACAATTCCATGATGGTGGCCCATATCGGCGACTCGCGCCTCTACCGCCTGCGCGGCGAAGATTTCCGGGTGATCACCAAGGACCATTCCCTGCTGCAGGAGCAGATCGACAGCGGCATGATCACCCCCGAGGAGGCGCGCCGTTCCCAGAACAAGAACCTGGTGACCCGGGCCCTGGGCGTGGACCCGGTGGTCGAGCCGGAAATACGCGACTACGACACCCTGCCGGGCGACATTTACCTGCTGTGCTCGGACGGGCTGAACGACATGGTCGAGGACGAGGAGATCGGCCTCACCCTGCAGACCCTGTCGACCAACCTGGAGCTGGCCGCCGATCGGCTCGTGCAGATGGCCAACGACCACGGCGGCCGTGACAACGTATCGGTGATTCTGGTGCGCATCGCGCGCGAATATCCGGCGGCGCGCGGCTGGCTGGCCAGGCTCTCCGCCTGGCTCAATTAGAGGACTGCGAATATGGCCAAGTTGATTCTCAGCATGGACGGCCTGGTGCTCAAGGAAATCCCCCTCACCAGGGAACGGACGACCATCGGCCGCAAGCCGCACAACGACATCCAGATCGACAACCTGGCCATCAGCGGCGAGCACGCGGTGATCGTGACCATCCTCGACGATTCCTTCCTGGAAGATCTCGACAGCACCAACGGCACCTTCGTGAACGGCCAGCAGATCAAGAAGCACTTCCTGCAGAACAACGATGTCATCGAGCTGGGCAAGTACCGCCTCAAGTACGTGAGCGAACAGGGCGCAGCGGCGGCCCAGGATTTCGAGAAGACCATGGTGCTGCGGCCGGGGACCCTGCGCCAGACCGTCATCGAGCAGGCGGCCGGCAAGTCCTTCGGCGACAGCCACGGTGGCCAGCAGGCGAAAGCGCCGCCGCCAGCGGTGATCCGGATCCTCTCCGGCCCCAGTGCCGGCCGGGAACTGGAACTGGTCAAGACCCTGACCACCCTGGGCAAGCCCGGCGTCCAGGTGGCGGTCATCACGCGCCGCCCCCACGGCTATTTCATCGCCCACGTGGAAGGCAGCCGGTTCCCGGTGCTGAACGGCAAGACCCTGGACGCCCAGGCCCACGAACTGCACGACCACGACGTGATCGAACTCGTCGGCGTGAAGATGGAGTTCTTCTTCAGGACGTGACGGGTTTCTCGCTTGCGGTTTCCGGTTTCTCGTATGATCCCGCCTGGAAACCAAGGGATGTGAGCCGACATGCGAGTGCGCATTCTGGGCTGCAGCGGGGGCATAGGCGGGCGCCACTTGCGCACCACCTCGATGCTGGTGGACCACGACATCCTGCTCGACGCGGGAACGGGCGTGGGCGACCTGTCGCTGGCGGAGCTGGCGCTGATCGATCATGTGTTCCTGACCCATTCCCATCTGGACCACATCACCTGCCTGCCCTTCATCGTCGATACCGTCGGCGCCATGCGCAACAAGCCGCTCACGGTCTATGCCACCCAGGCGACGCTGGAGATCATCCAGACCCACATCTTCAACTGGGCCATCTGGCCGGACTTTGCCGAGATCCCCACGCACGAGGCCCCGTTCCTGCGCTACGAGACCATCGAGGTGGGCAAGCCGGTGCGGCTCGGCGGGCGCAGCTTCACGGCGCTGCCCGCCAACCACACGGTGCCCGCCGTGGGCTACCACCTGGACAGCGGCAAGTCCAGCCTGGTATTCACCGGCGATACCACGGTGAACGACGAACTGTGGAAGATCGTCAACAGGATACGCAACCTGCGCTATCTCATCATCGAAACCGCTTTCTTGAATCGCGAAAAGCAGCTCGCCGTCATCTCCAAGCATCTGTGCCCCAGCATGCTGGCGGACGAACTGCTCAAGCTGCAGCATGCCCCAGACATCTACGTCACCCATCTCAAGCCCGGCCAGATCGAGCTGACCATGCAGGAGCTGGAGGACGACATCGGCGAGTACAAGCCGCGCATGCTGCAGAACAACCAGGTGTTCGAGCTTTAGGAACGGCATGACGGCCGGCGAAGTTTCCCCCGAAATCTTGCGCAGCCTGGAGCCGGAGGACATCAGGGCGTGCCTGCTGTGCCGCCCGCCTAATGGATGGCCGATACGAACGAGCTCTCGCAGGTCGCCTGAAGTGTCGCGTTTCCAATCTGCCCTACGGATTCAGTCTTTGGCGTGGCGAAGGCTACCAGCACGCCTTCGACCTTGGTTTCATGTCTTTGCGCAAAAGGTATGGCCGCAGGTATGTCGGCTTATCGATCCGGATCTGTTCGATGAAGCCGCGATGCAGGCTATTCAGCCATCGGCGACTGATGGCGGGTGACGCAAAACGTCAGTTGCTGACGTTTTGGGAGCGGTTCTCGATTTCCCCGCGGTTGTTTGCGGGCAAAAATATTTATAAATGTTAATCACTTATGCTCATGGCACGAGCATTGCTTCGGCAATGCCGTGGGCGTGGCAGGCGCCACACGGCTTAACTCTCAACGTAGGAGATCAACATGAAGAAAGTGCAGCAGGGTTTTACCCTGATCGAACTGATGATCGTGGTGGCGATTGTCGGTATTTTGGCGGCTATCGCGCTACCGGCTTACCAAGATTATCTGATTCGCAGCCGAATCACGGAAGGATTGTCCATGGCGAGCTCTGCCAAGACTGCTGTCGCTGAAAACGCAGCTTCCGCAGCCGCGAACCTTGGTGCCGGGTGGACCCCGCCTGCCCAAACAGCCAACGTTCAAAGCGTCGCGGTTAACGGCGCAAACGGGGTGATTACGATTACTTATACAGCAGCAGCGCAAAACGTGGTCATTACGTTAACGCCGACCTCGGGTGGGGCGGCATTGGCCGCGGGGACGCCACCCGCAGGCGAAATTGCATGGACGTGTGCAGTTAATAACGCGGCGAATAACCGCTACGTTCCTGCAAACTGCAGGGTCTAACTTAGTGGTTGGAGTATAGTGCTTCGCAGGGCATTGCAGCCAACCAGAAGAGCCCCCTGTCAGGGGGCTTTGTTTTGGTGCGCCCGGCAGGGCGCACCTATTCGCCCAGATGGGCGAGCTTGCTTTCACAGATCTGCAGCCCGCTCTCTTATTTCCCGCAGCGAATGGGCGTGGCCCAGCTCCCATAACATCATCATGGCAACGAACTGGCTCCAGCCCGACAGGCCCTTGGCGGCGTATTCGGGGCCCGTCTCTCCTTGACCATGCGTCCAAACTCGATGCGCAGGGAATGAGCCTGAGTGTCTGGCTGAACAAGCTCCCGCGTCCGCTCCGTCACCGACACCAGCATGATGTTCATGATGCCGATGCCGCCCACCAGCAGGGACACGGCGGCGACCGCCGCCAGCAGGAGGGCGAGGACGCGGGACGAGGTTTCCTGGGCCTCGAACGCTTCCGCCAGATTACGCACGTGGAAGTCGGTTTCCCGGCGCGATCGAGTGCCGCAAGTTCGCACCGCTCATGCCTTGCGAAACTGTTACGCGCTTGCGTTTTCTTGCATACAATGAGCGAATCGGGTTACGTGGGACACGGCGATGAAGTCGCAGCTTCACGAAAAGGATTTTTTGGCCTGGACGCAGGAACAGGCCGCTTTGCTGCGCGCCGGCCGCCTGGCCGAAGCCGACATCGAGAACATCCTGGAGGAAATCGAGGACATGGGCAAAGAACAAAAAGTCGCGCTCCAGTCGTTGTTCCGCCAGATCCTGATCCACTTGCTCAAGCTCGATTTGTCGCCCTCGACGGCTCACCGTGCCGCCTGGATCGAAGAAGTCTCCGAGTTCCGCGCCCAGGTCGAGACCCGGATGGAAGAGACCCCGAGCTTGAAGCACTACGCCGAAGAACTGTTTCTACGCGCATGGCCTCAAGCTCGCCGCGGCGCCGAGAAGGCGTTCCAGGCCTATGGCGAGCAAGTCGAAATTCCCGCGGAGTGTCCCTACACGCTTGACCAGGTCATGGATAGCGATTTCCTGCCCGGGCCAGGGAAACGATAACCCTGCGGTGGGCTATTCGTATCGAAGCGCCTCGATAGGCAGCAGCCCGGAAGCCTTACGGGCGGGGTAGAAACCGAAGAAGACGCCGACCCCCGCTGCGAAGCCGGCGGCCAGCAGGATCGCTGCCGCTGACAGCTCGATGCGCCAGCCGGCCAGTTGGCCGGCGAGGTGGGCGCCTGCCGTGCCCAGGGCGATGCCGATCACGCCGCCGCGCGCCGTTTCGGCTCCCCAGGCCGCTTCAGGCCGATGGCGGGTATCGCGGAGGGATATTGGCTACGCAAACCAATACGGCCGGCGCGTGAATATAGGCTTCGCGCACGATGCCTATCCAAACGTCTTCGGCATATTCGTGGGCGATGCGGTTTCGCAGGGCACGGATTTCCTTTTCCACGTCTGAGTCGAGTCGATCCAGCCCCGTCGCTCCGCGCGATTCAACCGGTCGATGGGCGTGCCTTCTTCCAGTTGATCGAGGCGATCGGCAACACGAAACACCTGTTGGATGAGTAGGTCGGTCAGGCGCGCGAATCGGCTCGTAAGGCTCTCCAGGCGTTCCATGCCTTCCGGAGACCGCGCCAGGTGGGCAATTTGGTCGGTGCCACCGACGTGTCGCCAGGAGTAGTCGAGGACGCCCGCGGCTTTCTGCGCGAGTTGCACCAGCGAAGCGTAGTAAGCCTGTAACTTCTCTTCTCGCGGATCTAAGGCCATAGTGGTATCGCATCCAATGCCACAAGCTGAACGAACGGCGAGGCTCGGTCTCCCAATTCCGGGGTGACGACGACGTCGATCTTCTGGTCCCCGATTTCGTCCCACAGGCGGGCCAGCAGTTTCTCTTCGATGCGAAGAGCATGGTCGACCGCGACGCCCGGGATATGGACGAGCAGGTCTATGTCACCGCCGCGTTTCGTCGGGTCGATTCGCGAGCCGAAAAGATAGACCCGGGCAGATGAGGGCAGAATGTCATGAAATGCTCTCGCCATTCCTCTCAGATCCGCGTCCGCAAGGCGCACGGAGACGGGGTGCCTGGGGGAAGCATGGGCGGTACCGGACATGGCAAAAGTCTAGCCCACGCGGGTTGGGCGTGCAATGCATGGAAGCGGCCTACGGCGTAGCCCAAGGCGATCGCGGGCAAGCCCGATCCTACTCGTAGCGCAGCGCCTCGATAGGCAGGAGCCTCGATGCTTTCCTCGCCGGATAATAGCCAAAGAAAACGCCCACCCCCGCAGCAAACCCCGCGGCCAGCAGGATCGCTGCCGCTGACAGCTCGATGCGCCAGCCGGCCAGTTGGCCGGCGAGGTAGGCACCTGCCGTGCCCAGGGCGATGCCGATCACGCCGCCGATGCCGGACAGGGTCACCGCCTCCACCAGGAACTGCGTCAGGATGTCCCGCGCCCGCGCCCCCACCGCCATGCGCAACCCGATCTCCCGCGTCCTCTCCGTCACCGACACCAGCATGATGTTCATGATGCCGATGCCGCCCACCAGCAGGGACACGGCGGCGACCGCCGCCAGCAGGAGGGCGAGGACGCGGGACGAGGCTTCCTGGGCCTCGAACACTTCGGCCAGGTTGCGCACGTAGAAGTCGTCCTCCTGCTCCGGCTGCAGGCGGTGGCGCTGGCGCAGGAGGTCTTTCATGCGGCTCTCGGCGCCGGCGAGATCGGTGCCGTCGCGGATCTTGACCATGATGGTGTTGACGTTGCGCGACTTGGCCTGGGTGGTGCCGAGCACGCGCTTGCGCGCGGTGCTGATGGGCAGGAGGATGACATCGTCCTGGTCCTGGCCCCACATGCTCTGGCCCTTGCGCTCGAGCACGCCGATGACGGTCACGGGGACGTTGCGCACGCGAATCACCTGGTCTATCGGGCTGGCGTCGCCGAACAGGTTCTTGGCGACGGTCTGGCCGAGGAGGGCCACCTTGGTGGCGCCATTGACGTCCGACTGGTCGAAGGGGCGGCCTTCGGCCACGGCCCAGGCGCGCACGGCGAGGTAATCGGGGGTGGTGCCGTAGAAGACCGTGGACCAGTTGACGTTGCCCGCGATGACCTGGCCGGAGCCGCGCAGGTTGGGCGCGGCGGCCTCGACCTCGTCCACCTCCCGGGCCAGGGCGTAGGCGTCGTCCTCGCTGATGGTGAGCTGGGAGCCGGCGCCGGCGCGCGCCCCGCCCGATGTGGAGGAGCCGGACTGCACCATGATGATGTTGGCGCCTAGCGCCCGGATCTGCTCCGCCACCCGCGACTGGGCGCCGCGGCCCACGGCGATCATGACGATCACCGCCGCCACGCCGATGATGATGCCCAGCATGGTGAGCGCCGAGCGCAGCTTGTTGGCGCGCAGCGCCTGCAGGGCGACGCGCAGGGTGGCGAGGAGACTCATGAAAAGCCAGGAGTGAGGAGTGAGGGATGAGGCGTGTCGTGCACCAACCTCTCCTGCGCGTCCTGGGCCCGGTTGGCGTAGTCCTGCACCACTTGCCCGTCCCGGAAGGTGACGATGCGGCCGGCGAAGTCGGCGATGTCGTGCTCGTGGGTCACCAGCACGATGGTGATGCCCTGGCGGTTTAGCGCCTGCAGCAGGGCCATGATCTCGATGCCGGTGCGGGAATCCAGGGCGCCTGTCGGCTCGTCCGCCAGCACCAGGATGGGGTCGTTCACCAGGGCGCGGGCGATGGCCACCCGCTGCTGCTGGCCACCCGAGAGCTGGGTGGGATGATGGTCCACCCGGTCGGCCAGTCCCACCTGTTCCAGCTTCCGGCGCGCGCCCGCGGCGCGCTCGGCGGCGGACACGCCGCTGTAGAGCAGGGGCAGGGCGACGTTGTCCAGAGCGGTGGTGCGCGCGAGCAGGTTGAAGTGCTGGAACACGAAGCCGATCTTGCGGTTGCGGATGGCGGCCAACTCGTCGCCGGAGAGGCTGGAAACCTCCCGCCCGGCGAGCCAGTATTCGCCGGCGGTGGGGCGGTCGAGGCAGCCGAGCAGGTTCATGAAGGTAGACTTGCCCGAACCGGAAGGCCCCATCACTGCCACGAACTCGCCAGCACGCACTTCGATCGACACGCCGCGCAGGGCGCCGACCACGGTGCTGCCCATGCGGTATTCCTTGACCAGGGAAACCGTGCGGATGAGGGGCGTGGCGGGAGCGGACATGGGTTAGCCCGGATGTTTCACGGGGGTCGCGGACGATCGCGCCGGTATCGGACCGATCCGGGCGAGCGCTGGAGCGAGGAACGTAGTGGTAGCTACGTTCCGAGTGAAGCGCCGGCCGGG
>DYIB01000004.1:0-3255 GCA_020723855.1 Uliginosibacterium gangwonense
TGCTGGGTGTCCCCCTGCCGGCCTACCGGGTGTTCATCTCGGTCCTGTCCGTCGGCCTGATGGTGGCGCTGCTGCTGTTTCTCAAGAACTCCAAGTGGGGGTTGCGCGTGCGCGCCGCGAACGATGACGCAGAAATGGCGGCCTGCCTAGGCATCAACCGGGAAACCCTGATGCATTCCGTGGTCGGCGTCAGCGCCGCCCTGGTGGCGATCTCGGGCGTCGCCGCGGCCCCGATCTTCACCGCCTTCGCCACGGTGGGCGACAAGATCCTGATTCTGGCTTTCATGACCGTGATTCTCGGCGGCCTGGGCAGCCTCAGAGGCGCCGTGGTCGCCGCTTATGTGGTGGGCCTGGTCATCGTCTTCGGCGAAGCCTATGCCGGCGGCCAGGCGGCGCTGATGCTGCTGTTCATCCTGGTGATGGCCATGCTGATCTACTGGCCGCGGGGATTTTTCGGAGAGGGGAGGACGGAATGAAAGCGGAGCCTGCCACCTTGAACGCGCACAACATCGGGGCGCCTGCCACGCGCAGAAGCTCGTTTCTGACTGCCGCCGCGCTGGTGGTGCTGATCGGCGCCGCCACGCCCCTGTGGACCCAGGACATGCCGTTTGTGCTGATCCTCGCGTCCCACGCCATCATCGCGGCGCTGGTGGCGGTGAGCCTCGATATGCTGACCGGCAATACCGGGCTGCTGTCCTTCGGGCACGCCGGCTGGTACGGCTTCGGGTCCTATGTGGCAGGGCTGTCGGCGCAGCTGCTCACGACGGAAATACTGGCCCTCGTCTTGCTCACGGTGCTCGCGACGGCGCTTCTGGCGCTTGCCGTGGGCAGCATTCTGGTCCGGCAGCTGGGCAAGGCCTTCGCCATCCTGACGCTGGCGTTCAGTCAGGTGCTCTACGCCATGGTGTTCATCGCGTCGGGCGTTACGGGCGGCGAGGACGGCCTGCAGGGCATTCCGGTGGCGACGGTGCTGGGACTCCAGATCGCCCGCCCGGAGGTCTGGTACTGGGTGCTCTACGGAACCCTGGTGGCGGTACTGTGCCTGGCCCTGTGGCTGCGTCGCTCGCCCCTGGGCAAGGCGTGGCTGGGGATACGCGAAAACGCCGAGCGCGCTCAATTCATCGGGCTGGATGTGTTTCGGCTGAAGCTGCTGGCCTACGTCATTTCAGCGTCCCTGGCTGCGTTCGCCGGCGCCCTGTTCGTCCTGGTCAACGGCGCCACCACGCCCGAGACGCTGCACTGGTTCGAGTCGGGCAAGATCCTGATGTACGTCGTGCTGGGCGGAGTCGGAACCATAGTCGGCCCCGCCATCGGCGCTGCGGTATTCACCTTCGCAGAGCACTACGTCAGCAGCTTCACCGACGCCTGGCTCATCTATTTCGGCGCGCTGTTCGTGGTCACCGTCATCGTTGCGCCGGGTGGCATCTTCGGGCTGCTGCGCCCCGTGTGGGCACGCTGCACTGGACGGTCGGAGAGGGGTGCCGCATGATGCTCCAGACCGCTGGTTTGTCCAAGAACTTCGGCGGCCTCCAGGCTGTCGCGGGCGTGTCGCTGACGGTGCGCGAGCGGACCGTGCACTCGGTGATCGGGCCCAACGGCGCGGGCAAGACGACGCTGTTCAACCTGATCACCGGCTCCATCAAGCCGGCATCTGGTACGGTGAAATTCCTGGACCAAGACGTCACCCACTGGCTGCCCAACCGGCTGGCGGAGGTCGGGCTGGTGCGCACCTTCCAGCGTACCAGCATCTTCCGCCGTCTCACGGCGATCGAAAACGTCGCCCTGGCGATACGCTCGCGCCGCAAGCTGAACTACGCGATCCGCATGTCGCGGGGCGAGGAGCAGGAGATCCGCGACGAGGCGGCCGCGCTCCTGCGCCAAGTGGGCCTGCGCGACCGGGAGAACGTCACCGGCGGCAACCTCGCCCATGGTTACCAGCGGGCGCTCGACATCGCCATCGGCCTGGCGCTGCGTCCCAAGCTGCTATTGATGGACGAGCCGCTCGCGGGCATGTCGCGCGGCGACCGGCAGGGCATCGCCGACCTGGTACTCAAACTGCGTGAGGAACTAGGACTGACCCTCGTCGTCGTCGAGCACGATATCGGCATGGTCATGCGCCTGTCCGACGTCATTACGGTGATGCAGAACGGACGCGTCATAGCCGAAGGGCCTCCGGATGCCATCCGCGAGAACCCCGATGTGAAGAGGGCATACCTGCACGGGAGCTTCGCCGCATGAGCCGCGCTCTTCAACTGGACAACGTGTCGGCGTTCTACGGCAGCAGCCAGATCCTCCATTCGCTGACTCTCACGGTCGAGCAGGGAACGGTCGCCTGCCTGCTGGGGCTGAACGGAATGGGCAAGACCACCACCCTGCGCACCGTCATGGGGCTGGTGGACCGCATCGAGGGCCGGCTGCTGCTCAACGGCAGGGAACTGGAGGGGACGACCTGCCAGCGGGCGCGCATGGGCGTGACCCTGGTCCCCGAAGACCGCAAGGTGTTTGCCAACCTGACGGTGCAGGAAAACATGGAAGTCGCGGAGCGCAGAAGCGGCAAGAGCACTGACTTCACCGTGCAGGATGCCACCCGGCTCTTTCCGCGCCTGCAGGAGCGGCTCGGGCAGAAGGCCGGCACCCTCAGCGGCGGCGAGCAGCAGATGCTGGTGGTGGCGCGGGCCATGCTGGCCAACCCCGACTACATGCTGCTCGACGAGCCGACGGAGGGCCTGGCGCCCAACTACGTCGAGGCCATCAAGGAATCGATCGTGGCGGCGCGCGAGCGCAACATCGGCGTCGTGCTGGTCGAACAAAGCCTGCCCCTGGCGCTGGCCGTGGGCGACACCTTCCACGTCATGGAGAACGGGCACATCGTGTACTCCGGCTCGCGCGACGAGGTGTTGGCGGACACGGTGGCATTCGAGAAGAAGCTCACGGTGGAGTAGGGAATGGCTCGCATCGAGGAAGCGCGCGACGGCGCGGTCGTGGTTCTCACCATAGCGAACGAGGCCAAGCGCAACGCCTTCAGCCACGCCATGACCGCTGCGCTGGGCGAGCGGCTGCGGGCGGCCGAGGCGGACCGGAGCGTGAACTGCGTGATCCTGACGGAGGCCGGGGATGTGGCCTTTTCCAGCGGCCACGATCTGCAGGAGATGCTGGCAGACCGGGATCACGCCTCGGACCCGGAGCTCAACGGGGCATTCCTGCTGCCGGCGAAGATGACGACGCCGACCATCGCCGCGGGCAACGGCTACGCCT
>DYIB01000004.1:3265-62209 GCA_020723855.1 Uliginosibacterium gangwonense
GGGATTCATCCTGGCTCTGTCCTGCGACATGCGCGTGTGCGCCGAGAACGCGTCTTTTGCCGCGCCGGGGGCGCGCATCGGGCTGCTGCCCATCGGCGGCCAGCTGAGCAGGCTGCCCATGCTCATGCCGCGGGCGATCGCCTACGAGATGCTGACCACCTGTCGCGAGATGAAGGCCGACGAGGCGGCGCGCATCGGCTTCGCCAACCGGGTGGTGCCGCGAGGAGGCGCTCTCGAGGCTGCGCTGGAGATCGCGGCGCAGCTGGCCCGCAACTCGGCAGCCGTGGTGCGGGAGATCAAGCGGGGGCTGGAGACCTTTGCCCACCAGGGAGCGGCGGCCGCCGCCGCCTTCGAATGGCAGGTGGGCAAGAAGCTTCAAGGCGAATACGACGCGGAAGAGGGCATGAAGGCTTTCCTGGAGAAGCGGTCGCCGCGCTTCGCGTAAAGGACTGGGCGCAGAAATCAAGGACGAGGTGGAGAGTCGATGAAAACGGAAATCGAATCGAAGAATCTGTTGAAACGTTACGGCATCGCCACGAGCGAGCCGGTGCTGGCCCGGAACGCGCGCGAGGCGGCCGAGCTGGCGCGGAGTGTGGAGGCGCCGATGGCCATGAAGATCGTGTCGTCCGACATCGTGCACAAGGCGGCCGTGGGGGGCGTACGCCTGAACGTCGGGAGCGAGGATGCCGCCCGGGTGTTCGAGGAAATCATGGCCGCCTGCCGCAAGGCGCGGCCGGAGGCCGGGCTGGAAGGCGTCCTGCTGGAGAAGATGGCGGGCGGCAATCTGGAAGTCTTCATCGGCGCGCGGGTCGATCGGGAATACGGCGCGGTGGTGATGTTCGGCCTGGGCGGCGCCAACGTCGAGCAGGGACCGCCGCCGGCGGTGGCGCTGGCGCCGCTCACCGAAACGCTGGCCGAGGAGCTGGTGGGCTCGGCCCTGGGCGGCGAGCTGGCGAAGCGGCTGTCCCCTTCGGCGCGGCAGACGCTCAAGGCCTATCTGATGGCCGTGGCCGGCGCCGACGGGATGCTGCTGCGCGAGCGGCTCGGCGAGCTCGACATC
The DNA here is from genome assembly GCA_020723855.1 of Uliginosibacterium gangwonense. GTDB lineage: Bacteria > Pseudomonadota > Gammaproteobacteria > Burkholderiales > Rhodocyclaceae > DYIB01. The sequence continues at coordinate 4,326 of DYIB01000004.1, forward strand.
AACCCGATCATTGTGGACGGGGCCTCCTGCCTCGCGGTGGACGCCGTGGCCGAAGAGCTTCCTGCCGAGAGGGCGGAACGCGTGCTGGGCGACGGACAGATCGAACAGGCGGTCGCCCGGCGCCGGGCCCGTCTTCATGGACTGGGCGCCCTGTTCTCGCCCGGTTCCATTGCCTTCGTCGGCGCGTCGACCGCCCGCAACAAGCTGGGCTACCGCAGCATCAGGAACCTTCTCGACTTCGGCTTCCGCGGCTCGATTTATCCGATTCATCCCAGCGCGCCGGAGATTTGCGGGCTGCCCGCCTACAAGTCCATCCTCGAAGTGCCGGAGCCGGTGGACCGGGCTTACGTGGCCGTGGCCGCGGCGCAGGTGCCGGAGGTCCTGGCCGATTGCGCCAGGAAGGGGGTGAAAGTGGCGCAGGTGCTGACGGCCGGGTTCTCCGAGTGGTCGGGCGGCGAGGGGCGGAACGGCGGCGCGCTGGAAGGCGAGATCAAGAAGGTGCTGGCGGGGACCGACATGCGCATGGTCGGTCCCAATTGCATCGGCACCTTCTCGGCCGCCAGCCGCATCGCCATGGGCGCGCCCCGCTACTGCCCCAGCGAGCCGGGTGGCATCACGTTCATTTCCCAGAGCGGCACTTTCGCGGGGGACGTGGTGCGCCGGGCCCAGGTGCTCAACGTCCCCGTCGGGCAGGTGCTGTCCTGCGGCAACTGCTCCGATCTCGATCTGGTCGATTATCTGCTGTTCTGCGAGGACGATCCGGCAACGACGCTCACCGCCTTCTACATCGAGTCCCTGCGGGATCCGGGGCTCTTCTTCCGTGCCGCAGAACGCGCCAGAAAGCCCGTCGTCATCCTCAAGGGCGGCACCACGGAGCAGGGCCTCACGGCCGCCAGCAGCCACACGGCAGCGCTGGCCACCGATCGGACCCTGTGGAACGCCGCCCTGCGCCAGGCGGGCATCCTCCAGGTGGACAACATCGACGAACTGATGGATGCCCTCCTGATTCACAGCGCCCACGGGACGCTCAAGGGCAACCGGCTGGGCATTTTCGGCTCGGGCGGGGGCGTCAGCGTCACCTCTGCCGACGCCGCGGCGCGCGCGGGGATGGTGGTTCCGCCGCTGCAGGCGGACACCGGTCGGGCGCTGCAGCGCTTCGGCGTGCCCGGGACCAGCGTCGCCAACCCCATCGACATCCCGGTGTGGGGGCTGCGCGACGGCGACCGTTTCATCGTCGGGGAAATCATCGACCTGCTGAAGCGCGACGCCAACATCGACAGCGTGGTCGTCTACGTGGAGATGGGATCCATCATGGACTTCGCCGACACGGAGCAGGACGGGCTGCGCGAACTGGAAGGGATCTGCGACTCGGTCATGACAGCCTCCCGCGAGAGCCCCAAGGTCTCGCTGGCGCTGCGCAGCACCGGGGACAAGGTGCAGGACGATTTCGTGCGCGATCAGCGGGTACGGTTGCTGGAGCACGGCATTGCCGTGTTCGCCTCCACGGCGCGGGCGGTGCGTGCCCACGCGAAGTTGTGGACCCTGTCGCGCAGGGCAGTGTGAAAGGGAGATAGCGCTATGCCATATCAAATCGGAGCCGAGGAGGCGAGATGGCTGCTCGCCTCGTTCGAGGACCCGTCCAAGGTGACCTGGACACTCCCCGAACAGATCGCCAACAAGCTGGCGGAAGGAATCATTCGCGGCGTCTATGCCCCCGGGCAGCATCTGCAGGAGACGCTTCTCGCCGAGACCTTCGGCGTGAGCCGGGGACCGGTACGGGACGCCCTGCGCATTCTCGAGCGCGAAGGCCTGGTGAAGATCCAGGCCAGGCGCGGCACCACCGTCACCAGTCTGACCCGGAAGAACGTGAATGACATCTTCGAGGTGCGGGCGGCCCTCTACGGCACGGCGGCGGCGGCGCTGGCGCGGCAGAACTCCCCCGAGATCCTGGCGCTGCTGGACAACGGCACCGAGGTCCTGTCCCACGCCCTCGACGAGGGGAATGTGGACCAGTTCCTGGCGCTGCTGTACCGGCTGAGCATGTACCTGGCGGATGCCGCCGGCAATGAATATACGCGCAACATCCTCTTCTCCCTCGGGCGCCAGACCCTGTCCCTGACGCGCAGGGTGATGATGATCGAGGAGAACCGCCGTCTCTGGGTTGCCAACTGGAAGGCTGTCGCCAAGGCCATTCGCAAGCGGGATCCCGAAAGCGCCGAGGAGGCCGCGCGGATGTTGGTAAGGACGGTGCATCGGGCCGCGCTGGAGGTGATGGAGGCCGAGGAGGCGGGCCGGTCCGAGACCAGACGCGTGGCGCATGCGTAGCGGTTTTTTGGCAAGGAGGTGGAAGGCACTGGAGCAGGTGAGCATCAAATCGCTGTGTTGAGTCCGACAACAAGAACGACATTCACTTTCATTCTTAGGAGGAGAGCAAATGGCTTCGTCAAATATCGGTAGCAAACCCGCCTGGAGGCGCATGGCCTGCGCCGTTGCGGCATCCCTCGCGCTGGGCGCTGGTGCCCTGGCCCACGCGGAGGACCTGGTGATCGGCGTGTATGTCCCCACCACCGGTGCGCTTGCGCCCCTCGGCGTTGATATGAAGAACGGCTACGAACTGGCCGTGAAGCACGTGCCCAAGGTGAAGGGGCAGCCGGTCAGGCTCGTGGTCGAGGACACCCAGGCCAATGCCGCCACGGGCCTGAAGAAGGCCCAGAAACTGGTGCTCCAGGATCGCGCCAAGGTGCTCATCGGCGGCGCCAGCAGCGCCGTCGTGCTGGGCATCAACGCCCAGGCGACGCGCTTGAACGTGCCCATCGTAACCACCAATTCCCAGGCGGTGCAGACCACCGGCGAGCAGTGCAGCAAGTACCTGTTCCGCACCAACCCCAACGATGCCATGCAGGCCAACGGCAACGCGCTGCTGATGAAGAAGATGCCGGAGCTGCTGCAGAAGAAATGGTTCGTCGTCTACCACGACTTCGTGTGGGGCCAGAGCAACAAGAAGGAATTCGAGAAGATCCCGGGCATCAAGATCGTCGGCGAGGCCGGCCGGCCCATGGGCACGGCCGACTGGTCCAGCGCCATCTCCCAGATCCAGGCGAGCGGCGCCGACGCCATCTACCTGGCTCTTGCGGTGGGCGACGACATGCCGGCGTTCATCCGCCAGGCGCGCAGCTTCGGCCTGAAGCAGGTCATGCTGCCGCCCCTGGGCATGCCTGATTCGATGCTGCAGGCGCTGGGCGATCATGCCGTGGGTCTTACCACCGGCGGCCTGTTCGGTTCGTGGATGCTGGAAGACCGGAACCCCGAGATGGCGCGTTTCGTGAAGGACTACCACGCCACCTACGGCATCGTGCCCGGGCCCCAGGCCATCCAGGCCTACGCCGGCATGCGTCTGACCCTGGCCGCGCTGGAAAGCGCGAAATCCCTCAGCACCGGCGACATCATCGAGGCGCTGGAGAATGCTTCGGTCGATACCGTGATCGGCCGCCTGGCGGTGCGCAAGCAGGACCACCAGGGAATGGTGAGTACCTATCTGGCCGAGGCGGTCCGGCTGCCGCAGCCGAAATATGGCGCCAAGGTGGGCTGGAAAGTGATCGAAGAGCTGCCTTGGGATGCGGTCAAGGTGGATCTGGCGCAGACCGGATGCAAGGGGCTCTAAGCCGGAGCCGCGCGCAGGAAGGGCCCATTGCCGTGGCGGGACGATGATGAAGGAAAAGACGCGATCGATTTCGTTCATCATCGCCTGCCAGGTCGCGGCCATGACGCTGTGGTTCTCGGCCTCGGCGGCGGTGCCCAACCTGATCGCCTCGGGGCACATCACCGGCCAGCAGGGGTCGCTCCTCACCGGTGCGGTGCAGCTGGGGTTCGTCGCCGGCACGCTGCTCAGCGCCTTCCTGGGTCTCGCCGACAAGCTCGATCCGCGCCGGCTGTTCGCCCTGTCGGCGGTGCTGGGCAGCAGCGCCAATGCCGCAATTCTGGTCACCGGATTCGACCATCCGGCGACGGTGGTGCTGCGCTTCGTCACGGGAATGATCATGGCCGGGATCTACCCGGTGGGCATGAAGATGGCGGCGGGATGGGCGGAGCGCAACATGGGCCTCATGATCGGCGCCCTGGTGGGCGCCCTGACCATGGGTTCCGCGCTGCCCCACTTGTTCACTTCCCTCAGCGACCTGAACTGGCGCATCACCCTGGGCACGGCCTCGCTGTGTGCATTGCTGGCGGCGGCGGGCATACGCTTCGTCAAACTTGGCCCGCGCCACCAGGGCACGGTGCGTTTCCTGCCCATCGATGCCGTGTCCGCCCTGCGCCGGCGCGCCATCCTCCTGGCGAACGCCGGCTACCTTGGCCACATGTGGGAGTTGTACGCCATGTGGGCATGGATCGGCGCGTTCCTGAGCTGGGGGCTGCGCGCCTCGGGTGCCAGCGCCTTTCCCGTGGTCGGCGATGCGGCACTGATGACTTTCATCGTGGTGGCGAGCGGCGCCATCGGCTGCCTGTTGGCAGGGGCGCTGGCCGATCGCTTCGGGCGCACCACCATCACCATCGGCGCCATGGCCGCCAGCGGCGCATGCGCCGCGACCATAGGGCTGGCGGTGGACGCCGGTCCGTTCTTCCTGGTGTTCGTCGCCGTGGTGTGGGGGGTGACCGTCATCGCCGACTCGGCCCAGTTCTCGGCCGCCATCGCCGAGCTGTCCGAGCCCAGGCTGGTGGGCACCATGCTGACCATTCAGACCTGCCTGGGATTTCTGCTCACCTTCGTCGCCATCCAGCTGATGCCGATGGTGATCGGCCTTCTGACCTGGAAGTATGCGTTTACAGTTCTCGCCATCGGCCCCTTTCTCGGCGTGATGGCCATGTGGCGCCTGCGCCAGGAAGCCGATGCCCTGCGCCTCGCCAATGGCCGCCGGTAGAGGAGACGTGATGCAACCGAGACTGTTTGCTCCCCTGACGATCAGAGGGGTGACTATCCCGAACCGGATCATGCTGGCGCCTATGAATCAGCATGTTTCAAGAGAGGGATTTGCCGATGACTATCTGTTGGTGCATCTCGGCAAGTTTGCATTGGGCGGCTTCGGCCTCGTCATGACCGAGGCGACAGCCATTGAACGGGATGCACGAATCGCCCCCGGTGACCTGGGAATCTGGTCGGATGACCATGTCCCGGGTCTGGCCCGCGTGTGCAAGTTCATCCATGACCACGGCGCGGCGGCGGGGATCCAGCTGAACCACTGCGGACGCAAGGGCTCCTCGCAGCGGTCCTGGCAGGGCTTCGGCCCGCTCAATGAAGCGGACGCCAGAAATGGCGAGGTGCCCTGGCCGTTGCTCAGCCCCACGGACGAACCATTGGGGCCCGGGCACGTGGTGCCGCGGAAGGCCACTGTCGCTGACCTGGAGGCGGTAGCGGAGAGCTTCGCCAAGGCGGCGGAACGCGCTCATGCCGCCGGATTCGATGTGGTGGAGATTCATGGCGGCCACGGCTACCTCATCGCCAGTTTTCTTTCGCCTCGCATCAACACTCGCGAAGACGAGTATGGGGGAGACCTGGCCGGGCGAATGCGCTTTGCTCTGCAAGTCGCGGAGCGGGTGCGCGCGCGCTGGCCCGCCGAAAAGCCGCTGTTCTATCGCATCTCGAGTGTCGACGGCCATCCGCAGGGGTGGAACATCAACGACTCGATCGTGCTGGCACGGGAATTGAAGAAGCGGGGCGTCGATGTGATCGACTGTTCCTCCGGAGGTCTGCGCCAATCCACGGCGCTGGAGAACACGCTGCGCCATCCGGGTTATCAGGTGCCCTATTCGTCGGCCGTTCGAAAAAACGCATCCGTCATGACCGCAGCCGTAGGCTTGATTCTCGACGCCCGGCAAGCCGAAGCGATACTGGAAGCTGGGGACGCCGACCTGATCGCCCTCGGACGGCAGGCGCTATACGACCCTTTCTGGGCGCACCACGCGGCCCAGGAGCTTGGCGCCGACCCACGATTTGAAAAGTGGCATAAGTCTGCGGGTTGGTGGCTGGAGAAGCGTGCCCGAGGTCTGGAGCAGGTGGGATATACGGCGGCGGGCTTTCCAAAGCAGGCGATTCCCGAACGGCATCAGGTCTAGCCTGGATTCTCACGAGGACACTAACCAAGGAGATGTCATGGATTACGAAACCATAACCTACGAAGATCAGGGTGGCGGCATCGGCATCGTCACCTTCAACCGGCCGCGTCGCGCCAACGCCATGAGCCAGCACATGCTGCGCGAGCTGGACGACCTGTGCGCAAGGCTGGCGCGGGACGACAGCCTGCGCTGCGTCATCGTCACCGGGGCCGGGTCGGCATTCACTTCCGGCTTCGACCTCAAGGACCAGGCGGACGCCATGCCCAAGGGGGTGGCCGACTGGGTGCCGCTGCTGGAGGCCGATTTCAAGGGGATCATGTCCTTCTGGAACCTGCCGGTGCCCAGCATCGCCGCCGTAAACGGGCCGGCGCTGGCAGGCGGGTTCGAACTGATGCTGGCATGCGATCTGGCGGTGGCCTCCGAGGACGCCGTGTTCGGTGAGCCCGAACTGAAGTTCGGCGCCGGCATCGTGGCGATGATCCTGCCCTGGTTTGTCGGGCCGAAGGTGGCGAAGGGCGTGATCTACACCGGCGAGGACAAGATCACCGCGCAGCAGGCGCGCGAATGGGGGCTGGTGAATGAGGTGGTGCCGGCGGCGGAGGTGATGACAACCGCCATGGAGCTGGCTCGCAAGCTGGCCCAGATGGACCCGATGGTGCTTCGCCGCACCAAGATGGCGGTCAATCGCAGTTACGAGATCATGGGCATGCAGGCTGCTTTGCGCGCGGCCCTCGACATCGACATCATGATCGAGGGCGAGGGATCCCAGTTGAAGCGCGAGTTCTTGCAAGTGGTGCGCAGCGAAGGCCTGGGCAAGGCGCTGGCTTGGCGCGAGGCCCGGCATGCAGGCGCCACCTGATTCAAGTCCGCAGCGCCTGCCAGTGGAGGGCGTGCGCCGCTCGCAGCAGCGGCCCTGCTCGGGTAGAATCCCATTCTCATCGTTTGTGGAACGCAGCCATGAACCGATCGACGCTCGTTGCCAAGCTGGCGAGTCGCTTCCCGGCGCTCACGACCCAGGATGCGGACGTGTCCGTCAAAACCATACTCGCCGCCATGACCGAAGCCCTGGCCCGGGGCGATCGCATAGAGATCCGCGATTTCGGTTCCTTCTCCCTCAGCTACCGGCCCGCGCGCACGGGCCGCAACCCGCGCACCGGCGAAACCGTCGAGGTGCCCGCCAAGTACGCTCCCCATTTCAAGGCCGGCAAGGAGCTGCGCGACCGGGTGGCCGGACAGCCGTCCGCCGTCCAGCGCCCTGTGGAAGTGCTGGCCGAGGTGGAATAGCGCGCGGCGCCGGCCGGCGCCGCGCGGCCTATCCGAAGAACTGCAGCAGCCTTTCGGCCACTTCCCGGGGCCGCTCCTCCGGCAGGAAATGCCCGCAGTCGAGGGGCTCGCCCGTGACTTGGGCGGCTTTCTCGCGCCACAGGGCCAGCACGTCGTAATTGCGGTGCACGAAGCCGCGGCTGCCCCACAGGACGAGCAGGGGGCAGGCCACCTGCAGCTCCAGGTCGGCTTCGTCGTGCTCCAGGTCGATGGAGGCCGCGGCCCGGTAGTCCTCGCAGGTGGCATGGATGGTCTCGGGGCGGCTGTAGCACTCGACGTATTCCCGCACCGCCTCGGCGTCGAAGGCGGTGTCGTTGCCCGCGCTCCACTTGTGCAGGCAGCTGCGCAGGAAGAACTCGGCCTCGTGCCCGATCAGCCGCTCGGGCAGGGGCGCCGGCTGGATGAGGAAGAACCAGTGGTAGTAGGCGGTGGCCATGGCCTGGTCGGTGAGCTTGAACACCGTGTGGGTGGGGACGATGTCCATGACGCAGGCGCGGGTGATGCGTTCCGCATGATCGAGGCATAGGCGGTGCGCCACGCGAGCGCCGCGGTCGTGGCCGGCTACGGCGAAGTGGTTGTGGCCCAGCCCCTCCATCAGCTCCACCAGGTCCTCGGCCATGGCGCGTTTGCTGTAGCGGGCATGGTCGGGCGAGCCGGCCGGCTTGTCGCTGTGACCGTAGCCGCGCAGGTCGGGCATGACCAGGTGGAAGTGGTCGCTCAGGAGCGGGGCCACCTTGTGCCACATGGCATGGGTCTGGGGAAAGCCGTGCAGCAGCAGCAGGGGCGGGCGGCCCTTGGCGCCGTTGTGGCGCACGAACAGGCTGACATAGCCGCAGGGGATTCTCTCGGTAACGAAGTGCTTGTCGAACAGCATGCCGGCCTCCTGGTGCCAGGTTCATAGGGCGTGCGGTCGCGCCTACCGCTTGTCCGAATGGCCCAGACTCTTGTCGGGCGCCACCCGGTCGCGCACCCGCTGCTTCAGCTCCTTGATGTCGGGAAATCCACCCTCGTCCTTGCGCGACCATACCGCCTGGCCGTCGACGCGCACGGTGAACACGCCGCCGGTGCCGGGGATGATGGCCACCTCCCCCAGCTCGGTCTCGAAGGTGGTCAGCAGCTCCTGGGCCATCCAGGCGGCCCGCAGCAGCCAGCGGCACTGGGTGCAGTATTCGATATCCACGCGCGGCTTGCGTACCGGCCCGGTCATGGCAGTGGAGGTCAATGGAGGATCTTGCGCACGGCTGCCCCACGCAGGTGGGCTTCGGCCTCCGGTGCCGCCGCCGGCGTGGCGTAGTAGAAGCCCTGGGCCACATCGCAGCCCATCTCGCGCAGCGCGTCCACCTGGGGCGGCATCTCCACGCCTTCGGCCACCACGCGCAGGCCCAGGCTGTGGGCGAGCTGGATGATGGAGGCGGAGATCGCCTTGTCGTTGGGATCCGTGTGCACGTGGTGGATGAAGGACTTGTCGATCTTGAGGGTGTCCAGGCGGAAGCGCCGCAGGTAGGCGAGCGATGAGTAGCCGGTGCCGAAGTCGTCCACGGAAAAGCGCACGCCCAGCTCGTTGAGATGGCTGAGCGCCCGCTCGGTCTGCTCGGTGTCGCGCATCAGCATGCTCTCCGTGAGCTCCAGCTCGATCACGTCGGGCGGCAGGCTTACCGCGGCCAGGGTTTTCTGCAGCGCCGCTGCCAGGCTGTCATCGGTGAACTGGCGCGGCGAGAGATTGATGGCCATGCGGCAGTCCTCGCTTACCAGGCGCAGGTCGCGCCACTCGCGCAACTGGCGGCAGGCGGTGTCGATGATCCAGGAGCCGACACTGGTGATGCCGCCGTTTTCCTCCAGCAGGGGGATGAACATGGTGGGCGGCACCGGCCCGGCGACGCTGCTGTGCCAGCGGGCCAGGGCCTCGAAGCCGACAATGCGCCCGGTGGCAAGATCGATCTGGGGCTGGTAGTGCAGCGCCAGCTCGTTGCGGCTCAGGGCATGGCGCAGGTCCTGCTCCAGCATCATGCGCGCCTCGGCGCGGGCGTTCATTTCCGCCGTGTAGAAGCGGTAGGCGTTGCGGCCTTCCGACTTGGCCCGGTACATGGCGATATCGGCGGCCTTGAGCAGGCTGCCGGCGTCGGTCCCGCTGTCGGGGTAGGTGGCGATGCCGATGCTGGTGGTGACCACGATCTCGGCGCCCTCGATGCGAAACGGCTCGCGGAAGGCGTTGATGATCTTGCGCGCGCTCAGGGCGGCATCCTCCGGGTCGTCCAGCTCCTCCAGGATGACGGTGAATTCGTCTCCGCCCAGGCGGCATACCACGTCGGTCAGGCGCACGCACTGGCGCAGGCGCGCCGATACCTCCTGCAGCAGCCGGTCGCCGGCGTCGTGGCCCAGGGAGTCGTTGATCTGTTTGAAGCGGTCCAGGTCGAGAAACAACAGGGCCACGTGCTTGAAGCTGCGGTTGCAGCGCGCCAGGGCGCGCTGCAGCGCCTGGCGGAAGCCGCTGCGGTTGGCCAGGCCGGTCAGGTGGTCGGTGCTGATCTGGCGGCGCAGCTGCTCCTCCAGGCCCTTGCGCGCGGAAATGTCCTGGAACACCAGGACGACCCCGGGGCGCGGGCCGAGCAGTGGCGAGCAGCAGGCCATGACGGGGAACTTGCCCCGGGCGGCGGTGCAGAACTCGGCTTCCTCCAGGCGGACTTCCCGCTTCTCCTCCCAGGCGCGGTACATGGCCGTCTGGCGCCAGCCGCCCGCCTCGGCGGGGAAGAAGGCGCTGTGGCTCTGGCCGATGAGCTGGTCGGCGCTGACCCCCAGCAGGCGCAGGGCCGCCGGGTTGGCGAAGCGCACGGTGCCCTCCGGGTCGAAGCGGATGATGCCCTCGCCGGCGGCATCGAGGATGGATTCGTAGTAGCTGCGCTGGGCCTCCAGCCGGTCGCGCGCCCGGCGCAGCTCCTGGCGCTGCCGGTCGTACTCCAGCAGCAGGGACACCTTGGCGCGCAGCATGGCCGGGTTGACCGGCTTCTGGATATAGTCGATGGCGCCCGACTGGTAACCCTTGAGGATGGCGTCCTCGTCGCTGTGGTAGGCGGTGATGAACAGGATGGGCACATGGCGGGTGCGCCGGGCGCTGCGCATCAGGCGCGCCACCTCGTAGCCGTCCATGCGCGGCATCTGCACATCCAGCAGCACCAGGGAAACATTGTGTTCCAGGAGGAAGCGCAAGGCCTCTTCGCCGGATCTGGCCTTCACCACTTCGATGGCCGGGTCCTCCAGGGTCGCCTCCAGGGCGGCCAGGTTCTCCGGCCGGTCGTCCACCAGAAGCACTTTCTGGCGTTCGTGGCCGTCGTCCTCAGCCATTGGCAGATCGGGTTCTCGGCTCGTCTCCATCCCCGTTTCCCTTGGTCTCGCTCACGAACCAGCGGTCCATGAGGGCTATGATGTCCGCTGCGCTGACGGGTTTCGCCAGGTAGTCGTCGGCACCCGCCGCCAGGCAGCGCTCCCGGTCGCCCTTCATGGCATTGGCGGTGACAGCGACCACCGGCCCCCGGTAGCCCAGTTCGCCCTTCAGCCGCCGGGCGGCTTCGTAGCCGTTCATTTCCGGCATGGCCATGTCCAACAACACCAGATCGATGCCCCGGTCGCGCGCCACCACGTCCAGCGCCTCGCGCCCCGTGCCGGCAGTGACCACGTCCAGGCCGAGATCCTCGAACAGGCTGCACAGGGCGTAAGTGTTGCGGATGTCGTCATCCACCAGCAGCACGCGCCGGCCGGCCCAGCGGGATGTCGCCTCCTGCGCCTGGGCCGCGCCCCCCGTAGTATTCCGATCGGGCCGGACCGCGTCGAGTTCCTGGGGCACGGCAATTTGCTGCGACTGGGCCTGGGGGGCACGCACGGGAAGGTAGAGGACGAAAGTGCTGCCCATGCCCAGGGAGCTTGTAACTTTTACCGCTCCGCCCAGCAGGGTGGCGAGCTGGCGGCAGATGGTGAGGCCCAGGCCGGTGCCGCCGTGCAGGCGCGCCGTGGAGCCGTCGCCCTGGCGGAAGGCTTCGAAGATCAGTTCGCGCTTGTCATCGGCGATGCCCGGGCCGGTGTCGGTCACGGCAATGGCGATCGCATCAGGGGCGTCCAGGCCCAGCTCGGCGGGCAGCTCCTGCTGCCCGGGCCGGAAAAAGCGCACGCGGATGGCGCCGTGCTCGGTGAACTTGAGGGCATTGGACAGCAGGTTGCGCAGGATCTGGTGCAGGCGATTGCCGTCGGTGAGCAGGGTGCGCGGCGCGTCCGGGGCCACCACCACGGTGAGGTCGAGGCCGCGGTTTTCCGCCAGGGGCGCGAAGGAGGAGCGCACGCTGTCGGCGACGCGCTCCACCGACACTTCACTGATGTGCACGGGTATGCGCCCGGCCTCGATCCGGGACAGGTCCAGGATGTCGTTGATGAGGGTCAGCAGATCCGTGCCGGAGCGGTGGATGATGGTCGCATGCTGTACCTGCTTGGCCGTGAGGTTGCCGCCGCGGTTGTGGCGCAGTTGCTCCGACAGCAGCAGGATGCTGTTCAGCGGCGTGCGCAGCTCGTGGGACATGTTGGCGAGGAACTCGGACTTGTAGCGGCTGGCGGCGGCGATCTGCTCCGCCTGCTCCCGGAAGCGGCGCTCGACGGCCTTGCGTTCCGAGATGTCGATGATGGAACTGAGGATCAGCAGGCCGTCCTCGGTCTGGATGGGCGTGAGGCCGATCTCTACAGGAAACTCGGCTCCGTCCTTGCGCCGCCCGTACAGCTCGCGCCCGGCGCCCATGGGACGGGCGCGCGGGCTGCGGGCGAAGGCGGCGCGATAGGCCGCATGGTCGGCACGCAGCCGCTGGGGCACCAGCATCTCCACCGGCTGGCCCATCAGTTCCTCCCGCGTATAGCCGAACAGGGTCTCCGCGTGGGCGTTCACGCGCCTGATGACGCCCTTGTCGTCCACCACGATGAGTCCGTTAGGAACCGCATCGACGATGGTGCGGAATGCCGCCTCGCGCGCCTGCGCGTCGTGCGCCGCCTGCAGGGCCAGCCGGGTCTCGCGCTCACGGCTGCGTCCTACGGCCTGGAGCAGGGCGAACAGCACCAGGCCGGCGCCGGCGGAGGTGGCCGCCTTGATCCAGACGGCGACGCCCGTGTCGGCCTCGAAGGCCGGCGTGGCGGAGATCTGCAGCAGCCAGTCGCGTTCCGCGAAGTTCACCGGGCGCGACTGATAGTGGCGGGCAGCGCCGTCCGGCGCCGGGTTGCGCGCACTTATGCCCGGACCCGCATCGTCGGTCTCGCGCAGGGCGAGGGCCAGGCCCGAGTCGACGCCGGGAATGTCCCGGAACAAGTCCTGGGCGCGCGCGATGCCGAACACGAAGCCGGCCAGGGCCATGGCCCTTTGTTCCAGGCTGGTGACGGCCTGACCGGGGCGGAACACCGGGTAGTAGAGGGACAGGCTGCCGTCGGGGATCTGCTGGCGCAGCCCGTCGAACACCAGGCGGCTGGTGGCCACGGGCCGGCCGTTGTCCCGGGCGACCAGCAGCAGACCGCGCAGCTGGCCGTCGGTCAGCAGGTCGAAGCCCCGCTCCTGCTCGCGCTGGCGGCCCAGGGACTGCAGATGGGTCACCGGCACATAGGCCTCGCGCTCGCCGGGGGGCTGGATGCGGTAGTCGGGGAAGCCTTCCTGGCGCAGTGCCGCCTCGTGGGCGGCGCGCTGCTCGCCGGGAATCCAGGGGGCATAGCCGAGGGTCCGCAGCGCCAGGCCCGGGCGCTCCAGCTCCAGCTGCTCCACGTAGGCGATGAAGCGCTCGCGCGGCAGGTGCCCGTCGTTGGGGACCACCGCGGCCAGGCTGTTGAGCTCCGCTTCGTAACGGTCCAGGCGCTCACGCAGGGCGTTCTCGACCCGTCCTGCCGCCGCCTCGAAGCGGCCCCGGGCCAGCGCCCGCTCGTAGGCGGAAAAGGCGAGCCAGGCGGTGCCGGCACCGGCGCAGGCGGCGGCCAGGGCGATCCAGGCCGCCACGCCCCTTTGCAGTCCTGGGATCAAGGGCTCATTGCGCCGCCTGCAGGGCGGCGATGCGCTCTTCCAGGGGCGGGTGGCTGGCGAACAGGCGGCTGAGGCCGTGGCGCACATGGCCCGAGATGCCGAAGGCCGCCAGGCGCGGCGGGAGTTCTCTTTCTTCCTGGGCCGCCTTGAGCCGCTCCAGGGCCGCGATCATTTTGCCGCGCCCGGCCAGGCGCGCGCTGCCCGCGTCGGCCCGGAACTCCCGGTGGCGCGAGAAAGCCATGACGACCATGGTGGCCAGGATGCCCAGCACGATCTCCAGGGCGATGTAGGTGATGAAATAGCCGGCGCCGGGGCCGTTCTCGCTCTTGAACACCGCCCGGTCCACCACGTGACCGACGGCGCGGGCGATGAAGATCACGAAGGTGTTCAGCACCCCCTGGATCAGCGCCAGGGTGACCATGTCGCCGTTGGCCACGTGGGACACCTCGTGGCCGATCACCGCTTCCGCCTCGTCGCGCGTCATGCGCTGCAGCAGGCCGGCGGATACGGCCACCAGCGCCTTGTTGCGGTTCATGCCCGTGGCAAAGGCGTTCACCTCCGCCGCCGGATAGACCGCCACCTCGGGCATGCCGATGCCCGCCGCCCGGGCGTGGCGCCGCACCGTGTCCAGCAGCCAGGCTTCCGTGCCATTGCGCGGCGTGTCGATGACCTGGGCCCCCACCGCCCGTTTCGCCGACCACTTGGAGATCGCCAGGGAAATCAAGGCGCCGCCGAAGCCGAATACGGCGGCGAAGGCCAGCAGGGCGCCCAGGTTCAGGCCCTGGGCCGTGAGATAGCGATCAAGGCCCAGGGCGCTCACCACTACCGAGAGGGTGACCAGGATCGCCAGGTTGGTGATCAGGAACAGAAAAACCCGCTTCATGCGTGTTTCACTCCTCCGAGGCAACGCCCGTTTGACAGGCTGCGACGGGTTTGATTCGCGCGGTCGGGTAGGCGCATGCCTCCGCGCGGACTATAAAGAGGAAATATCTCCTTTTTTACCACGGCGACCCTGGAAGAACCGCGGCGCGGCATGTGTCTTTGGGCCGCCGATTCCCCAACCCCACAGAGAGAGGAGAAGAATCATGGCTTATACCCTCGAGGGACGTCTTCTGGAAGTATGCACGTGCAAGACCCTGTGCCCCTGCTGGGTGGGCGAGGACCCCGATTTCGGCACCTGCGACGGGATGCTGGCGTGGCATTTCGACAAGGGCAATATCGACGGCGTCGACGTGGCGGGTTTGACCTTTGGCCTTCTATGCCATATCCCCGGCAATGTCCTGAAGGGCAACTGGCGGGTGGTGGCCTATCTAGATGAGAAGGCCACCAAGGAGCAGGAAGAAGCGATTCTAGGAGTCTTTACCGGCAAGAAGGGCGGACCGGTGGCCGACCTGGCGCAGCTCGTGGGCGAGGTGGTCGGCGTGGAGCGCGCCAGGATCAGCTTCGAGGTGGACAAGGCCAAGGGAAAACTTCGGGTTGGCGATGCCGTGGCGGCCGATCTCGAACCCTTCAAGGGCACCGGCGATCTGCCGACGGCCTTGAGCGACACCGTGTTCTCGACCATTCCCGGCTCCCCCGCCTACGTGGGCAAGGCGCCCATGTACAAGGCGAACCACCCGGCGCTGGGAATCAAGGTGGACTTGCAGGGACACAACGCGATCCAAGGGTCGTTCCGCTTCACCGCTTGAACGCGATGTGACGCTTGCCGCGTAGCGGCCTCCCGTTCCCTGGAGCGGGAGGCCGCAGTGCGGTCGTCCATTCCATGAAACCGCTCGTCCACCGCAACCTCTTCCTCCCGGCGTTGGCGGGCCTGATCGTGCTCGCCTGGCTGGCTCTTTGGCTGTGGGAGCGCTCGCCCTATGGCCGCTATCTCAGTCACGCGCAGCTGGGAGCCCTGAGCCTGGCGGACGGCGTGGGACCGGTCCTGGTCCAGGCCATACTCTACGTGGGCGGCTGGATGCTGATGACAGTGGCCATGATGCTGCCGACGGCGCTGCCCCTGATCGAGATCTTTCGCCGCCTCGCGCGGCAGCGGGCCGACCGGGCCCGGCTTGTGACCCTGGTGATCCTGGGTTACCTGGGCGTGTGGCTCGCGTTCGGTGTTGCGGCCCACTTGTTCGATCTGGCACTGCACCAGGCGTTCAACCGCCAATACTGGCTGCAGGCGAACCAATGGGTTTTCGGCGCCGCGCCCTTGCTTGCGGCCGGCGCTTTTCAGTTCTCGTCCCTCAAGTACCGCTGTCTCGACAAGTGCCGCGCGCCCCTGGCCTTCGTCATCCAGCACTGGAGCGGCGGCAGCCCGCCGGCCCAGGCCCTGCGGCTCGGGGCCCATCACGGCCTGTTCTGCGTCGGATGCTGCTGGGCGCTGATGCTGCTGATGTTCGCCGTGGGCACCGGCAACGTGGGCTGGATGCTGGCGCTGGGGGCGCTGATGGCGGTGGAGAAGAACGCCCCCTGGGGGCGCCGGCTGAGCGCGCCCCTGGGCGTGGCGCTGCTCGGCTGGGGTGGGCTGATCGTGCTCAATCATGCCTGGTCGTGGCAGTGAGGGCGGCCGCCATCGGGGTGCGACCATGAACCTGCGCGCTCTGATCATCGCGGCGCTGGCGATGTTTGCGGCGTCGGCGTGGCCCCACCAGGTTGCCGACCCGGCCGACGAGCTGCCCCTGTGGCAGATCCTGGCAGTGGCCGCCGCAGTGCTCCTCGGCTGGGCAGTTGCGCCTTTGCTCAGGCGGTTGCGCCGGCGGCGGCCGAGACCAGTCGATGACGATCCCGCGAGGCAGCGGTGACCCACCCCCGTCCGTCGCGCATCCTGCCGGTCATCATCGTGTCGCAATTCGCCGGCACGTCCCTGTGGTTTGCCGGCAACGCCGTGCTACCCGATCTACAGCGCCAGTGGGGGCTCGCGCCCGATGTGCTGGGCTATGTCACTTCCGCGGTGCAGCTGGGATTCATCACAGGCACCCTGACGTTCGCCTTCTTCACCGTCGCCGACCGGTTCTCGCCGCGCAAGGTGTTCCTGCTGTGCTCGCTGTTCGGGGCCACGACCAACCTTGGGGTGTATGTCCTGGCCGAGGGTCTGGCGGGGCTGCTCGTGCTGCGCTTCCTCACCGGTTTCTTCCTGGCGGGCATCTATCCGGTGGGCATGAAGATCGCCACCGGCTGGTATCAGCGCGGCCTGGGCAACGCCCTCGGACTGCTGGTCGGCGCGCTGGTGGTGGGTACGGCCTTTCCCCATCTGCTCAGGGCCGCCGGGCAACGCCTGCCATGGGAGGCGGTCACCGTCGCCGTGTCCCTCGTCGCCTTGGGCGGCGGCCTGCTGATGCTATGGCTCGTGCCCGACGGCCCCTATCTCGTCAAGGGCACGAGGTTCGATCCGAAGGCGCTCGCGGTGATTTTCCGCTCGCGCGCATTCCGCGCCTCGGCCTTCGGCTATTTCGGTCACATGTGGGAGCTCTATGCCTTCTGGGCCTTTGTCCCCGTGGTGCTGGCCGCCCATGGGGCGCAAAGCGGGGCAGGCGCCCTGAACGTTTCCCTCTGGGCCTTCATCGTCATCGCCGCCGGCGCCTTCGGCTGTGCGGGGGGAGGCGTCGCGTCGCTGCGGGTGGGCAGTGCCCCCGTCGCCTTCGCCCAGCTCGCCGCCTCGGGGCTGTGCTGCGTCATCTCGCCCCTGATGTTCCATGCACCCACGCCGGTCTTTCTGGCTTTCCTGGTCTTCTGGGGCATCACCGTGGTCGGCGACTCGCCCCAGTTCTCGGCCCTCAATGCCCAGAACGCGCCGGCCGGGCTGGTGGGCTCCGCCCTTACTATCGCCAATTGCATCGGCTTTGCCATCACCATCTTCAGCATCCAGCTGCTCAACGTCCTCGCCCAGGGGCTGAGCGCCGACTATCTTTTCCTGGCCCTGGCGATCGGCCCGCTGTTGGGCCTGCTCGCGCTACGGCCCATCCTGCGCCCGGCGCGAGCTTACGGGACGCCCTGAGCCGGCCCCTGGATCTTCCTACGCCGCCGCCAGCAGCTGCCTGAGCACGTACGGCAGGATGCCGCCATGCAGGTAGTAATCCACCTCGATGGCGGTATCGATGCGGCACAGCACCTTGATCTCCTCCCGGGCGCCGTTGGCGCGGGTGATGGCCAGGGTCAGGTCCCGCTGCGGCTCGAGGTTTTCGTCGATGCCCAGCACGTCGAAGGTCTCGTCGCCCTTCAGGTGCAAGGTGTCGATGCTGTCCTTGCCCTTGAACTGCAGCGGCAGCACGCCCATGCCCACCAGGTTGGAGCGGTGGATGCGCTCGAAGCTGCGGGCGATGACGGCGCGCACCCCGAGCAGCTGTGTGCCCTTGGCCGCCCAGTCGCGGCTGGAGCCGGTGCCGTACTCCTCGCCCGCCAGCACCACGGTCGGGATGCCGCGCTTCTGGTACTCCGAGGCCGCCTCGAACACCGTCGTCTGCCTGCCCTCGAACAGGGTGTAGCCGCCCTCGATGCGCGAGCCGTCCTCCTTGGGCGGCAGCATCAGGTTCTTGATGCGCACATTGGCGAAGGTGCCGCGGATCATGACCTCGTGGTTGCCGCGCCGGGACCCGTAGGAGTTGAAGGCGGCCAGCTGCACCCCCTGTTCCATGAGCCACTTGCCCGCCGGCGTGGCGGGCTTGAAGGACCCCGCCGGCGAGATGTGGTCGGTGGTGACGGAATCGCCCAGCATCAGGAGAGGCTTGGCGCCGCGGATGTCGGCCACCCCGCCCGGCTGCATGTCGAAGTCATCGAAGAAGGGCGGCCGGGCGATGTAGGTGGACTTGGGCCAGTCATAGACCTGGCCGCTCGGCGCCGGGATGTTGTTCCACAGGTCGTGGTCCCTGGTGAGATCGCTGTAGAGCCGGCGGAAGGTTTCCGGGTCCATGGCGTACTTCATGCACGCCTCGATCTCCTGGCTGCCGGGCCAGATGTCGCCGATCCACACCTCGGTGCCGTCCTTGTCCCGGCCCACCGGCTCGGTCATCAAGTCCTTCAGCACCGTGCCGGCCAGGGCATAGGCCACCACCAGGGGCGGCGAGGCGAGGAAGTTGGCGCGGATGTTGGGATGGATGCGCGCCTCGAAATTGCGGTTGCCCGACAGCACCGCCGCGCACACCAGGTCGTGGGCGGTGATGGCCTCGTCGATGGATTCCGCCAGCGGGCCGGCGTTGCCGATGCAGGTGGTGCAGCCGTAGGCGGCAACGGTGAAGCCCAGCTGCTCCAGGTAGGGCAGCAGCCCGGCGCGCTGGAGATACTCGGTCACCACCCGGGATCCGGGCGCCAGCGAAGTCTTGATGTGGGGCTTGACCGTCAGGCCGCGCTCCACCGCCTTCTTGGCCAGCAGGCCGGCGGCGATGAGCACGCTGGGATTGGAGGTGTTGGTGCAGGAGGTGATGGCGGCGATCAGCACGTCGCCCGAGCCGATGTCGATGCCATCCCGGGTCTTGAAGCGCTGGTCCAGCTCCGCGGCGCGCTTGCCGAAGCCGTTCTCCGCCACCGGCGCGGCGAACAGGTCGCGGAACTTGGCCTTGACGTGGCCGATCTCGATGCGGTCCTGGGGCCGCTTCGGCCCCGCCAGGGAGGGCGCGACGTCGTACAGGTCGAGGGTGAGCACCTTGGTATATTCCACCTGGCCCGCCTTGGGCATGCCGAACATGCCCTGGGCCTTGAAGTAGGCGGCGAAGGCGTCCACCTCCGCGTCGCTGCGTCCCGTGCCGCGCAGGAAGTCCACGGTCGCCTGGTCGATGGGGAAGAAGCCCATGGTGGCGCCGTACTCGGGCGCCATGTTGGCTATCGTCGCCCGGTCGGTCACTGTCAGGTTGGCGGCGCCCTCGCCGAAGAACTCGACGAACTTGCCCACCACCTTTTCCTTGCGCAGCATCTCGGTGATGGTGAGCACCAGGTCGGTGGCGGTGACGCCTTCGCGCAGCCGGCCGGTCAGCTCGACGCCGATGACGTCGGGGGTGAGGAAGTACACCGGCTGGCCCAGCATGCCCGCTTCCGCCTCGATGCCGCCCACGCCCCAGCCGACCACGCCGGCACCGTTGATCATGGTGGTGTGGGAATCGGTGCCCACCAGGGTGTCCGGGAAGTACAGCTCGCCGCGCCGCTGCACGCCGCGGAACAGGTACTCCAGGTTCACCTGGTGCACGATGCCGATGCCCGGCGGCACCACCTTGAAGGTGTCGAAGGCCTGCATGCCCCACTTCATGAACTGGTAGCGCTCGAAGTTGCGCTCGAACTCCAGCTCCATGTTCTTGCGCAGCGCCTCCTTGGAGCCGTAGTAGTCGATCTGCACCGAGTGGTCCACCACCAGGTCCACCGGCACCAGGGGCTCGATGGTCTTGGGATTCCTGCCCAGCTTGGCGGCGACGTCGCGCATGGCGGCCAGGTCGCATAGCAGCGGCACGCCGGTGAAGTCCTGCAGCACCACGCGCGCCACGACGAAGGGGATCTCTTCCGTGCGCGCCGCCGTCGGCCCCCAGTTGGCCAGCTGGCGCACGTGCTCTTCGGTGACCTTCTTGCCGTCGCAGTTGCGCAGCACCGCCTCCAGGACGATGCGCAGCGATACCGGCAGCCGCGACACCTTGCCCACGCCCGCTTCTTCCAGGGCGGGCAGGCTGTAGAACTTCCCGGTCCTGCCGGAGCCCGGCCGGAACTCGCGCAGGGTGTTGAACAGGTTGTGGCTCATGAACTTTTCCTTTCTCTTGTTTAACCCTAGAAACCTCAATTGAAACCGCTTTAAACGCAAAGATCGCAAAGACGCCAAGGACGCAAAGAAGATCCTCACCCGGTGGGTGGATGGAACTGCTTGGGGATTTTCCTTTGCAGTCTTTGCGATACTTTGCGTTCTTTGCGTTATCTGCGGTTAGGTCAACGCATCATCGGTGTTCCGCCCGGCATTTTCGGCATGGCGCCGGGATTGATGGTCATGCCGTTGGGCAGCACCATGTCGCCCGGCTTCTGGCCCGGCTTGCAGGGGCCGAGCCACTTGGCCTCCAGGACCGCCGTCCCTTCCTTCATGCCCATCATGGGAGGGTCATAGGACGACTTGATCTCGGCCCGGTAGTTCGAGTCCAGCTTGCCGGTGAACACTGCGCGCGTGGTGGCGGTGGTGCCGCCCATCCGGCAGACCGAGGTGACGATCATGCGCTCGCCCTCGCGCCTGACCTCCTGCTGGGCGCATTGGGTGTCGGTGGCGCCGCCCAGGGACTGGCGCATCATGTCGTCGGTATTCTCGTCGATGCACTGCTGCATGGTCATGCCGCCGGCGGGCATGCCGGGGCTGGAGTTGGTGATCTGCCACAGGCCCGACCGGCGCTTGGGCAGATCGGCCGCCAGCGCGGCGTGGGCGCCCAGCAGGCCGGCGGCGGCGAAGGTGGCGAGGCGAACGCGGGTTCGAGTCATGGGAGCTCCTTGGCAATCGGGGGAGGTACAGCCAGGACGTCCGGAACCTTTCAATGATAGCGGCCCGGCCTGGTCTTTGCGGCGTCCTGGGGGAGGAAGGCCGGTTCTTCCCTTGGACTTGGGAAAAAGATAATATATATAAGACTTTGCTCGGCCATTCCCCTCCTGTGCCTTGGCAGTCTCGGATTCGCCAAGAAAAATAAGGAGTTGCGCCGAAGCTTTGGCCGCCACTGCAACCACGTTTGGAAGGACCCGTCGTGCTACAAGCCTATCGCCAGCATGTCGCCGAGCGCGCGGCGCTCGGTATCCCGCCCCTGCCCCTTACCGCCCAGCAGACCAGCGAACTGGTCGCCCTGCTGATGAATCCGCCGGCGGGCGAGGAGGGTGTTCTCGTCGATCTGCTCACCCACCGCGTGCCGGCCGGCGTGGACGACGCCGCCAAGGTCAAGGCCGAGTTCCTGGCCCGGGTCGCCAAGGGCCAGGAGGCCTGTGGCCTGATCTCCCGCGAGAAGGCCACCGAGCTGCTGGGCACCATGCTGGGCGGCTACAACGTCAGGCCCCTGATCGACCTGCTGGACGACGCCCAGGTGGGCGCCGTGGCCGCCCAGGGCCTGAAGAACACCCTGCTCATGTTCGACTACTTCCACGACGTGAAGGACAAGGCGGACCAGGGCAACGCGAACGCCCGCGCGGTGCTCCAGTCCTGGGCGGAGGCCGAGTGGTTCACCTCGCGCCCGGAAGTGCCACAGAAAATCACCGTCACCGTGTTCAAGGTCTCGGGCGAGACCAACACCGACGACCTCTCGCCCGCCCCCGACGCCTGGTCGCGCCCGGACATCCCGCTGCATGCGCTGGCCATGCTGAAGAACCCGCGCGAGGGCATCACCCCCGACGAGCCGGGCAAGGTGGGTCCCATCAAGACCATCGACGCCCTGAAGCAGAAGGGTCATCCGGTGGCCTATGTGGGCGACGTGGTGGGCACCGGCTCCTCGCGCAAGTCCGCCACCAACTCGGTGATCTGGTGGACCGGCGAGGACATCCCCTTCGTGCCCAACAAGCGCTACGGCGGCTTCTGCCTGGGCGGCAAGATCGCCCCCATCTTCTTCAACACCCAGGAGGATGCCGGCGCGTTCCCCATCGAGTGCGACGTCACCAGGATGGAAATGGGCGATGTCATCGACATCTACCCCTATGAGGGCAGGATCGAGAAGAACGGCCAGGTCATTTCCACCTTCAGCTACAAGTCGGAAGTGATCCTGGATGAAGTGCGCGCCGGCGGCCGTATTCCCCTGATCATCGGCCGCGGCCTCACCGCCAAGGCGCGCGAAGCCCTGGGCTTGCCGCCCTCCACCCTGTTCCGGCTGCCCAAGGCGCCGGCGGAGACGGGCAAGGGCTACACCCTGGCCCAGAAGATGGTGGGCCGCGCCTGCGGCCTGCCCGAGGGCAAGGGCATCCGCCCGGGCACCTACTGCGAGCCGCGCATGACCACCGTCGGCTCCCAGGACACCACCGGCCCCATGACCCGGGACGAACTCAAGGATCTGGCCTGCCTGGGCTTCTCCGCCGACCTGGTGATGCAGTCCTTCTGCCACACTGCCGCCTATCCCAAGCTGGTGGACGTGAAGATGCACCGGGAGCTGCCGTCCTTCATCAGCACCCGCGGCGGCGTGTCCTTGCGCCCGGGCGACGGCGTCATCCATTCGTGGCTCAACCGCCTGCTGCTGCCCGACACGGTGGGCACCGGCGGCGACTCCCACACCCGCTTCCCCATCGGCATCTCTTTCCCGGCGGGCTCGGGCCTGGTGGCCTTCGCCGCCGCCACGGGCGTGATGCCCCTGGACATGCCCGAGTCGGTTCTGGTGCGCTTCAAGGGCAAGATGCAGCCGGGCGTCACCCTGCGCGACCTGGTCAATGCCATCCCCTACTACGCCATCAAGCAGGGCCTGCTCACGGTCGAGAAGAAGGGCAAGAAGAACATCTTCTCCGGCCGCATCCTGGAGATCGAGGGCCTGCCGGATCTCAAGGTGGAGCAGGCCTTCGAGCTGTCGGACGCCTCCGCCGAGCGCTCCGCCGCCGCCTGCACCGTGCGCCTCAACAAGGAGCCGATCATCGAGTACATGCGCTCCAACATCACGCTCATGAAGTGGATGATCGCCAACGGCTACCAGGACCGGCGCACCCTGGAGCGGCGCATCAAGGCCATGGAGGCCTGGATCGCCAATCCCTCGCTGCTGGCTCCGGACGCGGACGCCGAGTACGCCGCCGTCATCGAGATCGATCTCGCCGAGATCAAGGAGCCCATCGTCGCCTGCCCCAACGACCCGGACGACGTGAAGCTCCTGTCGGAAGTGGCCGGCGACAAGATCGACGAGGTGTTCATCGGCTCGTGCATGACCAACATCGGCCACTTCCGCGCCGCCGGCAAGGTGCTGGATGGCGCGGCCGACATCCCCACGCGCCTGTGGATCGCGCCCCCCACCAAGATGGACGCCATGATCCTCAACGAGGAGGGTTACTACGGCGTGCTGGGCAAGTCGGGCGCGCGCATGGAAATGCCCGGCTGCTCCCTGTGTATGGGCAACCAGGCGCAGATCAGGAAGGGGAGCACCGCCATGTCCACCTCGACCCGCAACTTCCCCAACCGCCTGGGGATAGACACCCGGGTCTATCTCGGCTCGGCGGAACTCGCCGCCGTGTGCGCGCTGCTGGGCAAGATCCCGACGGTGGCCGAGTACATGGAGCAGGTGAATGTGGTGAACCAGAAGGCCGCCGACATCTATCGCTACATGAACTTCGATCAGATCGACGAGTTCAGGGAAGTGGCGAACAGCGTGGAAGTCTGAGTATCCGGTCCTTGTCAGAGAGAGAAGGCGGCGCTCCATGGAGGGCGCCGCCTTGCCCTTTTCTGGGCTATAGCGGGACCATTTACTCGTGGGTCTGCCCGCTATCAGCGGTTTCCGAGCAGAGGAATCCGCTCCATGTGCCGTTCGATGATGTTGCGCGCTTTGGCGTCGTAGCCAAAATCGGAGCTGGAGTCATGCCAAGCGCTCAGGATCGAGTCTATCGCCGCCTCAACGCGCGCCGCCATGTCCCGTTCGTTTGTACCGATCTTGCGTGCCATCCGATGGAAGGAATCCATGGTCACGTCTTCCCAGCGTTTCGATTTGGCAAGGTTTAGGGCAAGCCGGTCATCTCCCATGTATTGAATCGTGGAGACCAGGTCATAGGCTGGAGAGAGTTCTGCGCTCACGCCGTCGGGGTAAAGGAGCGTCCAGTTCTTGTGGTGGGCGTCGCCGTTGCCGGAAACGATGATGAAAACGAGCCGGTGGATGAATTCCTCCAGACCCGTTTCCCCGGTCAAAGAAAGGATCAGGCGGGCCAGTGTTTCGTAGTTGTACCGCTGATACTTTTCTTCCGGGTACAGCCCCAGAACCTGGGCAAAATCCTCCATATGGACCCGTCGGCCAGGCGCCGGCCGATCGAACCGGCGCACGGCCAGGGCAAGCCGTTCGCGGAAAGCGCCCAAGGAAGCGGGCAGGCCCGATATCTCCCCCACATCGACCAGTTCCAATTCGGGGATGCGAATGCCGCTCGCGGCGGCCCAATTCATGGTGGCATGCTCGTTTTCCGGTACTTTCGGATAGCGGGCGTCGGGCAACTTGACGATCCAATCGCCACCCTGACCGGTGACGGGAATGGTAAGCCCGCGCTCCGCTCTCCGGGCGGAGAACTTGAGCTGCACTCCGGCCAGAGAGAAATGCCAGGAGTGGTTTAGCGCCTGGCCTTGGGCCTCCGAAACCTCAGGTTCCCCCATCTCGGTCAGCGGTTCCTCGGTGACTATGCGTACCGCGCCGGGTAGATCCGCACCCAAATGATGGAGCAGGAAGAACTCCCGCGTAGGCGTGACGCCAGCCTGCTTCGCTATCAAGTCGCGCAACGGTCCCTCCGGCAACAGGTTGGCGAACCATGCCGGCACACGGGTGCGGCTGCTGTGGGTCCGATCCAGATCGTCCAGAAATTGTTGTCCCAGCACCGGACGGGGATAAGCCCGTTTATAGGATTCGAGAAGTCGGAATTGGCAGCCGTCGTTCCGGCTTAAGGTCAAAGTACCGACCGCGGTATCGTGCAGTAACACCCGCAGGCGGTTGGTGGTTTCCACTCAATCCTCCCCGTCCGGGACGACAAGCGACGACAGCGAAGGTCGATCCAGTTCATCCCAACGGGCGTTGCCCTGGAAGAAGCGGTTGAAATGGGGACCCAGGTGCCCCGCCCTCAACGTGAGGAACTGCTTCGCGTCGCCAGCGCGCAGCGCCGCGATTGCCGCCTTGGTGATGCCGTGGGAAGCCAATATCGCCGGGTCCTGCACGCTCACTAACAGTTGGCGAAGTCTGGAGCGGCCCGGGTGGGCGAGTCGGTTGGCGACCGATTGGATGATCGCAGTGTCGTTCCCGGCAATGGACCCGATGATCTGCACAAAGGGCGGGTCCTGGTCCGGCGGTGTCTCACTGAGAAGCTCTCCCAGGTGAAGCAGCGCCCCCGTTTCGAGATCGCGCGGGCCGAGTTCCATGAGCGCGAGCGCCTGCAATTTGCTGGCGGCGAAGCGGAAGTTGAAGGGATCAAGCACGTTCGGAAATGCCTTGGGCCGCTCTTTAACCATATCCAGCATTCGCTGCACGGATGCCTCCTCGCTGTCTGCGACAATGCGGTCCAGAGCCTTGCGGGTCGATACCGTGTCGCCCCGATGTGCTCCATTCAACGCTCCGCGCCAGACCCAGCGTACGAGCAGATCCCGGGAGCGCGGCCGGGGGGCCGGGTGATGTTGGAAGAACTTCCCGAGGGTGACGAACGGCTGCTTGTAGGGCAGCAAGTCGTAGTGGGGGATGCCGACGTCCTTTTTCAGGAACTGGATGACGTCGCGCGCCGTCTTAGCCGTTTGGCGGTAGGCACGCTCCGCCTCGTCCGCCGAAAGCTTCAACGGTTCGTCCTTGGCACCTTCGGTGACGTCTTCCCCCTGCAGAACGCGCAGCAAACGATAGAGGATCTTGTCTTCAACGCGGCCAAAGCCAAGCGTTTCCAACTCGGACGCGATTTCCGGAATCGTGGCCGGCCGCGTCTGGGAGCGAGCGCCGTTCAAGGCGTCGAAGACTTCAGAAGCCTCCAGCCGCTTGCCGGATGAATTGATGCGATTAAAGACATCCCGCAGCGTTGCCTCGCTGTCGGTACGTACCACATAGGCGGGGATGTCGTATTCCCGGATGCGTTTGCCCAAATCGATTGCCCGATCTTGCCGCTCCCTATTTGCTGGCGCTTGGTCCAGCAGCCACCGGATCAGCCGCTGGGAGTCCAGCACCTCGGTCATGGGCAGCCAGCGGGCCGGGGCTGCACTCCGCTTCGGAATCGAGGGCGGGGTGACGAATTCTCCCGTATCCAGGTCAAAATAGAGCGCGAAATCATCCTGGTCGGGCTCGGGCGCCAATAGCACCCGGGCAAGAGAGACGATGCGCTGCTGGCCATCCACCACCCAGAGGGCGTCCGACCGGCTTTCTGCACTGAAGGTGAGAGAACCGAAGCGTACATCTCCTCCTTCGGCAGCGGTTTCCCAGAAGAGCAAGGTTCCCACCGGATAGCCGCGATAGAGGCTGTCGATGAGCTTCTTTGCGTCCTCTCGGGTCCACTTTAGCCCCCGTTGAAAGGAAGGGATGCGCACTCGACCGCGCTGCACTTCGGCGAGCAGATCCTCCACCTTAAATGTTCGCGCTTCCGGGCGGCGTTCCAGGGTCTCAGGCACTTGA
Organism: Uliginosibacterium gangwonense; assembly: GCA_020723855.1. Classification (GTDB taxonomy): domain Bacteria; phylum Pseudomonadota; class Gammaproteobacteria; order Burkholderiales; family Rhodocyclaceae; genus DYIB01. The sequence continues at coordinate 30,990 of DYIB01000004.1, forward strand.
TTGTGATCGGCCGTTGCCATTGTCGGTGTGGAGCGTGCTGAGGCAGGTGGCGTTTCACCATTCTCGCACTTTACACGTAAACTAACTACTTGATTGTACGATATGTCTGTACATTTGCGAGGCGTGCCATGAAGGACATCAATGTAAGTACGCTCCGCCAGCATCTTCCCCGGTATCTGGCCCGGGTGGAGCGCCGTGAGACCGTGCGCGTGACGGTGCGGGGCAAGGTGATCGCGGAAATCGTTCCACCCCGGGCGGAGCCCGACCAGGCCGAAACGGCCCGGGCGCGGCTGCGTGGCAGCGTGGTCCGCTACGATGCGCCGTTCGAGCCGGTGGTGCCGCCGGAGGAATGGGAGGCGAACCGTTGATCGTGCTCGACACCCACGCCTTGGTGTGGTGGCTGAGCGGCGCGCCCGAGCTTTCTTCCAAGGCGCGCCGGGCCATCCAGGCGGCGGCCGCTGCCGAAGCCGTGGTGGCCTCCGCCATCAGTGTCTTCGAGATCGTCACCGCCGTGCGCTGCGGACGGCTGCAGTTCACCCTTCCCGTGGAGCAGTGGCTGGCGGTGGCGCGACTCCTGCCGGAACTGCGCTTCGAGGCCGTGTCGGACGAGATCGCCTGCTTGGCGGGCGGCCTCGGCGATGACATGCACGGAGATCATGCGGACCGGATGATCGCCGCAACGGCGCTGAAGCTCGCCGCCCCGCTGGTGACCGCCGACGAAAAACTGCGAACCTGCCCGTTCATCAAAACTGTCTGGTAGTTCGGCTTTCAGGTACGATTGCGGGTTCGCCGGATTCGGCGGCGGAAGGATTGGAAGGTAGAGAATGAAGCGGGTAGACGATTTCCGTCTGCGGTTCGGCAAGAAAGAGTACGTGCCCATCGTCGTGGGCGGCATGGGGGTGGACATTTCCACCGCCGAGCTGGCGCTGGAAGCGGCGCGGCTGGGAGGCATCGGGCACATTTCCGATGCCATGGTGCCGACGGTGTCGGACCGGCGTTTCCAGACCAAGTTCGTCAAGGAAAAGCTGCAGCAGTACAAGTACAACGTCGCCAACCCGGACAAGTCCAAAGTGCTGTTCGACCTGGGGTGCCTGGCCGAGGCCACCCGGCTGCACGTGGGCCGCACCATGGAGGCCAAGCGCGGCGAGGGGCTGATCTTCATCAACTGCATGGAAAAGCTCACCATGAACGCGCCGCGCGAGACCCTGCGCGTGCGCCTGTCGGCGGCGCTGGACGCGGGCATCGACGGTATCACCCTGTCCGCCGGTCTGCACCTGGGCTCTCTTGCCCTGATCGAGGATCACCCGCGCTTCCGCGACGCCAAGCTGGGCATCATCGTCTCCTCGCTGCGCGCCCTGCAGCTCTTTCTGCGCAAGAATGCCAGGCTCAACCGGCTGCCCGACTACATCGTGGTCGAGGGCCCGCTCGCCGGCGGCCACCTGGGCTGCGGCATGGACTGGGCAAGCTACGATCTGGCCACCATCGTGGCGGAGATCCGCGACTGGCTGTGCGCCGAGCAGCTCGACATCCCCCTCATCCCCGCCGGCGGCATCTTCACCGGCAGCGACGCCGTCTCCTTCCTGGAGCAGGGCGCCGCCGCCGTGCAGGTGGCCACGCGCTTCACCGTCACCCGGGAGTGCGGCCTGCCCGAGAAGGTGAAGCAGGAGTATTTCAAGGCGAACGAGGACGACATCGAGGTAAACACCATCTCGCCCACTGGCTACCCCATGCGCATGCTCAAGAACAGCCCGGCCATCGGCGCCGGCATCCGCCCCAACTGCGAGGCCTACGGCTACCTGCTCGACAGCAACGGCAGCTGCGCCTATATCGTGGCCTACAACCGCGAGGTCGCCGCCCATCCCCATGCCAAGAAGATCTCGGTGATGGACAAGACCTGCCTATGCACCCACATGCGCAACTTCGACTGCTGGACCTGCGGCCACTACACCTATCGCCTCAAGGACACCACGCGCCGGCTGCCCGACGGCAGCTACCAGATCCTCACCGCGGAACACGTGTTCCGCGACTACCAGTTCAGCACCGATCAGAAGATCGCCCTGCCCGAGTAAGAAGCGCTCACAGTCAGGATCAAGCGAAGAAGCGCGCCCGGATCGCCTCCGGCAGAGGGACGCCGGTCAGGCGCGCGCGCTGCAGCAGCTCCCAGTAGTAGCGGTAGGACGCCCGGTCGTGCAGCCGCCCGCCGTGCTGGATGGGGCCCCAGGCGGCGTCCTGGGCGGCGGCGAGGATCTCCGCCGCTTCCGCCGCTTCGGCGAAGTCCGGGCGCATGGCGTCCACGATGGGCTGGATCTGGTTGGGATGGATGCTCCACATGCGCAGATAGCCGAACTGCTCCCGGGCGCGCCTGGCATCGTTGAACACCACCGTGGTGTCGCGCAGCTCGGTGGTGACGTTGTGGGCGGGCACCACGCCATGGCCCAGGGCCGCCGCCGCGATCTCGCACTTGGCGCGCACCACCAGGGGATGTTCGAACTGGCCGGGGCTCTTCATGGCCCAGGCGGGAATCGCCCCGTGGTGCCCGCTGACGAAATCCATCAGGCCGAAGTCGAGCACTTCCACGCCGGGCAGGGCGGCAATGTCGTGCACCTCGCGCAGCGCCCCATGGGTCTCGATCAGCACATGCACCGGAATCTGGCGCGTCAGCCCCGCCGCCTTTTCGATGGCGCGCAGGGCCATGATCATGGTCTGGGCATCCTGGCGGCCGCCGACTTTGGGCAGGGTCACGTAGGCCAGGCGCTGTCCCGCCCGGGACAGCACGATCTCCATGTCGGCGTGCCAGTGGGGATGGGTGATGTCATGCACGCGCAGGCCGACCCGGTCGTGCCGGTTGTCGCCGGAGGCGATCAGCGCCGCCACCATCTGCGCATGCTCCCGCTCGCGCCCGGCGGGGGCGCCGTCCTCGCAGTCGCAGGTGACGTCGAACAGGGGGCCCATCTGCTGCTGCAGTTGCAGGGCCTTGAGGATCAGCTTCTCGGCTCCGGCGTAGTGCTCGCACGCGGGCAGGGCGGGGAAGGGCTTGCTGTCCCTATAGAGGACGGAGGAGGGGTGCAGAGCGGAAGTCATGACAGCTCACCCCTCACTCCTCACTCTTCCACGCATCAACCCAGCAGGTGCTTGACGCCGTCGCGCTCTTCCAGCAGTTCCTTGAGCGTGGCGTCCATTTTCTCGCGGCTGAAGGCGTCGATGTCCAGGCCCTTGACGATTTCGTACTTGCCATTGGCGCAGGTCACCGGGAAGCCATAGATGATGTCTTCGGGAATGCCGTAGGAGCCGTCCGAGGGGATGCCCATGGTGACCCACTTGCCGTTGGTGCCCAGCCACCAGTCGCGCACATGGTCGATGGCGGCGTTGGCGGCGGAGGCGGCGGAGGACAGGCCGCGCGCTTCGATGATGGCCGCACCCCGCTTGCCCACGGTGGGAATGAACACGTCCCGGTTCCACGCCTCGTCGTTGATCATCTGCTTGACGCTCTGGCCGCCGATGGTGGCGAAGCGGTAGTCGGGATACATGGTGGGGGAGTGGTTGCCCCACACCACCAGCTTCTCGATGCCATCCACCGGCTTGCCGGTCTTGGCGGCGATCTGGGACAGGGCGCGGTTGTGGTCCAGGCGCAGCATGGCGGTGAAGTTCTGCTTGGGCAGATCGGGCGCGCTCTTCATGGCGATGTAGGCGTTGGTGTTGGCCGGATTGCCCACCACCAGCACTTTGACGTTGCGGTCCGCCACCTCGTTGAGCGCCCGGCCCTGGGTGGTGAAGATCGCGCCGTTGGCTTCCAGCAGGTCCTTGCGCTCCATGCCCTTGCTACGCGGCCGGGCACCGACCAGCAGGGCCACCTGAGCGTCCTTGAACGCCACCTTGGGATCGTCGGTCTGCACCACGCCCTGCAGCAGCGGGAAGGCGCAATCCTCCAGTTCCATGACGACACCCTTCAGGGCGGGCAGCGAGGGGGTGATTTCGAGCAGTTGCAGGATGACGGGCTGATCCTTGCCCAGCATTTCGCCGCTGGCGATGCGGAACAGCAGGCTGTAGCCGATCTGGCCGGCGGCGCCGGTGACTGCAACTCGGACGGGTGCTTTAGCCATGGAACGAACTCCTTCGAAGCGATTGATTGAAAACCCTTTGTGCGATCCCGGTAGCGCCCCGTCATAAGCGCGCGAGCGCCTTTGAAAACAAGGTGTTGGATGGACCGCGGATGAGCTTGAATACTAGGAGGGTTTTTGCACCGTGTCAATGTTACATCTTATATCTTATAACTAACATAAGACAGTCTATAGACTGGTTGGGCGATTTGTGCTGAAATACGCGCCATGGTACAGGAATCGCCCACTTTCAGCCCGCTCTACCGCCAGATCAAGGCCCTGATTATGCAGGCGCTCGAATCGGGCGAGTGGCGTCCCGGCGAGGCGATCCCGAGCGAGATGGATCTGGCCGCCCGGTTTAATGTAAGTCAGGGGACCGTGCGCAAGGCCATCGACGAAATGGCGGCCGAAAACCTCCTGGTGCGCAAGCAGGGCAAAGGCACTTTTGTTGCCTCGCACAACGATCCCCGCTCCTTCTTCCGCTTTCTGCGTCTCGTTCCCAATGACGGCATCCTGGTGTCGCCCGAGAGCGTGCCCCTCGAGTGCTGGCGCGCCAAGGCGGGCCAGGAAGCGTCGCGCATCCTGCGCATCGAGCCCGGCGCGCCCATCATCATCGTGCGCCGCCTGCTCAAGTTCAAGGGCAGGCCGGTGGTGGTGGACGAGATCTACCTGCCCGGAGAGACCTTCCAGGGGCTGTCCCTGGAGACGCTCCAGGAGCATCAGGGCTCCCTCTACGGCCTGTTCGAGACGCGCTTCGGCGTGCGCATGATCCGCGCCGACGAGCACGTGCGCGCGGTGGCCGCCGATCGACGCACCGCCGAGCTGCTGCAGGTGGCGGAGGGCAGCCCGCTGCTGTCCGTGGAGCGTGTCACCTATACCTACGGCGACAAGCCGGTGGAGTGGCGCCGCGGCCTGTATTCGACCGCCGAGCACTACTACCTCAACGAACTGAGCTGAGGCGCGAAATCGAGGTTTTTTAGAGGTCTATAATTTGTTCTTTTAGGTGAGTGCGCGGCGGGAGGACTTGACCGCGCCATGTTTGAAGGGGAATTGCACATGTCACAACTTGCATTGAAGAAAGAGCGCCCCAAACACCTGGACCTGACCAAGATCAGGCTGCCGGTGCCGGGCATAGTCTCCATCCTGCATCGCATCAGCGGCGCCGGCCTGTTCCTGATGCTTCCCCTGCTCATCCATCTGTTCGATCTCAGCCTCGCCTCCGCCGAGAGCTTCGAGCGCTTCAAGGCGGTGGTGGCCAGTCCCTTGGTGAAACTGATCCTGCTAGGCCTCACCTGGGCCTATTTGCATCACTTCTGTGCCGGCATCCGCTACCTGTTCCTGGATCTCAACAAGGGCATCGAGCTGAAACCCGCCCGCGCCTCGGCCCGCGCGGTGCTGGCGGTGAGCCTCACCCTGACGGTCATCCTGGGAGTCGCGCTATGGTGAAACGCGTCGTCGTCGGGGCCCATTACGGCCTCAAGGATTGGCTGGCCCAGCGCATGACCGCGGTGATCATGGCGCTGTATACGGTGGTGTTCGCCGTTTCCCTGCTGGCCCAGCGTCCCGCCGGCTACGACGGCTGGCGAGCCTTCATGTCCCAGGGCTGGCTGCGCTTCGCCTCCTTCCTGTTCGTGGTGGCGCTGCTCTACCACGCCTGGATCGGCGTGCGCGACATCTTCATGGATTACATCAAGCCCACGGCGGTGCGCCTGGCGCTGCACGTGGTGGTGATCGTGCTCCTGGTCGGCTACGCCGGCTGGGCCGTGCAGGTTCTGTGGAGGCTCTAAGTGAAAGTCAATAAGCGTACCTTCGACGCGGTGATCGTCGGCGCGGGTGGCGCGGGCCTGCGCGCCGCGCTGCAACTGTCGGAAGCCGGCCTCAAGACCGCGGTCCTGACCAAGGTGTTCCCGACCCGCTCGCACACCGTCGCCGCCCAGGGCGGCGTGGCCGCCTCGCTGGGCAATTCCGAGGAAGACCACTGGCACTGGCACATGTACGACACCGTCAAGGGCTCCGACTGGCTGGGCGACCAGGACGCCATCGAGTTCATGTGCCGCAAGGCCAACGAGGTGGTGATCGAGCTTGAGCACTACGGCATGCCCTTCGACCGCCTGGACAACGGCAAGATCTATCAGCGCCCCTTCGGCGGCCACATGTCCAACTTCGGCGAGAAGCCGGTGCGCCGCTCCTGTGCCGCGGCCGACCGCACCGGACATGCCATGCTGCATGCCCTGTACCAGAGGAACGTCAGGGCCAACACCCAGTTCTTCGTCGAGTGGATGGCGCTCGACCTCATCCGCGACCAGGACGGCGACGTGCTGGGCGTCACCGCCCTGGAAATGGAAACGGGCGAAATCACCATCTTCCACGCCAAGGCCACCCTGTTCGCCACCGGCGGCGCCGGGCGCATCTACTACTCGTCCACCAACGCCTTCATCAACACCGGTGACGGCCTGGGGATGGCGGCGCGCGCCGGTATCCCCCTGGAGGACATGGAGTTCTGGCAGTTCCACCCGACCGGCGTGTCCGGTGCCGGCGTGCTGATCACCGAAGGCGTGCGCGGCGAGGGCGGCATCCTGCGCAACAGCAGCGGCGAGCGCTTCATGGAACGCTACGCGCCCAACGCCAAGGATCTGGCCTCGCGCGACGTGGTGTCGCGCGCCATGACCACCGAGATCAAGGAAGGCCGCGGCTGCGGGCCCAACAAGGACTACGTGCTGCTGGACATCACCCACCTGGACCCGAAGGTGATCATGTCGCGCCTGCCCGGCATCCGCGAGATCTCCATCCAGTTCGCCGGCGTCGACCCCATCAAGGAGCCGATTCCCGTGGTGCCCACCTGCCATTACCAGATGGGCGGCATTCCCACCAACTACACGGGCCGCGTCGTGATCCCGCAGGGGAGCGATCCGGAGGTGGTGGTGCCCGGCTTCTATGCCGCCGGGGAATGCGCCTGCGCCTCGGTGCACGGCGCCAACCGCCTGGGCACCAACTCGCTGCTCGACCTGCTGGTGTTCGGCAAGGCCTCGGGCGAGGCGGTGATCGAGGACTTCAAGAAGATGCCCAAGGCTCACAAGGAGCTGCCCAAGGACGCCGCCGACCTGTCGCTCGCCCGCATCAACCGCCTCAACACCCAGACCAACGGCGAGTCGGTGCATGAGGTCCAGCTGGCCATGCGCCGGGTCATGCAGGAGCATGCCGGCGTGTTCCGCTTCGGCGACATGCTCAAGCAGGGCGTGGAGAAGATCATGCAGATCGCCGAGCGCGCCGCGCGCACCGAGATCAAGGACAAGTCCCAGGTGTTCAACACCGCCCGGGTCGAGGCGCTGGAGCTGGACAACCTGATCGAGGTGGCCAAGGCGACCATGGTGTCGGCGGAAGGGCGCAAGGAGTCGCGCGGCGCCCACGTGCGCGACGACGCGCCCGACACGCCCGAGTTCCCCAACGGCCGCAACGACAAGGAGTGGCTCAAGCATACCCTGTGGTACCGGGACGGCAACCGCCTGGCATACAAGCCGGTGCACTTCCAGCCGCTGACGGTCGAACCCATCGAGCTCAAGAAGCGCGCGTACTAAGGAGTCAGACGAATGCCCACAAGAACCATGCGATTCAGCGTCTACCGCTACGATCCGGACAAGGACGACAAGCCCTACATGCAGGACGTGACGGTGGAACTGGACGAAACCGACCGCAAGCTGCTCGACGCGCTGGTCAAGCTCAAGGCCAAGGACGACTCCATTGCCTTCCGCCGCTCCTGCCGCGAGGGCGTGTGCGGCTCGGACGCCATGAACATCAACGGCAAGAACGGCCTGGCCTGTCTGACGGAGCTCAAGGACCTCAAGGAACCGGTGGTGCTGCGGCCGCTGCCGGGGCTGCCGGTGATCCGCGACCTGATCGTGGACATGACCCAGTTCTTCAAGCAGTACCACTCGATCAAGCCTTACCTGATCAACAACGATCCGCCGCCCGAGACCGAGAGGCTGCAGTCGCCCGAGGAGCGCGACGAGCTGAACGGCCTGTACGAGTGCATCCTGTGCGCCTGCTGCTCCACCTCCTGCCCCTCGTTCTGGTGGAACCCGGACAAGTTCGTCGGCCCGGCGGGGCTGCTGCAGGCCTACCGCTTCATCGCCGACACGCGCGACCAGGCGACCTCGGAACGCCTCGACAACCTCGAGGACCCCTACCGCCTGTTCCGCTGCCACACCATCATGAACTGCGTGGACGTCTGTCCCAAGGGCCTCAACCCGACCAAGGCGATCAACAAGATCAAGGACTTGATGGTCCTGCGGGCGGTGTAGCCGGTGGACGAGTGGGAACGGCGGCTGCGCTGGCATTGCCGGCGCGGCATGCTGGAGATGGACCTTCTTCTCCAGCGTTTTTTGGACAGGTACCTTGCCACGCTCACGTCGGACGAGCGCGGGGCGCTGGAAGACCTGCTGAAGTACGACGATATCGAGCTTACGGCGTTCCTCAACGGACGCCGCGAGTGCCCGGACCCGCGCTTCGCTTCCCTGCTGGAGCGGATACGCGGGCTGTAATGGCGGTATCGAAGGGGAGAGAGTAAGGGAAGGCTGCCGGGGCAGCCTTCTTGGTAGCAACTAAAACAGGGACGCAACCATGACGACGCAGCAACGCACGGCAACTCTGACGATCGATGGCAAGTCGGTCGATTTCCCGGTCTATAGCGGCAGCATCGGCCCCGATGTCATCGACATCCGCTCGCTCTACGGCAAGACCGGCACGTTCACCTACGACCCGGGTTTCCAGTCCACCGCGGCCTGCAAGTCCAGCATCACTTACATCGACGGCGACAAGGGCGAACTGCTCTACCGCGGCTACCCCATCGAGCAGCTGGCGGTGCACTGCGACTTCCTCGAGGTGTGCTACCTGCTCAAGAACGGCGAGCTGCCCAACCAGGCCCAGTACGACGACTGGACTAACCGCGTCAAGCGCCACACCATGGTGCACGAACAGCTGGTGCGCTTCTACCAGGGCTTCCGCCGCGACGCCCACCCCATGGCCATCCTGGTGGGCGTGGTCGGGGCGCTTTCGGCCTTCTACCACGACTCCCTCGACATCAACAACCCCGAACACCGCCTGGTGGCGGCGATCCGCCTGATCGCCAAGATGCCGACCATCGTGGCCATGGCCTACAAGTACAACATCGGCCAGCCCTTCATGTATCCGCGCAACGACCTGAGCTACAGCGCCAACTTCATGCACATGATGTTCGCCACGCCGGCCGAGAAATACGAGCCGAACCCGGTGCTGGTGCGGGCGCTGGACCGCATCCTGATCCTGCACGCGGATCACGAGCAGAACGCCTCCACGTCCACCGTGCGCCTGTCCGGCTCCTCGGGCGCCAACCCCTTCGCCTGCATCGCCGCCGGCATCGCCTGCCTGTGGGGTCCCGCCCACGGCGGCGCCAACGAGGCCTGCCTCAAGATGCTGGAGGAGATCGGCGACGTGTCGCGTGTCGGCCAGTACATCAAGCGCGCCAAGGACAAGAACGACTCCTTCAAGCTCATGGGCTTCGGTCACCGGGTGTACAAGAACTACGACCCGCGCGCCAAGCTCATGCGCGAGACCTGCCACGAAGTGCTCAACGAGCTGGGGCTGCACGACGACCCGCTGTTCAAGCTGGCCATCGAGCTGGAGAAGATCGCCCTGGAGGACGATTACTTCGTCGAGAAGAAGCTCTATCCGAACGTGGACTTCTACTCGGGCATCGTGCAGCGCGCCCTGGGCATCCCCACGCAGCTGTTCACCGGCATCTTCGCCCTGGCCCGCACCATCGGCTGGATCGCCCAGTGGCACGAGATGATCGGTGATCCCGAGAACAAGATCGGCCGCCCGCGCCAGCTCTATGTCGGCGCCCAGCAACGCGACGTGCAGCCGATGGCAAACCGTTAAACCTCCCAGAGTGAGGTGTGAGGAGCGAGGGGCGAGGAGTGACCCCGAGCCCTCCCCTCACACCTCCCTCCTCACTCCTCACCCCTATCGTGAGAGGCCACAAGCCATGATGAAGCAGATGCTCAGCAACTCGTATCTCTTCGGCTCGAACGCACCGTTCATCGAAGAGCTGTACGAATCCTATCTCCACAATCCGGGTTCGGTGCCCGAGGTCTGGCGTGATTACTTCGACCAGCTGCAGAACGTCCCCGGCGCCGCCGGACCCGACGTCGCCCATCAGCCGATCATCGTCTCCTTCGCCCAGCGCGCCAGGATGGGCGCGCTGCGCCCCGTCCCGGCGGCGGCCGCGGCGGCGGACGTGAAGAAGCAGGTGTCGGTGCTGCAGCTCATCAACGCCTACCGCTTCCTCGGCAGCCGCTGGGCCAACCTGGATCCGCTGAAGCGTCTGGAGCGTCCCGCCGTCGCCGAGCTGGAGCCCTCCTTCTATGGCTTCACCGAGGCCGATCTGGGGCAGACCTTCGCCACCGGCAGCTTCGCCGGCGCGCCCGACCAGGCCACCCTGCGCGAAGTGCTTGAAGCGCTGCGCCAGACCTACTGCGGCACCATCGGCGCCGAGTACATGTACATCAGCGACATCACCCAGAAGCGCTGGATCCAGAGCCGCCTGGAGCCGGTACGCTCGTCGCCCCGGTACGAGCCGGAGCGGCGCAAGCGCTTCCTGGCGCGCCTCACCGCCGCGGAGACCATGGAGAAGTATCTCCACACCAAGTACGTGGGCCAGAAGCGCTTCTCGCTCGAGGGCGGCGAGAGCACCATCGTGGCCCTGGACGAACTGGTGCGCGTGGCCGGGTCGCTCGGCGTGCAGGAGATCGTCATCGGCATGGCCCACCGGGGCCGCCTCAACGTGCTGGTGAACACCCTGGGCAAGTCGCCCAAGGATCTGTTCTCGGAATTCGAAGGCAAGCACCCCCAGGAGCTGTCCGCCGGCGACGTGAAATACCACATGGGCTTCTCCTCCGATCTGTCCACTCCCGGCGGCCCGGTGCACGTGACGCTGGCGTTCAACCCCTCGCACCTGGAAATCGTGAACCCCGTGATCGAAGGCTCGGTCTACGCGCGCCAGCGCCGCCGCGGCGACAAGACCGGCGCCGAAGTGCTCCCGGTGCTGATCCACGGCGGCGCCGCCGTCGCCGGCCAGGGCGTGGTCCAGGAGACCCTCAACTTCTCCCAGACGCGCGGCTACGGCACCGGCGGCACGGTGCACATCGTCATCAACAACCAGATCGGCTTCACCACCTCGGACCCGCGCGACAGCCGCTCGACCCTGTACTGCACCGACGTCGTCAAGATGGTCGAGGCGCCGATCTTCCACGTGAACGGCGACGATCCCGAGGCGGTGGCCTTCGTCACCCAGCTTGCCATGGAATTCCGCCAGGAGTTCAGGAAGGACGTGGTGATTGACCTGATCTGCTTCCGCAAGCTGGGCCACAACGAGCAGGACGAGCCCATGGTCACCCAGCCGCTCATGTACAAGAAGATCGCGGCGCACCCGGGCACGCGCAAGCTGTACGCCGACAAGCTGGTGACCCAGGGCGTGGTCGCGGCGGACGAGCCGGAACAGATGATCCGGAATTACCGCGCCGCCCTGGACGAGGGCCGCCTGGTGGAAAGCCCCGTGCTCACCAACCATCAGCGCAAGTTCGCCGTGGACTGGAGCCCCTTCATCGGCCAGCCCTACACCGACGAGTGCGACACGCGCGTGCCGATGGAGGAGTTGAAGCGCCTGGCCCAGCGCATCACCGAGGTGCCCGACAACTTCACCCTGCATGCGCGCGTACTCAAGATCAACGAGGACCGCAAGGCCATGGGCGAGGGCCGGCTGCCCCTGGACTGGGGCATGGCCGAGAACCTGTCCTACGCCACCCTGCTGGTCAACGGCTTCGGCGTGCGCGTGTCGGGCGAAGACGTGGGCCGCGGCACCTTCTTCCACCGCCACGCGGTGCTGCACGACCAGAACCGGGAGCGCTGGGACGCCGGCACCTACGTGCCCCTGCAGCACATCCAGGAAAAGCAGGCGCCCTTCGTGGTGATCGACTCGGTGCTGTCCGAGGAAGGGGTGCTGGGCTTCGAGTACGGCTACTCCACCGCCGAGCCCAACGAGCTGGTGATCTGGGAAGCCCAGTTCGGCGACTTCGCCAACGGCGCCCAGGTGGTCATCGACCAGTTCATCACCTCCGGCGAGGCCAAGTGGGGGCGCCTGTCGGGCCTGGTGATGCTGCTGCCCCACGGCTATGAAGGGCAGGGGCCGGAACACTCGTCGGCGCGCCTGGAGCGCTACATGCAGATGTGCGCCGAGCAGAACATCCAGGTGTGCGTGCCTTCCACCCCGGCGCAGATCTTCCACCTGCTGCGCCGCCAGATGCTGCGCAAGGTGCGCAAGCCCCTGGTGGTCATGACACCCAAGTCGCTGCTGCGCCACAAGGATGCGGTGTCGACCCTGGACGAGCTGGCCAACGGCTCGTTCCGCACGGTGATCGGCGAAGTGGACGAACTGGACGCCAAGAAGGTGAACCGCGTCGTCGTGTGCTCGGGCAAGGTGTATTACGAGCTGCTGGCGGCGCGGCGCGAGCGCAAGCTCAACAACGTGGCCATCGTGCGCATCGAGCAGCTCTATCCCTTCCCCTCGGCGGCCTACGCGGCCGAGCTGAAGAAATATGCCGGCGCCAAGGAAGTGGTGTGGTGCCAGGAAGAGCCCCAGAACCAGGGCGCCTGGTACTCGTCGCGCCATCACCTGGTGGAGCCGCTCGCCGCCAAGCAGACGCTGCTGTTCGCCGGGCGCCCGCCGGCGGCCTCCCCCGCCGTGGGCTATTACGCCAAGCATCTGGAGCAACAGAAGGCTCTGATCAACCAGGCCCTGGGTGAGGTCAAGGGCTGAGCCGAACAGGAAGAATGGAGAAATCATGCTGATCGAAGTGAAAGTCCCCCAACTGTCCGAATCGGTCGCTGAAGCGACCCTGGTGAATTGGCACAAGAAGGAAGGCGAAGCCGTCTCCCGCGACGAGAACCTGATCGACATCGAGACCGACAAGGTGGTGCTGGAGACCCCGGCGCCCGAGTCCGGAGTGCTGGTGAAGATCATCAAGGGCGACGGCACCACCGTCACCAGCGGTGAAATCATCGCCCAGATCGACACGGAGGCGAAGGCGGCTGCCGGCGCGGCGGCACCGGCCGCCAAGGCGGCGCCCCAGCCGGCGCCGGCCAAGGCCGCGGCGCCTGCCGCCGCGGCGCCCCAGCCCATGCCCGCTGCGCGCAAGATCATCGAGGAAAAGAACCTGGACGCCGCCGCCATTGCCGGCACCGGCCGCGGCGGCCGCGTCACCAAGGGCGACGTGCTGGAATTCGCCCAGCGCCCGGCGGCTGCGCCGGCCGCCGCTCCGGCTCCTGCCGCCCGGGCGCCGCTGCCCCAGCCCCAGGCCCCGGTGAACATCGAGGCGCTGCTGGCCGAGCGGCCCGAGCAGCGTGTGCCCATGTCGCGCCTGCGCGCGCGCATCGCCGAGCGCCTGGTGCAGAGCCAGCAGACCGCCGCCATCCTGACCACCTTCAACGAGGTGAACATGGCGCCGGTGATGGAGCTGCGCAACAAGTACAAGGACAAGTTCGAGAAAGAGCATGGCGTCAAGCTGGGCTTCATGTCCTTCTTCGTCAAGGCGGCCATCCAGGCGCTGAAGAAGTTCCCCATCCTCAACGCCTCGGTGGACGGCAACGACATCATCTATCACGGCTACTTCGACATCGGCATCGCCGTGGGCAGCCCGCGCGGCCTGGTGGTGCCCATCCTGCGCGACGCCGACCAGATGTCCCTGGCGGACATCGAGAAGAAGATCGCCGAGTTCGGCGTCAAGGCCAAGGACGGCAAGCTGTCCATCGAGGAGCTGACCGGCGGCACCTTCTCCATTTCCAACGGCGGCGTGTTCGGCTCCATGCTGTCCACCCCCATCATCAACCCGCCCCAGTCGGCCATCCTGGGCATCCATGCCACCAAGGACCGGCCGGTGGCGGAAAACGGGCAGATCGTGATCCGCCCGATCAACTACCTGGCCCTGTCCTATGACCACCGCATCATCGACGGCCGCGAGGCGGTGCTGGGCCTGGTCACCATGAAGGAAGCGCTGGAGGACCCGGCGCGGATGCTGCTGGACATCTGAGAAGCAAGAAGAACCGCATTCAACGCAGAGGGCGCAGAGACGCAGAGAGCGCGGAGAAAACCAGAGAAAAATCTCTGCGTCCTCTGCGTCTCTGCGTTCTCTGCGTTAAAAGAGGTTAACAAACATGCCTAAACAATTCGATGTCGTAGTCATCGGCGGCGGCCCGGGAGGTTATGTGGCCGCCATCCGCGCCGCCCAGTTGGGCTTCACCACCGCCTGCGTCGAGTCCCAGGCCTACGCCGATCCCAAGGGCGAGGTGCGCCTGGGCGGCACCTGCCTGAACGTGGGCTGCATTCCCTCCAAGGCGCTGCTCCAGTCCTCGGAGCTGTACGACCAGGCCAATCACGCCTTCGTGATGCACGGCATCAGCGTCAAGGACGTGAAGATCGACGTGGCCTCGATGATCCGGCGCAAGAACAACATCGTCAGCCAGCTCACCTCGGGCATCAAGGGGCTGTTCAAGAAGAACAAGGTGACGCTGCTGCCGGGCCATGGCAAGTTCGCCGGCCGCACCGCCGACGGCTGGCAGGTGGATGTGGCAGGCGAGATCGTGGAGACCAAGCATGTCATCATCGCCACGGGCTCCACGGCCAGGCACCTGCCCGGCGTCCCGGTGGACAACAAGGTGATCTGCGACAACGTCGGTGCCCTGGATTTCGACGAGGTGCCCAAGCGCCTGGGCGTGATCGGCGCCGGCGTCATCGGCCTGGAGATGGGCAGCGTGTGGAAGCGCCTGGGCTCCCAGGTGACGCTGCTGGAAGCCCTGCCGGAATTCCTCGGCGCCGCCGACCAGGCCGTGGCCAAGGAAGCCTGGAAGGTGTTCACCAACAAGCAGGGCCTGAACATCGTCCTGGGCGCGAAGATCGGCAAAGTGACCCGGAACGGGAACGGCGTCACCGTCGAGTACGAGAACAGCGACGGCAGCAGCGCCCGGCTGGAATGCGACAAGCTCATCGTGTCCGTCGGGCGCGTGCCCAACACCGCCGGCCTCAACGCCGAGGAGGTGGGCCTGGAGCTGGACGACCGGGGCCGCATCGCCGTGGACCAGCACTGCCGCACCAACCTGCCGGGCGTGTGGGCCGTGGGCGACGTGGTGCGTGGGCCCATGCTGGCCCACAAGGGCATGGAAGAAGGCGTCATGGTCGCCGAGCTGATCGCCGGCCAGGCGGGCCACGTGAACCTCGATACCGTGCCCTGGGTGATCTACACCCATCCGGAAATCGCCTGGGTGGGCAAGACCGAGCAGCAGCTCAAGGCAGAGCGCGTCGAGTACCGCGCCGGCCAGATCCCCTTCGTCGCCAACGGCCGGGCGCTCGGCCAGGGCGACACCACCGGCTTCGTCAAGATGCTGGCCGACGCCAAGACCGACCGCATCCTGGGCGTGCATGTCATCGGCACCAACGCCTCGGAGCTGATCGCGGAAGCGGTGGTGGCGATGGAATTCGGCGCCAGCTCGGAAGACATCGCCCGCATCGTCCACGCCCACCCGACCCTGTCGGAGGTGATGCACGAGGCGGCCCTGGCGGTGGACAAGCGGCCGCTGCATTTCTGACAAGAATGACGGGCGACGAGTGACAGGCGTCACCGTCGCCCGTATTGTTATGCCCCATAGAGCGCTGAACGTTCCCCAGTACGGCATGCTCGAGGCCTTCGAGCGCACGCTGGCGACGCGCGGCATGGTGGCCGACGAGGCTCAGCGCGCCGCCGCCGAGCGCCTGCAGCGCCTCTACGGCGAGCTGCTGGCGTTCAAGGTGGCCCGTTCCAGTACGCTCAAGAAGCTGCTGGTGCGGCCCACGCCGCCGCGCGGCCTGTACTTCTGGGGCGGCGTCGGGCGCGGCAAGAGCTTCCTCATGGACTGCTTCTTCGAGGCGGTGCCCTACAAGCGCAAGCGGCGGGTGCATTTCCACGCCTTCATGCAGGAAGTGCACAACGAACTGCGCAGCCTCAAGCAGGAGGCCGACCCCCTGGTCAGGGTGGCCGAGCGCATCGCCCGCCAGACGCGGCTGCTGTGCTTCGACGAGTTCCACGTCTCGGACATCGCCGACGCCATGATCCTGGGGCGCCTGCTCACCGGCCTGTTCGAGCGCGGCGTGGTGCTGGTCATGACATCCAACTATCCGCCGGACGGCCTCTATCCCAACGGCCTGCAGCGCCACAATTTCCTGCCCACCATCGAGCTGCTCAAGCGCAACCTGGACGTGCTGGAAGTGGACGCGGGCATCGACTACCGCTTGCGCCGCCTGGAGAAAATCCCCGCCTACCTGGTGCCGGCCGATGCCGCCGCGGAACGCAAGCTGGAGGAGGATTTCCGCCAGCTCGCGGGGGAGGCGGGCCGCCCCGGGGAGATCGAGCTGTTCGGCCGCAAGCTGCGCGCCAGGCGCAGGGCCGATGGCGTGATCTGGTTCGACTTCGCCGTGCTGTGCGGCGGGCCCCGCTCCCAGAACGACTACCTGGAAATCGCCCGCTGCTACCACACCCTGCTGCTCTCGGGCGTGCCGCGCATGACGCGCGACCAGGCCAACGAAGCGCGCCGCTTCACCTGGCTGGTGGACGTGCTGTACGAACACCGGGTCAAGCTCATCGTCTCGGCCGACGCCGAGGCCCACGACCTGTACCGGGAGGGCCCCAACGCCCAGGAATTTCCGCGCACCGTCAGCCGCCTGATCGAGATGCGCAGCCGCGACTACCTGGCCACCCAACACCGCAGCGACTGATCGCCGGTCGGGCTTCAGCCCGACAAGACGCGGAGCCGGTTCTTGCGACGTAGGCTGATCTGCGCAGCAGCCGCAGCCACAACGAGCCCTTGTCAAACCCCTGCGCCGGCGCGATGATGGCCCCTCCCTGGAGGACGTCCATGCACCGGCTGATCCCATTGCTTTTTCTCCTGCTGGCCCTGGCTGCGCCGGCCCATGCCCAGCAGGAGCTGGAAATCATCCAGCTCAAGCACCGCAGCGCCGAGCAGGTCATGCCCCAGCTCAAGCCCTTCGTCGAGCCGGGCGGCGTCGTTTCCGGCATGAACTACCAGATCTTCCTGCGCGCCTCGCGCGCCAACCGCGAGCAGATCAAGCAGCTCCTCGCCGCCCTGGACCAGGCGCCGCGCCGGCTGCTCATCACCGTGCGCCACGACAACCGGCGCAGCGGCGCCGACGCCGGTGCCGAGATCTCAGGCAGCGTCGGCGGCAACGTGCGCATCATCCAACCGGGCGGCGGCGACGGTCGCGGCGCCACGGTGGAGATGCGCCGCGGCGACGACGTCATCCGCGGCCGCAGCTACGAGACCCGCGCGAGCGCCGCCGATCGCGTCTCCCAGCAGGTGCAGGTGGTGGAGGGCGGCCGCGCTTTCATCCACGTGGGCCAGTCCCTGCCAGTTCCGCTACGCAGCGTGGTGATCACGCCGGCAGGCGCCATCGTTTCCGAAAGCATCGTCTACCGCGACCTGGGCACCGGCTTCTACGCCGAGCCGCGTCTCTCCGGCGACACCGTCACCCTGGAGATCAGCCCCAGCCACGACACCCCCGCCAACCTGGGCCCGGGCAGCGCCAACATCCAGCGCCTGTCCACCACCGTGTCGGGCCGCCTTGGAGAATGGCTGGAGATCGGCGCCAGCAACGCGGAGGCCGCCGCCGACCAGTCCGGCACCGGGCGCTACTCCACCCGCAGCAGCCTGGACGCCCGGCGCGTGCTGCTCAAGGTGGAAGAGCTGCGGTAGCGGCAGGCAGCAGGTCCCCTCCTTTGCCAAAGGAGGGACAGGGAGGATTTCGGCAACATGACAAAGATCAAGAAGTGCCCGAAATGCTGGCCGAGCTTGCCGATCTCCGCAAGAACCCGCTGTCCTGAATAAAATACTCAGGCATAATTCCATGCGGCTCGAGGGAGGTCCGCATGGAGCGGTTCCACCGATACTACAAACTCCACCAACTGCTGCGCAGCCGGCGCCTGCCGGTGGCGCGCGCCGACATCGAGCGGGCGCTGGAATGCTCGCGGGCCACGGCCAAGCGCGTGATAGAAGAAATGCGCAACTGCGGCGCACCCATCGAGTTCGTCCGGGGCGCCGGCTACCGCTATCGTCCCGGAGAAGCGTTCGAACTGCCGGGAATCTGGTTCACTCCCTCCGAACTGCTCGCCCTGCTTGCCGCCCATCAGCTTCTCTCCCAAGCCGAGCCCGGCCTGCTCGACGACACCCTCGCGCCGCTGCGCCGCCGGATAGAGCAACTCCTGCAAGCCGAGCACCTTGGCGCCGGCGAATTGGTGCGCCGCGTCAAGATGCTGCGCATGGCCGGCCGCGGCGTCGGTGGGCATTTCAACCGGATCGTGACCGCTCTCGCCACACGCAAACGGCTTTCGGTCCTGTACCACGCCCGGTTCAACGACAGTGAAGAGCGCCGCACCCTCTCGCCCCAGCGTCTGGTCCACTATCGCGACAACTGGTACCTGGACGCGTGGTGCCACAAGCGCCGGGGACTACGCAGCTTCGCCCTGGAACGCATCCGCGACGCCCGTCCGGCCGACGCGCCCGCCCGGGAGATCGACGACAAAGAGCTCGACCGCCACTTCGCCGCCGCCTACGGCATCTTCGCCGGCCAGCCGACGCACGTCGCCATACTGCGCTTCAGCCCCGAGCATGCGCGCTGGGTGGCGGAGGAAGAGTGGCATCCAAGGCAGGAAGGGCACTGGCTGGACGATGGCCGATACGAGCTGCGGGTGCCGTACTCGGACTCGCGCGAGTTGGTGATGGATGTTCTGAAGCATGGGGAGCATGTGGAAGTGGTCGGGCCGCCGGAGTTGACGCGGGAAGTGATGGGGCGGCTAAAGGCTGCATTGGAGCGTTATCTCGGCGGGCTCACTAATTGAGCCCGTCAGGGGAGTCAAATACGCGAAAAGCGCGAATCGACGCTAGTCGCAATGGGGTAGGAGATGAGTGGCAGATGGCAAGCCGGTCGTGGCTGGAAGAAAAGCTACGACCGATCCTAATCGGAGGACAACAAACGGATGGATTTTGCTGAGTTTTTCCGTAAGGCGACAGGCCAGGAACGATATGGGTACCAGCAGCGGCTAGCGGACGATCCATGGCCGGATGCCTTGAACATACCGACCGGACTGGGCAAGACTGCGGCGGTTACACTGGCGTGGATCTTTAAGCGGCGCATCCGGAACCACTCGGTCACGCCTCGCCGTTTGATATGGTGTCTGCCCATGCGTGTGCTGGCGGAACAGACGCAGCGCAACGCCGAGGATTGGCTGCGCCGCCTGGATCTTCTCGGCAACGTCGGTGAAGGCAAGATATCGGTACATCTCCTCATGGGTGGAGAGGACGACTTGAAGTCATGGGCCGAGTATCCCGAGGAAGAGATGATCCTGATCGGTACCCAGGACATGCTGTTGTCGCGGGCGCTCATGCGTGGTTATGGCATGAGCCGCTATCAGTGGCCGGTTCAGTTTGCGCTCCTACACACCGACAGCCTGTGGGTGTTCGATGAAATACAGCTGATGGGGCCTGGGCTTGCCACTTCGGCACAGCTGGAGGCTTTCCGCAGGATGTTGGGCACCGCTGGGAGCTGTCGTAGCCTCTGGGTATCCGCTACCCTCAACACCGCCTGGCTGGCTACGGTGGATATGACGCCGTACCTGGAGCGTTTGGGATGTCTTACGCTTGATGTCAACGACTCACAGCAGCCGGCGGTACGCGGACGGTATGAGGCCGTCAAGAGGTTGCATCGGGCCGCCGCCAGGCTGGAAGGCGACAACCGGGCCGCTGTCGAGGCGTATCTCGTATCGCTCGCTGCAGAAGTACTGGAAAAGCACGTTCCCGGTACCACGACCCTGGTGATTCTCAACACCGTGGAACGCGCGCAGGGACTCATGCGGCAGCTCAAGAATGACGGCCATGACGTGGAACTGCTCCTGGTTCATGCCCGTTTCCGGGCCAGGGAGCGTAGGGAAGCGGAAGCCAGGCTGCGGGAACCACCAGACTCTATTGGGCGCATTGTGGTGGCGACGCAGGCGGTGGAGGCAGGCGTCGACCTGACCAGCCGGACGCTTTTTACCGAGTTGGCTCCGTGGTCTTCCTTGGTACAGCGCTTCGGTCGCTGCAACCGCTACGGTGAGTGTGGTCAGCATGGCGCGGACATTTATTGGATCGATCTGGCCGCTTCATTCGCATCGCCCTACGGTGAAACAGACTTGTTGTCAAGCCAGGAGCGTTTGCGCACCCTGGCCACCGCCAGCCCTGCCGTGCTGCCACCCACGGACCAGCCTGCCCCCGATACGTTTGTGCTGCGGCGCAAGGATTTTCTGGAATTGTTCAACACCGATCCCGACCTGTCGGGATTCGACATCGATATCTCGCCTTACGTCCGCGACGCGGATGATACCGACGCGCAGGTATTCTGGCGGGTCATTCCGCGCGACAAACGCGGAGCTGCACTACTGGACGATGTCGGAAGACCCAGGCCAGAAGAGATCTGCCGTGCCTCCATGTCTCAGTTGGATACGTATCTCAAGCGCATCAGACGAAAGCAAGGGGACTGTTGGCGTTGGGACGCCCTTGACGGTAAGTGGGTGGCGCTGGGAGATCGTATCTGGCCGGGCATGACACTTCTGTTGGATGCAGCGCTGGGTGGTTACGTACCGGACCTTGGGTTCGTGGCAGCCGACGGTAACGAGGTAGAGCCTGTGCCGTTTCCCGAAACCCACGCCATGCAGGAGAGCTATGGTGACGATCCGCACAGCCGTTTGGGCCGTGCCGTGCCGCTGGATCGGCACCTGCGCGACGTCGAGCAGGCGGCCCGGGCACTGTGTAACGCGGTGGGATTGGAGCGCTGGCTGGCCGACGCGGTCATTGAGGCGGCCCGCTGGCACGACGTGGGCAAGGCCCATGAGGCCTTTCAGAACATGCTGCGCACGGCCATGCGCAATCCACAAGCGGCGCAGGGCGTACTTTGGGCCAAGTCCGATGGACAGATCCAGCGCAAGCCTGACTACTACATTGACAGGGACGGGCAAAAGCAGCCCCGACCCTGTTTCCGCCACGAACTGGCCTCCGCCCTTGCCTGGCTCGCCCACAACGGCCATTTGCCACAGGCCGATCTCGTTGCTTACCTGATCGCGGCCCACCATGGCAAGGTGCGTATGGGGCTGCGCGCTCAGCCCGGCGAGACTCGGCCCGAGGATGCGGAAACCCTCTTTGCGCGTGGCGTGTGGGCCGGGGACCACTTGCCCGCGGTGCGGATCGATGACGTCGAGACGGTGCCGCCCACCGAGTTGCGGCTCGACATCATGCAACTGGGTGAAGGACCGCAAGGCCTCTCCTGGACGGCACGTACGCAAAGACTGCTTGCTGAACATGGTCCATTCCGTCTCGCTTGGCTGGAGGCGCTGGTGCGACTGGCCGACTGGCGTGCGACCCGCCTAGAGCAGACGGAACCGATGCTGGCGGAGAGTGCCGCATGAAACTCAATCATCGAGAAGAAACAGAAGCATGACTGAACGGAATCGATTGGATTGGAATGCTGCGGCCTGGGAGAGGCAGCGGCGAGCGATGCTCCGCGACTTATTGCGACTTGGCATGCGCGAGCGTTTGCAGGCCCTCGAAGAGCTTTGTGACACCGATCGGCATTTCATGGAGATGCAAGAACAAGGGCGATGCCGTTAGGAGAACGGGACATGAACAATACCCAACATGTTACTGGTGTGGCTGATAGCAAAGGCCATTGGCAGAAAGAAGACACGCGGAGCGAAATATCCCTGACCGGCTGTACCCCTACGCCGCTTGCCTCCTATCTCAAGGCGCTCGGCATCCTGCGCCTGGTAGCCGAGCAGGCCGATCCGGATGTCATGGGTTATTGGGCCGATGAACATTTCGTGTTGGTTACCGCGTTGAATCGGGATGCCTTGAGGCATTTCTTTCTTCATGAATACCGGCCCACGCCACTCCTTTCTCCGTGGAACGGTGGGAGCGGGTTTTATCGCGAAGGAAACGAAACGGCATGGGCAACACTCTCAACCGTGAGCGCGGCGACCGCGGCACGGTGGCGATCGTACAGGGACGCGGCCCGGGCGGTCTCCTCCGTAATTGACGCTATGGGGCTTGCGAGTAAACCGGAAGGCGAAGAGAAGCATCGTCTTCTGAGCCGGCTGCGTGCGTCATTGGCCGAGGAGTTTCTGTCATGGCTGGACGCTGCCGTGCTGCTCACCGATGCAGAACCCCAGTATCCGCCGATTCTCGGGACCGGAGGCAATGACGGCCGCTTGGATTTCACCAGCAATTACATGCAGCGATTACTGGAGATGTTCGATGTTGAATCCGGCCGGCCGATCGGGGATACGGCAATACGATTGGACACCGCCCTGTTTGACAGTATTGCTCCGGGCCTTACCGGCAATGCCATCGGCCAGTTCTCACCCGGCGCCGCCGGTGGGCCGAACAGCTCCACAGGTTTTGGTGGCGGATCGCTGGTCAATCCCTGGGACTATGTGTTGATGCTGGAAGGCGCATTGCTGTTTGCAGCTGCCGCGACACGCAAGCTGGAAGGACAAGATCGTGCAGCGCTGAGTTATCCTTTTACAGTGCGCCCGAGCGGTATCGGTGCCGGCGCCACTGCCATCGGTGACGAAGCGCCTGCGCGGGCCGAGATCTGGATGCCGCTGTGGTCTCGGCCAGCAAGCCTGCCAGAGTTGCGGACGCTGTTGAGCGACGGGCGGGTGACCCTGGGACGAACGCGTGCCCGGGATGGACTGGATTTCGTGCGCGCCGTGGCCAATCTCGGTGTGGAGCGGGGGATCGATGCCTTCCAGCGTTATGCCTTCATGATGCGTTCCGGCAAGGCCTATCTCGCCACGCCGCTCAATCGGATTCCGGTTCGTCGCAATCCCAGAGCCGAGCTCATCGACCAACTCGACCGCAAAGACTGGCTTTCCCGCTTTCGCCGTACGGCACGGAACAAGAACGCATCCGCCCGCCTGCAAGGGTTGGCCCGTCGCCTGGAAGATGCCCTTTTCGATCTGGCCCGCGCAACCGATCCACAAACCGTGCAGCAGGTGCTTGCACAGCTGGGTAGGGTCCAGACATGTCTTGCGCGAAGTCCGGGGTTGCGGGATGAGGTCAAGCCGGTGCCGCTGCTCTGGCGCGATTGGGTCTTTGCTGCGCTGGATGAAAGTGATGAGTTCCGTATTGCGGCAGCTTTGGCCGGGCTGGATGGAGGGCTGCCCATGCGTATGCATCTGGCCTCCATCGATCCTGACAAGCCTTGGGACTGGAAGGCGGACAGTCGCCTCGCGGTCTGGGGACAAGGATCTCTCGAAAACAACCTTGCGCATGTGCTGGAACGGCGCTTGCTAGCAGCGGAGCGCAACGAACGGTTCGACCCTTGGGCGGGCCGTTGTCCGGCCGATCTACAGGCCGTCGCTGCATTTCTCGACGGGACGACCGACGACCGCCGTATCGCGGAACTGCTGGCGGGGCTTGCCTGCTGTCATTTGCCGGATTACCTCCCGCGCCGCGATCAGGATGCAAACGCCGCTGTCTTGACCGCCGCTTATGCCCTGATGAAGCCACTGTTCACGTCCAAGACGCAGTTGCATGAGTCGGGACTGTTGCGGGAAGACCAGCACCTGCCCTTGCCGGCGGCCGTCCTGCGTCTGCTGCGTGCGAATCGGACGGGCGAGGCATTGCGCCTCGTCCGGCAGCGCCGCCAAGCAGCCGGGCTGCCGGATGCCGGATGGCGGATCTCGGGGTCGGGTGGTTCCGGTCCCAGATTGTTGGCGGCATTGATGGTGCCGACGACAGGCCATGTCTTGAAGGTGCTTGAATCGAAGGTCGGCGCTCAGAGTGGACACCAGCCCGAACGCTTGGCCGGCTAACGCTGAATACCCTCACCGAAACGGAGAACAACGATGAATCTGGATATGTTGCAAGAAACCCCGCGCCTGTTGATCGAGGCCGAGCTTCAGCCCATTCAGGGCACCCGCTTCCAACCCACTGGTTTCCCCGATCTGGGCGCAGCCACCTACGAAGGCCCAGACGGGCGACCCATGCTGCTCGTGGAATCGGCGCAGAGCATGGCCAACCGCCTAGAGGCGGTGTGCTGGGATAAGAGCGCTGATGATTGGGTTACACCGTTGCGGGGTCTGCCGGTGGTAAAGGTAACCGACAAGGATGGCAAGCCGCTGACCAATTCGGTATTGGAAGCACACCGGATCAACTCTCCCTACATCCTCGAAGGGAAGGACAAGACGGTGTTCAATATACTCAAGAACGAACTGGCCGATATGGAGGAGGGGCCGGTGGACATCCACAAGTTGGCCGAGACCCTCTTGCGCCTCGATGCGAATGCCGTATTGCACGGCGTTTTTCTCGCGAAGAAAGAACTGGCGGGCGGGCGGCTGCGTCTTCCACGGGTGCTGTCGGCCTTCATTGAAGCTGAGGATGCAAGGGTGGCGGCCAGCGGTGGAGTCAAGAATGATCATGTAAATCCTTCTGGAGACACAGCGAAGGGGTTCGGCAATGTGCCCTTTGCCCGTGACGAATACGTTTCGCCCCGCATCGTCACCTACTTCAACCTGGACCTGGCTCAGATCCGCGCCTTCGGCCTTGGTGCGCATGTGGAGCAACTGCTGATCGCACTGGCCTTGTACAAGATCCGGCGCTTCCTTGATTCGGGCCTGCGGTTGCGTACTGCCTGCGACCTGGATCTGAAGGCGCTGCACGCGAGGCGTCCGGAAGGGTTCGAGGTGCCGGAGTTGAATAAGCTTGAAGCGGCGTTGCCCGGTCTGATCGATACCGTCGCCGCCGAAGGTCGCTTTGCTGAGCCCCGTGCCACTGTCGTCACCTACGAAAAATAGCCATGCTGGCCATCGCGATCCGTTTTCTTGCGGGGCGTTACCATGCCACCCCCTGGGGCCGGCATGTGAACGAGGCCGATGTGGAGTGGCCGCCGTCGCCTTGGCGGCTGTTACGGGCATTGATCGCCACCTGGCACCGGAAGCTCGATCCGGAGAGTTATCCGGAAGCGGTGCTGGAGCGGCTGGTGAATGCTCTGAGCCGCGTGCTACCGGTATACAGGCTACCCGAGGCGGTCCATGCGCATACCCGCCACTACATGCCGGTACGCGAGGGCAGGGCGGACAAGCCGGTTCTCGTCTTCGATGCCTTCCTGCGACTAAATCCGGATGAGCCGCTGATCATCGCCTGGCCGGAAATCGAGTTGAGCGCGGACGAAACGGCATTGCTCGATCGTCTGCTCGCGGACATCGGTTTTCTCGGACGCGCCGAGAGCTGGGTGGAATGCAGGCGGCTGGATGACTGGGACGCGCAGGAGGCCAACTGCCGGGCCGACGATTTGGCCACCGATCCCGCCACCGGCGAGAGTCTGGAACCCGTCAGGCTGCTTGCGCCGGTGGCTGCCAGCGAGTACGACGCGTGGCGTAGCGACACGTTGGCGCGCATCGATCTAAAGTCTTTCCCGAAGAAGAAGAAGCGAGAGATGATCGAGTCGACCCTATCGGGAAGGCTGATCGATGCATTGCGGCTGGACACCGCCGAGGTTCAGGCAGCGGGGTGGAGCCGCGTACCCGGGGCGCAGGAAGTCCTTTTCCACCGTCCGGATGGCGCGCTTGCGGTGCGCCGCAGGCAGGCAGTCAAGCGGGGCGACGGCGCACGAATTACCACGGCTCGTTTCGCCTTGGCGGGGAGGCCCCTGCCGTGCCTGGAAAACGCCGTCCGCATCGGCGAGCTGATCCGTAGCGCGCTCATGCACCATGCCAAGTGGCTGTTCGGCGAAGGGCACATTCCTCCGGTCCTGTCAGGCCACGGCCTTCCCGAGCACAACCGTCATGGGCACGCCTTTTTCCTGCCTGAAGATGCCGACATGGACGGTCG
The DNA here is from genome assembly GCA_020723855.1 of Uliginosibacterium gangwonense. GTDB lineage: Bacteria > Pseudomonadota > Gammaproteobacteria > Burkholderiales > Rhodocyclaceae > DYIB01. The sequence continues at coordinate 57,080 of DYIB01000004.1, forward strand.
TATCGATCATGTCACGGTTCATGTGCCGGATGGATGTTCGGTTGAAGTGTTGCGTATCTTTGATCGATTGAATCGATTGTATGAGCGGGAAGGTCATGAGTGGAGCGTAGTACTTGAGGGAATTGGCGGGGACGACGCTTTCGCTGTCGGCACGCTTGACACTTCGAGGATCCTCGGTATCGCCGCACATTGGGAGTCCGTGACACCTTATCTGCATCCCTGGCACCGGAAGAAACAGGGCTTCGGTCATGTGGAACAGTTACGGCGGGAATGCAGGGAGCGCGGATTGCCCGAACCTGACGTGGAGCTGGTTGACTCCATAACCATCAAAGGGAGGAAAAGACGGCCAGTGCATTTTCACCGGTTTCGCGATAAACGCGGCTTGATTCAGCCGGACACCCATGGTTGCTTTGCACGCCTGACTTTTGCCGAACCGGTTAGAGGCCCCGTCGCTTTGGGATTTGGATGTCATTTCGGATTGGGTATGTTTAGGCCGGTGTGAGGGGAACCTCATCGCCGACGATCTCTATTTCCGTTCCGCAGCCGAGTCGACCAGGAAATCCGCATCGCTCTGGCGGGATCGAAATCGTCACCGCGTGCCGCTGAACCGAAGCAATAATGGAATACAGCCATGCACCGCCCCATTCCCGTCGCCATTGATGACCGCGAACGCGCAGGCCCGGTGCCGGACCTGCTGGCGCAGGCCGGCATCTTCGAATCGGAAGTCAGGCGCCTCGCGGTGGGGGACTATTTGGTGGACGGGCGTTTCCTGTTCGAGCGCAAGACCCTTGCTGATCTCGCGCTATCGATCAAGCAAGGGCGGCTGTTCAGCCAGGCCTTGCGCCTGGCGGCATCCCCCTTGCAGACGGGGTTGATCCTGGAAGGTATGGCCGGCGATCTAAAGGGCAGCGGCATGCATTGGGAGGCGGTGCAGGGCGCCCTGGTTACGGTGGCGTTGTTTGTTGGACTCCCCATACTCCGCACTCGTACGCCTCTTGAAACGGTGCGCACTTTTCAGTTCGCAGCCGTCCAAGGACGCACCGTGGCAGATGGCGCGCTGCCGCGCCGCGGACGCCGGCCCAAGGGGAAAGCGGCCGTGCAGTCGTATGTGTTGCAGGGGCTGCCGGGGATCGGTCCGGAGCGGGCGAAGCGATTGCTCGAACGCTTCGGTACAGTGGAGGGGGTGCTTACGGCGAGCGCGGATGAACTGGAATCGGTTCCGGGCATAGGCGAGCGCATAGCCCGGCTCATGCGCTGGGCGGTGGAAGAGAATCGCGGGATTTACGAAGTCGAGGTCGCTACGTCTCCACCGCCGTCAGGGTCTCATCCGGTTGCCCACCGCTGGTACGCCAATCTCCAGGGAGGCGTCCCATTGGGCTACGCCCACAAACACGCCACCGGCGCGGCGAACAGCCTCTCTCCAAAGGGCACGACAGTATCGCCATCGTACAAGACGATACCCAGCTTGAATTCGTTGTCGCAGGCGCGGGCGAGTTTCTTCAGCCCTTTGAAGTCGGACGCGGTCACCGTGGCGGCCGCCTTGACTTCTATGCCGACGACGCTGCCGTCGTCGGCTTCGACCACGACGTCGACCTCGTCCTGGTCCTTGTCGCGATAGTGGTACAGCGCGATGCCTTGATCGAGCCAGGAGGCCAGTTTGGCGATCTCGGAGAAGACGAAGGTTTCGAGCAAGGGGCCGAGCAGCGCGCGATCCCGCTCGATGCGCTCCGCGGTGGCGCCCTGTACGGCAGCCAGGAGTCCGGCGTCGAGGAAATGCAGCTTGGGCGTCTTCACGAGGCGCTTGAGCCGGTTGCGGTGCCATGGTTCGACCCGCCGCATCAGGAACAGTTGTTCAAGGGCGGTGAGGTATTTCCGGACGGTCTTGTCGTCGAGGCCGATGCGCGCGCCGAGCTGCGTGAAGTTGACGAGTTGCCCCGAGTGATGCGCCGCTGCGCGGATCAGGCGCTGCAGGACATCGAGCTTTCCCACTCCAGCGACGTCTCGCACGTCTCGTTGCACGATGGCTTGCAGGTAGTCGCGCGCCCAGGCTCGGCGTCGTGTCGCCTCGGCGCGCCTGATCATCTCCGGATAGCCGCCGCGCAAGACTGCCTCCATCAATGGAGTGCCCCAGGTGCCATCCGTGGGTGCGGTCAGGATTCCCGCCAAGGCCTGTACCAGAAACTGGGGCTTCTTTCCCAGGATTTCGCTGTACGAGAGCGGAAACAGGCTGACGATTTCCATGCGGCCTGCGAGGCTCTCGGAGACTTGGGGCAGGGCGAGCACGTTGGCCGATCCGGTGAGCAGGAACCGGCCAGGGCGGCGATCTTCATCCACCGAGCGCTTTATGGCGCGCAGGATCTCGGGGACGCGCTGCACTTCGTCTATGGTGGCGCGGTCGATGCCGCGGATAAATCCGGCCGGATCGCTGCGGGCGGCTGCAAGCGCGGTGTCATCGTCCAACGTGATGTAGCGGCGCCGGTCGCCGACGAGGGAGCGCACGAGCGTAGTCTTGCCGCATTGGCGGGGGCCATTGACCATGACCACCGGCGTGTCCTTGAGTGCGACGGACACGCGCTCGGCTGAGAAACGTGGCAAGAGGGAATCGCCAGGAGGCATGCGGGGTGTCGTCCAATCCGGATTGTAAGCCCGTCCAATTCGGATTATATATTCGTCCAATCCGGATTGTAAATGCGTCCAATCCGGATTATGTGGTCCTTTCGACGGGGGAGGAAGTTCCCCTCCGCCGGCACCGGCGTTTGTTGGCAGTTCGATCACTCTGGGCGAGCAACTCAAGAACTCCACCGGCCTGGCGTTAACCATATTTCATATATCGTGTGGGACTATACCAATGGACGACCCAGCCCCGCAGCCCGAGCTTCCGCTTCCGTTCCCCGATCTCTCGGGCGACCTTCCCCTGCTGCCCGTGCGCATGGTCAACGAGTACCAGTATTGCCCGCGCCTGGCCTATCTCGAATGGGTGCAGGGGGAATGGGCCGAGTCGTCCGACACGGTGGAGGGGCGCCACGCGCACCGGCGCGTCGACGCTCCGGCCGGAAAACTCCCGTCTCCGGACGAAATCGAAGCAGACACCCGGGTGCATGCCCGCTCCATCACGCTTTCCAGCAATCGCCTTGGTCTGATCGCCAAGCTGGATCTGATCGAGGCCGAGGACGGCCGGGTGCTGCCGGTGGACTACAAACGGGGCAAGCGTCCCCATGTGGCAAAAGGGGCGTACGAGCCGGAGCGGGTGCAGCTTTGCGCCCAAGGGTTGATTCTCGGCGAGCATGGCTACGACTGCAGAGAGGGCGTGCTGTATTTCGTCGCCAGCCGTGAGCGTGTGCCTGTTGAGTTCGACGACGAACTGAAGGCGCTCACCCGCAACGCTATCGACGGTTTGCGCCTGGTGGCGGCCGGCGGGCAGATTCCGCCGCCGCTGGTCGATAGTCCCAAGTGCCCGCGCTGCTCACTGGTCGGCATCTGCCTGCCGGACGAGGTCAATTTCCTCAATCGCGCCGAGACGCCGCCGCGTCCTCTGGCCGTGCTGCATGAGGAGTCCATGCCGGTGTACGTCCAGGCGCGCAGCGCCAAGGTGGCGAAGAAGGACGAAACCCTGGAGATCTACGTGGACGACCAGAAAGTCCAGACGGCGAGGTTGAACGAAGTATCCCAGTTGGTGCTGATGGGCAACGTCTATGTCACCACGCCCTGCCTGCACGAGCTGATGGGACGGGAAATCCCGATTTCCTGGCACAGTTTCGGCGGCTGGTTCATGGGGCACACGGTGGGCACCGGCCACAAGAACGTGGAACTGCGCACTGCCCAGTACCGGGCGAGCTTCGACGAGCGGACCTGTCTGCGGCTGGCGCGCGGGCTGGTCGTCGCCAAGATCCAGAACTGTCGCACGTTGCTGCGGCGCAACTGGAAGCAGGGCGAGGCACCCGCAAGCCTGCTGGAAGGATTCAAGCAGGACATCGATCTGGCGAGGCGGGCTGCCAGCCTGGGCGAACTGCTGGGCGCGGAAGGCAATGCCGCCGCCAGGTACTTCCGCGAGTTCCGGAACATGTTGAGCGGCAGCGGCGAGGACGAGTTCTCGTTCGACTTCACCAAGCGCAACCGCCGGCCGCCGACGGACCCGGTCAATGCGTTGTTGTCCTATGCCTACAGTCTTCTGGCCCGCACGTGGACGGTGACCCTGAGCGCGGTCGGTTTCGATCCCTATCGCGGTTTCTACCACCAGCCCCGCTACGGCCGGCCGGCGCTGGCGCTGGACATGATGGAGCCCTTCCGCCCTCTGGTCGCCGATTCGAGTGTCATTCAGGTGATCAACAACGGCGAGGTGAGGCCGAGCGATTTCGTTTCCGCGGCGGGCAGCGTCGCCCTGGACGCGGACGGGCGCAAGCGTTTTATCGCGGCGTTCGAGCGGCGCCTGAGCCACGAGGTGACCCACCCGGTGTTCGAGTACCGGGTCAGCTACCGCAGGCTGCTGGAGGTGCAGGCGCGGCTGCTGGGGCGTTTCCTCCTCGGGGAACTGGAGGACTATCCCAACTTCGTCACGCGCTGATCATGGACGAACGGCTGTACGTGGTGGTCTACGATATTCGCGACCAGAAGCGCTGGCGGCGGGTCTTCAAGCTCATGAATGGCTACGGCGAATGGGTCCAGCTCTCCGTCTTCCAGTGCCGCCTGTCGCGCCGCCGCCATGCGGAACTGGTTGCCCTGCTGGACGGCATGATTCATCATAAGGAGGATCACGTGGTGCTGCTCGATCTGGGCCTGGCTGATCAGGTAAAGCCTCACGTCATCAGCCTGGGCAAGGACTTCGAGCCCATCGACCGGGGGCCGGTGATTGTCTGATTTTTTTGCCGCGCCGTTGCGAGCGCTGCCATGGCGCGCGGCGCCGTAAGCAGCGCTCGCGGCCATCAGTTCTTTGACAATTCGGAAGATTTTTTCTCGCGGCCGCCTTGTGGGAACCACGCGCAAGGCGAGATGTGCTATTTTTCCGTGACCGCTCGCATTCGACTGCAGGATCCCAATGTAGATCGGGAGGCGGAAGGTGGCAGTCATCCGCGGCTTCGTGCCGCGGCCTCATTGAAGCGCCGGCTTCGTCGATCAGACAGATCCACCGGCCCG
>DYIB01000122.1 GCA_020723855.1 Uliginosibacterium gangwonense
CCTTGCGCCTGGTGCTCGGCCGGCGTCCGCATGATGCGGTCGCTGCCTTGCACCAGGTCAGCGCCACCGACGCGCAGCGGTGGCATGTCCCGCAGCGCCTGGCGCGATTCACGCGACATGCGCGGCATCGCGGCAATTTTTTGGGGGCGGGCGTGTTCGGCTTCCTCATCAACCTGCCCATCGTGAACTACTACGAGCACGGCACCTATCTCACCGTGAATCACGGCCACGCGGCGCTGATGGGCGTCTATGGCAATCTCGCCGTCGCCGCCATGGTGTTCTGCAGCCGCTATCTCATCGCGCCGGAGGGGTGGGACGGGCGCCTGCTGCGGCGGGTGTTCTGGTCCCTCAATCTGGGGCTGCTGCTCATGGTGGTGATCGATCTCTTCCCCGTGGGCATCGCGCAACTGGCGCAAGTGCTGGAGCACGGGCTGTGGCAGGCCCGCTCGCGCACCTTCGTCGGCGGCGCTCTGTTCCAGGCACTGACCTGGGCGCGCATCGTCGGCGGCGCCCTGTTCGTGCTCGGCGGCGTGCTGCCGTTGGCATGGTTTCTCGTCACACGCCTGAGCATGCTAAAGCCCGCCGCCGCAGGCTCAGCCCAGGAAGTGGCCCAAGAAAAAGCCCCGCACGGGGCGGGGCTGGTGCGCTAGATTAGCGCCACGCCGTCTCGGCGGCGTATTCCGGGGACAAGCCCCATGCCGCGAATTCGGCCTACTGGAAAGGTTCCCTCAAACCGCAGCGGAGAGCCGACGGTTCACTCTTTTTTTTAGGCAAGGCCGTAGGGGAAATCAAGCATTTTCCGGCAAATGCCGCAAAAGTTTTCTGCTCCCGTTGGAATCTGTCCTACAGGTGCGTCGGAGAGGCAGGACGACAATGGTAAAATCACACCGGAAGTCCGCCAGGCAGCCGCTGTGCGCGTTGGCGCATGGAGGAAAGTCCGGGCCCCGCAGAGCAGGATGCCGGCTAACGGCCGGGCGCCGTGAGGCGACGGAAAGTTTCGCGCTTTGCGCGAAACTTCGGCGGAGGCTAACCTGCGCAGCAGGTTAAGCGGCGAGAGCCGCGGCCGGAGCCAAAGTGCTCCGGTCCCTGCTGGTATGGCCTCCGTCGGAGTGCAACAGAAAGATACCGCTAGGCGTGGCAGGCACGCCAGTAAGGGTGAAATGGTGAGGTAAGAGCTCACCGCGTCCGTGGTGACACGGGCGGCACGGCAAACCCCATCCGGGGCAAGGCCAAATAGGGAAGCGATAGCGTGGCTCGCGCTGCTTCCGGGTAGGCTGCTAGAGCGGCACGGCAACGCGCCGCCCAGAGGAATGGCTGCCCACGACAGAACCCGGCTTATCGGCGGACTTCCAATCTCTCTGGCTGTCATTCTTCAGGTTTTCCTTCCGGTTTTCTTCCCATCCCCTTCATTTACCGCAATTATTTTCTTTGAATCATTCTCCGCGAGTGCGCTTAAGTCATTGTGTAGACAGAAAAATCCCCGGTTTTCCGCTTGACTGGGGTCAAGATTTAAACTAAAGTGGGAAATAGTGGGTAAAAGTGGGAAAAAGCTGTTTTCCCACTCGGAAAAGAATGGGGGCGGCATGTTTCAGGGAGCGGCGGCGCTGAATCTGGATGCGAAAGGACGGCTCGCAGTCCCCGCACGCCACCGCGAAGCCCTTGCCGCCGCCGGCAGTCTGGTGCTCACCGCCCATCCCCACCGCTGCCTGCTCCTGTACCCTCTGCCGGCGTGGGAACCGATACGCGACAAGGTGCTCGCGGCGCCCAGCCTGGAGCAGCAATCCGCCCTGTTGAAGCGTCTCCTGGTGGGATTCGCCCGCGAGGAGGAGATGGATGCGGCCGGCCGCGTGCTGATCGCGCCCGAGCTGCGCCGCTATGCGGGACTGGAAAAGGAGGTGTGGCTGGTGGGCCAGGGGAACCACTTCGAGCTTTGGTCGGACGAAGGCTGGCACAAGCAGCAGGAAGCGATTTTTGCCCTGGGCGACAAGCTGCTGCCGCCGGGCATGGAGACGCTCACATTGTGAGCACGGATTCCGGAACGCCTCACAAGAGCGTTCTGCTGGAGGAAGCGGTCGATGCCCTGGCGATCAAACCCGGCGGGGTCTACGTGGATGCCACCTTCGGCCGCGGCGGCCACAGCCGCCTGATCCTGGCGCGGCTGGGCGAGCAGGGCAGGTTGATCGCCCTGGACCGGGATCCGCAGGCGGTGGCGGCGGGCCGGGACATCGGGGATGCGCGGCTGGTGGTGCGGCATGCAGCGTTCAGCGGGTTGCGGCAGGTGCTGGACGTCATGGGGGTGAAAGCGGTAGACGGCGTGCTCATGGATCTGGGCGTGTCGTCGCCGCAACTGGACGACGCGGCGCGGGGGATGAGCTTCCGCTTCGATGCGCCGCTGGACATGCGCATGGATACGAGCCGCGGGAAGACGGCGGCGCAATGGTTGGCGCAGGCGAGCCAGCGGCAAATCGCGGAGGTAATAAAAAACTATGGCGAAGAACGGTTTGCTTCAGAGATTGCAAAGGCGATTGTTGCTGCAAGGAGTCGGGGGCCTATCGCAACCACACGACAACTTGCCGAGATCGTGGCACAAGCCGTCCGCACGCGCGAACAAGGCCAGCATCCGGCGACGCGCAGCTTTCAGGCTATACGGATTTACATCAATCAGGAACTTGAGGAATTGTCGCTAGCACTGCCCCGATGCTTGGATGCGCTCAAACCGGGCGGCCGCCTGGTGGTGATCAGCTTCCATTCGCTGGAGGATCGCATCGTCAAGCGCTTTTTCCGGGATGAGGCCCGGCCCCGGGTGCCGGCCCGGCTGCCCCTGCGCGCCGCCGAAATGCCGCCCGGGCGCCTGCAGCCGGTGGGCAAGCCGGTGCGCCCCGGCGCGCAAGAGGTGGCCGACAATCCGCGCGCGCGCAGCGCCATCATGCGCGTGGCGGAGAGGAGCTGACGTGCTGCGCCTCAACGTCATCCTCATCGTCGTCACCGTCGCCTGTGCCCTGGGCGCGGTCGCCTCCCAGCACGAAGCACGCAAGCTGTTCCACGAGCTGGAGCGCGAGCAGGAGCGCATGCGCCAACTGGAAGTGGAATGGGGCCAACTGCAACTGGAGCAGAGCACCTGGGCCGCCCATGGACGCATCGAGCGCATCGCCCGGGAGCGGCTGCGCATGCAGACGCCGGCCCAGGGACAGATGATCGCCGTGGAGCCGCCGGGCGGGGGCAACTAGGATGAAGTTCGCCAACAGCCCCCTGCTCTCGTCCCTGCTGCCGACATGGCGCGCCCGCTTCGTGCTGCTGGTGCTGCTTACGGCCTTCGCCTCGCTGGTGGCCCGTGCCCTCTACCTGCAGGGGGTCAATAACGACTTCCTGCAGCAGAAGGGCGAGTCGCGCTACTCTCGTGTCATCGAGCTGTCGGCCACGCGCGGGCGCATCGTCGACCGGCACGGCGATGTGCTGGCCGTGTCCACGCCGGTCAAGTCCGTTTGGGCCATCCCCGAGGACGCCAGGCTGACGCCAGCCCAGGTGCGCAGCCTCGCCCGGCTGCTGGAGATGGAGCCGCGCGAGGTGAGCCGCAGGCTGGCTGCCGACAGCGATTTCGTGTTCCTCAAGCGCCAAATCGCCCCCCATGTGGCGGAGAAAGTGGCCGCTCTGAACCTGCCGGGCATTCACCAGCAGAGGGAATACCGGCGCTACTATCCCGCCGGCGAAGTCACCGCCCACATGCTCGGCTTCACCGGCGTGGATGAGAACGGCCAGGAGGGCATAGAGCTGGCATTCGACTCCCGCCTGGCCGGCAAGCCGGGCGGCCGCCGCGTCATCAAGGACAGGCTGGGGCGCATCGTCGAAGACGTGGAGAGCGTCCGGAAGCCCCAGGACGGCCAGGACATCACCCTGGCCCTGGATTCCAAGATCCAGTATCTGGCTTATACCCATCTCAAGCAGGCCATCGTCGAGCACAAGGCGAAGGCGGGCGGCATCGTCGTGCTGGACGCCAAGAGCGGCGAAGTGCTGGCGCTGGCCAACCTGCCGACCTATAACCCGAATAACCGGGGCAGACTTTCCGGCGCGCAGTTGCGCAACCGGGCGCTCACCGACACTTTCGAGCCCGGCTCCACCATGAAGCCCTTCACCGTGGCCCTTGCCCTGGAGAAGGGGCGTTACCGCTTCGACAGCCAGATCCAGACGGCCCCCGGACGCCTGACCATCGGAGCCGCCACCATCCATGACGCCCATCCCCATGGCCTGCTGACCGTTGCCGAAGTGGTGCAGAAATCGAGCAACGTGGGCGTGGCCAAGATCGCCGCCGACCTGGCGCCCGAAGAGATGTGGCAGATGTTCGATACCCTGGGCTTCGGCACGCCGCCGAAGCTGGGCTTCCCGGGAGAGGCAGGGGGGCGTCTGCGTCCCTACAAGACCTGGCGCCCCATCGAGCAGGCCACCATGTCCTACGGCCATGGCATCTCGGTGTCGCTGATGCAGCTTGCCCGCGCCTATCTGGTGTTCGCCCGCGACGGCGACCTGATTCCCCTGTCCCTCATCAAGCTGGACACGCCGCCGCTCGCCGGCCGGCGCGTGTTCTCGGGACAGACGGCGCGGGAAGTGCGCGTGATGCTGGAAATGGCGGTGCAGCCGGGCGGCACCGCGCCCAAGGCCCAGGTGCCCGGCTACCGGGTGGCCGGCAAGACCGGCACCGCCCACAAGCTGGAAGGGGGGCGCTACAGCAACCAATACGTGTCGTCCTTCGTCGGCTTCGCGCCGGCCTCCGACCCGCGCCTGATCGTCGCCGTCATGATCGACGAGCCTTCCGCCGGGCGCTACTACGGCGGAGAGGTGGCGGCGCCGGTGTTCTCCCGGGTCATGGCGGGAGCGCTGCGCGCCCTCGGCGTGCCGCCCGACACGCCCCTGGCGCCGGTGCAGGTGGCGCGGCAGAACGCCGCCCGGGAAGTCCCCGCCGTGCCGGAGTCCATGTGAGCGATCAGGCCGCCATGCACATCCTGGAGCAACTGGCGCGCATGGGCGTCAAGGCCGACAGCCTGTGCGCCGATTCGCGGGCGCTCGTCGCGGGCGACGTGTTCCTGGCCATGCCGGGAGCGCGCGCAGACGGGCGCAGCTTCATCGCCGAGGCCATCGCGCGCAAGCCCGCGGCCGTGCTGTGGGAGCGCCGCGGCTACTACTGGCGTGCCGAGCATGCCGTGGCCAACCTTCCCGTGGAGCACCTGCGCGAGCTGTCGGGCTATCTGGCCCACATCGTCTATGGCCGTCCCAGCGAGGCCATGTGGATGGTGGGCGTGACCGGGACCAACGGCAAGACTTCGGTGAGCCAATGGATCGCGCGCGCTTTCGCGGCGCTGGAACGCAAGTGCGGCGTGATCGGCACCCTCGGCGCCGGCTTCCCCGACCGGCTTTCGGAAAGCCTCAACACCACGCCCGATGCGCTCACCCTGCACCAGATGCTGCGCCGCTTCCGCGCGGAGGGCGCGCAGGCGGTGGCGATGGAGGTGTCGTCCATCGGCCTCGACCAGGGGCGAGTGAATGGCGTCCATTTCGACATCGCCGTGTTCACCAACCTGACGCGGGACCACCTGGAATACCACGGCAGCATGGGGGCCTACGCCGAGGCCAAGAAGAAGCTGTTCGCCTGGCCGCGCCTGAAGAGCGCGGTGCTCAACGTGGACGACCCGGTGGGCCGCGAGATCTTCGAGCATTTGCGCGACAGCGGCGTGCGCCGCATCGGCTACTCCCTCGCCTCGCACCACCTGGGACTGCAAGCGGGTGACATGCTGCTCGCGGTGCGCGGGCTGAACCTGACCGGCGCCGGCCTGCGCTTCTCGGTAAGCACGCCGGTCGGCGAGGCGGCCATCGCCGTGCCCATGGTCGGCGAATTCAATGCCGCCAACCTCCTGGCGGTGCTGGGAACGCTGCTCGCTTCCAATATTCCCCTGGAACGCGCCGCCTGGGCCATCAACCGCCTGACCCCGCCGCCGGGGCGCCTGCAGACCGCGGGCGGCACGGGCACGCCCCTGGCGGTGATCGACTACGCCCATACCCCCGATGCCCTGGAGAAAGCCCTGGCAGCCCTGCGCCCCACGGCCAAGGCGCGCGGCGGCCGGCTGATATGCGTATTCGGCTGCGGCGGCGAGCGCGACCCGGGCAAGCGGCCGCTCATGGGCGAAGTGGCGGTGGACCATGCGGACAAGGTGATCATCACCAGTGACAACCCGCGCGGCGAGGACCCGGAGCGGATACTGGACGACGTCGCCCGCGGCACCGGTGCGCGCGCGGCGCGCATCGTCGACCGGGCGGAGGCGATCCGGCGCGCGATCCAGGAGGCGGACGCCCGGGACGTGGTGCTGATCGCCGGCAAGGGACACGAAGCCTACCAGGAAATCGCCGGGCGGCGGCTGCCGTTCTCCGACCTGGAGCAGGCGGCGGCCGCGCTGGCGGCGCGCGGAGGGGCACGGCCATGATGGATCTGCAGGAAGCCGCCCCGGCCGTGAGCGGGACCGCCGTACAAGGCAATCCGCGCTTCACGGGCGTGTCCACCGACACGCGCACCCTGGCCCCCGGGCAGTTGTTCGTCGCCCTGCGCGGCGAGCGCTTCGACGGACACGATTTCGTGGCCGCTGCCTTCGACAAGGGCGCCGCCGCGGCCCTGGTGGATGCCGCCTGGGCCAAACCGGAAAGCGAAGCGCGCCCGCTGCTGGTGGTGGACGACACGCGCCTGGCCCTGGGCCGGCTCGCCGGCCACTGGCGCGACAAATTCACCCTGCCCCTGGTCGGCGTCACGGGCAGCAACGGCAAGACCACGGTCAAGGAGATGACGGCGGCGATCCTGCGCGCCCAGGCAGTGCTGGACGGCGCAGACGCCGCAACGGCGGTGCTGGCCACCGAGGGCAACCTCAACAACGACATTGGCATGCCTCTCATGCTGCTGCGCCTGAACCCGGACCATCGCGCCGCCGTCATCGAAATGGGCATGAACCATCCCGGCGAGATCGGCTATCTCACGCGCATCGCCAAGCCCACCGTGGCGCTGGTGAACAACGCCCAGCGCGCCCATCTGGCGGGGCTGGGCAGCGTGGCCGACGTCGCCCGCGCCAAGGGCGAAATCTACCAGGGCCTGCAGCCGGGCGGCACGGCGGTGATCAATGCCGACGACCCGTTCAGCCAGATGTGGCGCGCCGCCAGCCGCGGCCACGCCGTCCTGAGCTTCGGCCTGGACCAGCCCGCCGAGGTGGCGGCGCGCTTCACCAGCCGCGGCTACGGCAGCGTGCTGCAGGTGACCACACCCCACGGCACGGCGGAAATAGAGCTCAGGGTCCCGGGCGTCCACAACGTGCGCAACGCCCTGGCGGCGACCGCCGCGGCGCTTGCCGCCGGAGCCGCGATGGAAGCGGTGGTCACGGGCCTCACCGGCTATGCCGGCGTCAAGGGGCGCCTGCAGGTGCGTGCGGCCGTGAGCGGCGCCACCCTGATCGACGACACCTACAACGCCAATCCGGACTCGGTGCGCGCGGCCATCGACGTGCTGGCCTCGACCCCCGGCAGGAAGATCCTGGTCCTGGGCGACATGGGCGAGATCGGCGGCCGTAGCGGCCAGTTCCACGACGAGGTGGGCGGCTATGCCAAGAGCCAGGGGGTGGATCTGCTGTTCGCCCTGGGCGAGCAGAGCGAACTGGCGGCGCGCAATTTCGGCGGCGGCGGCCGGCACTTCGCCCAGGTGGAAGACCTGATCCAGGCGCTGCGGCCCGAGCTCGACGCCGACACCGCGGTGCTGGTGAAGGGCTCGCGCTTCATGCGCATGGAAAGAGTGGCGGACGCGATCGCCGCCGACGGCACGACGGCGCAACAACATTAAACCCGAAGACCACACTTAACGCAGAGAACGCAGAGAAAGGCATGAGGGCACAGAGGACCACCGAAGCCAGACCACTCGTCCGCCGGGCGGGCGCATTGCATTTCCTCTGCGCCCTC
>DYIB01000123.1 GCA_020723855.1 Uliginosibacterium gangwonense
AATACCGGCCTGTCACGCCGGGGGTCGCGGGTTCGAGTCCCGTCCGCTCCGCCATTCATTTCCTGCGTTCCACTATACGACCACGAGGCCCGCTGTCGCGGTTTTCCGCTTTGAACCCGGATTGTGCATCAGACCTTCTCCCGCAGGCGGGAGAAGGGTTGGGATGATTTGGCTTGAAATCCTGTAACGGGCCCCGATGTGAACTAAGCTGAAGACATTGCGGAACTTGCTTGACGAACTGCACGGCCTGCGGTGCGTCGAATGTCTATAAATCGGTTCGAGCGCCGCAACGACCGGATTGTCGAAAGGCCAGGAGACACGACTTATGAGTTCGCGCAACCTCAGGACAGGCATGTGGGCGGAGGCCCTGGAACTGCTGGAGCGGGCCGACCGCCTGCATCGCCAGTTCTTCCACTTCGGGCGCGCCGCCGTCGGCCCCAGTTGGGAGCCGCCGGTGGATGTGTTCCAGACCGAAGCCGAGCTGACCATCGTCGTGGCGCTGCCGGGGGTGGCGCCCGACCAGGTGCAGATCGTCGTCGACGGCGGCACCCTGGCCGTGATCGGCGAGCGGGCCTTGCCTTGCCCCTCCGCCAGCGCCGACATATGCCGCCTGGAGATTCCCTATGGCCGGTTCGAGCGGCGTATCGAGCTGCCTGCGGGGCGTTACGAGATCCAACGCCGTCAATTGGCCGACGGCTGTCTGACATTGGTATTGCGAAGGATCGGGTGAACGCTATGGGTTCCAATTCTTCCATTCACGCGGAACACAGCGGTGCGGGCACGCAGGCGAGCGGGGCTGTCACCCCCCAGGACAGGCTGCAGCGGCAGCCGGCGGAATTGCCGGCGGACGCCTTGATCCTGGTTCCGGTCAGGAACCTGGTGGTGTTCCCGGGACTCATCGCGCCCATCGGCATCGGCCGCGAGCGCTCCATCGCGGCGGCCCAGGAGGCGGCGCGGGGCCAGCGCCAGATCGGCGTGGTGCTGCAGCGGGACGCAGCCGCGGAGGAGCCGACCCTGGCCGAGCTGTACCGCGTCGGCACCGTCGCCAGCATCCTGCGTTACGTCACGTCCCAGGACGGCGCCCACCACATCGTATGCCAGGGCGAGCAGCGTTTCCGCATCATCGAGCTGCTCGAGGGGTATCCGTTCTACGCGGCGCGCGTCGAGCGTTACGAAGAGGTGCCCACGGTTACGACGGAAGTCGAGGCGCGCATGATCCAGCTCAAGGAGCGGGTGCGCGAGATACTCCAACTGTTGCCGGAAGTGCCGGCCGAAATCGCGGCCGCCGCCCAGAACGTCGGCTCGCCGGCCGCGCTGGCCGACTTCGTGGCGGGATTGATGGATCTCAAGCCCGAGGAGAAGCAGGAGATCCTGGAAACCTTCGAACTCACCCAGCGCCTGGACAAGGTGCTGCAGCTCCTGGTGCGCCGCATCGAGGTGCTGCGCCTGTCCCGGGAGATCGGCGAACAGACGAAAGAGCGCATGGACGAGCGCCAGCGCGAATACCTGCTGCGCGAGCAACTGAAAACCATCCAGAAGCAGTTGGGCGAGACGGAGGGCAATGCCGCGGAGATCGCGGCGCTGGAGGAGGCCATCGCCAAGGCCGGGATGCCCGAGGAGGTGGCGGCCCACGCGCGCAAGGAGCTGAAACGCCTGGAGCGCATGCCCGACGCGGCGGGGGAGTATTCCATGCTGCGCACCTACCTGGAGTGGCTGACCGAGCTGCCTTGGTCGGTGACTACGGAAGACCGTATCGACATCGCCGGAGCGCGCCGCATCCTCGACGAGGATCACTTCGGGCTGGAGAAGATCAAGCGCCGCATTCTGGAATACCTGGCGGTGCGCAGCCTCAACCCCGAGGGCAAGAGCCCCATCCTGTGTTTCGTCGGTCCGCCCGGGGTGGGCAAGACTTCCCTGGGCCAGAGCATCGCGCGCGCCACCGGGCGCAAGTTTGCGCGCTTAGGGCTGGGCGGCGTGCATGACGAGGCCGAGATACGCGGACACCGCCGCACCTACATCGGTGCGCTGCCCGGCAACATCATCCAGGCCATCCGCAAGGCGGGTGCGCGCAACTGCGTCATGATGCTGGACGAAGTGGACAAGCTGGGCATGGGCCGCCACGGCGATCCGGCCTCCGCCCTGCTGGAGGTGCTCGATCCCGAGCAGAACTCGGCCTTCCGCGACAACTATCTGGCCGTGCCCTTCGATTTGTCCAAGGTGATGTTCATCTGCACGGCGAACATGCTCGACACCATTCCCGGCCCGCTGCGCGACCGCATGGAAGTCATCCAGTTGCCGGGCTACACCGAAGAGGAAAAGGCCCAGATCGCGCGCCGCTACCTGGTGAAGCGCCAGTTGGAAGCCAACGGCCTGAAGCCGGAGCAGTGCCAGATCACCGACGCGGCGCTGACGTCGATCATCCGCGACTACACGCGGGAGGCCGGCGTGCGCAACCTGGAGCGCGAGATCGGCACCGTGTTTCGCCATGCGGCGATGCGCATCGCCGAGGGCACGGCGCAGCAGGTGCGCGTCGACGCCGAGGATCTGCACGGCATTCTCGGGCCGGAGAAATTCGAAAGCGAAGTGGCCATGCGCACCAGCGTGCCGGGTGTCGCCACCGGCCTGGCGTGGACGCCCGTGGGCGGCGACATCCTGTTCATAGAGGCGAGCCGCACACCCGGCAACGGCAAGCTCATCCTGACCGGCCAGTTGGGCGACGTGATGAAGGAAAGCGCCCAGGCGGCGCTCACCCTGGTGAAGGCGCGCAGCGGCGAACTGAACATCGCGCCGGAGGTTTTCGAGAAAAGCGATATTCACGTCCACGTGCCGGCCGGGGCCATTCCCAAGGACGGCCCCAGCGCGGGCGTGGCCATGTTCGTGGCGCTGGCGTCCCTGATGATGGACAGACCGGTGCGCAGCGACCGCGCCATGACGGGGGAAATCAGCCTGCGCGGCCTGGTGCTGCCCGTGGGCGGCATCAAGGAGAAGGTGCTGGCGGCCCTGCGTGCGGGTATCGACACGGTGCTGCTGCCGGCCCGCAACCGCAAGGAGCTGGAAGAGATTCCCGAGGACGCGCGCCAGCGTCTGAACTTCATCTGGCTGGAAACCGTGGATGACGCCATGCGCGCGGCGTTCGTGGACCGGCCCTGAAGGAGTGCCGTGACTTGCCGCTTGAGAACAAAGGAGGCGACTTGGACAAGAAACGGGTAGAGCGGGTGTATTCCAACTATGCGGGGATCTATGATCGGTTGTTCGGCCGCGTCTTTCGGGAATCCCGCGAGGCGGCCATCCGCAGCCTGGACATCGCGCCGGGCGAGCGGGTGTTGGAGGTGGGAGTCGGCACCGGGCTGACCCTGCCGCTCTACCCCCGGCACTGCGAGGTGGTCGGCATCGACCTGTCCCGGGCCATGCTCGACAAGGCACGCGAGCGCGTGCGCCGCGACGGCCTGGGCAACGTGCGGCTGTTGCACATGGATGCCGCCGACATGGCATTCGGCGACGACAGCTTCGACCGGGTGGTCGCCGCCTATGTGGTGACGGCCGTGCCCGACTACGCCGGGCTGATGCGCGAGATCGTGCGCGTATGCCGCCCGCAGGGCCGCATCGTGCTCCTGAACCACTTCGTCAATGGCCACCGCCTGGTGGGCGCGGTCGAGCGCGTGATTTCGCCCCTGTGCGAGCACATCGGTTTCCGCACCGATCTCACCGTGGACCGGGTGCTGGACGGCCTGCCCCTGTCGGTCGACCGTCACGAAAAGGTCAAGCCGCTGGGCATGTGGCACCTGGTGGAGTGCGTGAACCGCAAGGACGGCACGAGGCGGTCGGACTGACACACTCACGCGCAAGCGGGCGGGCGCGGCCATGGCCATGAGATGGATGGCGGTGCGGGTGGACTCCGGCCATCGCTCGGTGCACGAGACGCGCCTGCTGGAGCTGTTTCCATCCCTGGAAGGCATCAAGCACGCGCGGCGCCGTCTCAAGTCCTGGATGAGGCCCGAGAGGCGGCGTGTGTCCCTGTGGTTCCGGCCCGGCCGGGCACGGGTGATCCGCCAGCCCCTGGGCGTGGTGGGCATCATCGTGCCCTGGAACTACCCCATTTATCTCGCCGTCGGCCCCCTGACATGTGCCCTGGCTGCGGGCAATCGTGCGCTGGTCAAGATGTCCGAATACACCCCGGCGACGGGCGAGCTGTTCGCCCGGCTGGTCGAGCGCCATTTCAGCCCGGACGAGGTGGGAGTGGTGCTGGGCGATGCGCGCGTGGCCGAGACCTTCTCGCGCCTGCCCTTCGATCATCTGCTGTTCACCGGCTCCACGCACGTGGGCTACAGCGTCATGCGCGCCGCATGCTGCCGCTGGCACTGCTCGATGTCGATGACCGCATGCGGGTGATGCAGGAGGAGATCTTCGGGCCGCTGCTGCCCATCGTGCCCTACGGCGATCTGGAATCACGGCCGCGACGGCTTCGACGCCTTTTCCAAGAAGAAGGCCGTGTTCCAGCAGTCGGCTGTCAATGTCATGGGCCTGTTCAAGCCGCCCTACGGCCGCCTGTTCGAGCGCCTGCTGCGGCTGCTGCTGCGCTGATGCCCCTGCAGCCCATGCGCCTGGCGCTGGAGGAATACCTGGCCTTCATCCTGGTGTTCACCGTCGTCCAGCCCTTCGAGCGCCTGTTCATGGGTGCCGACCGGCTGCGGCCGGCCGGGGATCGCCCGCCGCTGCTGCTGGTCCATGGCTACGAGTGCAATCGCGGTTTCTGGTGGCGGCTGCGCGCGCGCCTGGAGGGGGCGGGGTGGATCGTCGCCACCGTGAACCTGGAGCCGGTGTTCGCCGGCATCGACGCCTATGCGGATGTGATCGCCCGGCGCGTGCTGGAGGAACTGGCGCGCCCGTAGGTGGGGCTTCAGCCCGAGATGTCGGGCTGAAGCCCCACCTACCGACCTACAAGTGCTTCAGCACTTCCGCGCCGTGGTTCCTTGTATCCGGGTTGTCGATGACATGGGCGATCCTGCCTTTTTCATCGATGATGAAGGTCACCCGCTCGTTCATGCCCGGCAGACCCCGGGCGACGCCGAACAAGCCCGAGCCCGCTACGCCATAGGCCTTGGCGACGCTGCGGTCGGTGTCCGCCAACAGGGGAAAGTTGAGCTGGTATTTTTCCGTGAAGCGCTGGTGCGACTTCTCATCCTGCGCACCGGCCAGCCGACGGAGTTGCAGCGGTGCCCGACCCCGGCGAGCTCGCTACCGAGGTGCAGCGTCACACGCCGGCGGGTCGAGAGCGACGGTGAAGTAGAACGTTGCGCCGCGCCCCTTCTCTCCCTCGGCCCAGACGCACCCCCGGTGCCGCGCGATGATCCCGTGTACGAGCGCCAGCCCGATGCCGAGCCCCGGGAAATCCTGTTCGCTGTGTGCGCGGCCGAAGGGTTTGAACAGCCTTCCCGCGAGCCGCGGATCGAATCCGATCCCATTGTCCCGCACGAAAAACACTCGGGACGATCCGTCTCGGGGTATTGCGCCGATTTCGATTCTGGCGCGCGGCTGCTTCGCCGTGAACTTCCAGGCGTTGCCGATGAGATTTTCCATGACGGAGCGCAACAAGGCTGCTTCTCCTCTCGCGGTCATTCCGGGCTGCACCGCCCACTCGATCGACCCGGTCCGATTGCCCGGCGGCAACTGGGCAATGATGTCCCAAGCCAGGGCCGACAGGTCGACTTCCGTCGGAAGAAGCTCGCGGCGACCGCCGGCATCGAAGAGGAGCAGCATTCCCTCGATGAGATCGTTCATGCGTCGGCTTGCCTGGGCGATCCGTTCCAGATAATCTCGCCCAACCGGATCGAGACACCCTCCGTACTCTTCGAGGAGCGCGCTGCTGAAGCCCGTAATGCTCCTGAGCGGGGCCCGCAAGTCGTGGGCGAGTGCATATTCCAAGCCGTGAATGCAGTCTGCCAACGAGCCCGTTTCCTCGTTCCGGCGGACCGCCTGTTCACCGGATTCGGTTCGGCGGTTGCCCATACCGGCGGTGCCCTGTGCGCTCGCCCAACGTCTCCTCCGATAGTTGGCGCGTACGCGGGAAAGGATAAATTTGATGTGAGTCTTTCTTCGCATGAGCCTGATGTTGCCTCGGGGGAGTTCCGCCCCGGGGCCTCTCGAGACAACAGACGAGCATAGCGTGCGAAGACAGCCTGAGAAATTCGGAAAAGTGGCCAAGGACATCCGCAAAAATACGGACGATATGCCTGTTGTCTACGTCGTCGATGACGATGAGATGGTCAGGAAATCCCTGTACCGGGTTTTCAGGTCCGCAGGTTTCGAAGTGCATTGCTTCGGGTCGGCGTTGGAGTTCCTGGAGAACTACCGCCCGTGCGGGGATGCGTGCCTGATCCTCGACCTGCGCATGCCGGGCATCGGCGGACTCGAACTGCAGGAACGGCTTGCGCAGCTCGGGATCTCCATCCCCATCATTCTCTACACTGGAAACGCCGACGTGCCGGTCGCGGTCCGTGCCATGAAGGCCGGCGCCTTCAACGTCATCGAGAAGCCGTTCAGCGATGACTTGCTGATAGAGCAGGTCAGACTGGCGATAGCCCAGGAGCGCTCGCGGCGCCGGCGGTCTGCCCCGGTGCTGGCTGCCCGGCAGGCTCTGGCGGCGCTGACCGATCGGGAACGGGAAGTGGCCGAACTGCTCGCCGACGGCCTGTCCGCACGGCAGATCGGGGAGCGGCTGGCCATCAGTCCGCGCACCGTCGAGACCCATCGCGAGAGGATATTGGACAAGGCGAGGGTCGGCTCGACGGAGGAGCTCGCGAAGCTGCTCGCCGTGGCGGATCTATTCGACGAAACTCCTGATTCCCCCTGATTCGCCGGCCGGGAGCGCAGGTACAATGGTGCGGTCTTTTTCTCTATTCGATGGAAACCGTCGCGCGTTTTCGGCAAGACGGCCCCGTCGATCACCTTGACATGGCCAACCTTCCCGAGCCCGAGAAAGCGAGTGGGGCCGTTCCGGCAGCGCGTGAGCCGGGAAGATACGGTCCGGCACTCCATATTGCGGCCGTGGCGGCGGCCTACGTTGTGGCGGCGCTCGCCGGGGAAATGGCGGCGCTCTCGTCCGGCTATGCCTCGCCGCTATGGCCGGCAGCGGGGCTCGCGCTGGTGGCGCTGTTGGTGCACGGCCTGCGCTGCTGGCCAGGCGTGTGGCTGGGTGCCTTCCTCATCGACCTGTGGCTCGACATGTCCTACGCGGGCGCGGCGGTGGCGGCGCTCAATGCCACGGCGGCAACGCTGCAGGCGCTCCTGGGCGCGCGGCTGACGCGGCACCTGCTCGAGGCTCCCGCGCCCCTGACCCGCGACGGGGACGTATGGCGATTTCTCCTCCTGGGCGGGCCGCTGGCATGCCTGGTATCGGCCACCGTGGTTGCTGGGGGGCTGAATGCCTTTGGGAAACTGGCGGCGGAGGAAGTCGCGAGCTATTGGCTGATCTGGTGGACCGGCGACACCCTGGGTGTCCTGCTGTTCGCACCGCTGGCACTGCTGCTATGGCCCGGCGCGCGTCCTCTTTGGGCCGAGGGCGGAACCCGGATCGCCGTGCCGCTGCTCATTACCGCCGCGCTGCTGGCGGGCGGCAACCTTGGGCTGGCCCGGCAGGAGCAAAACCGTGCGCGGGAGATGATGGGCCGGCACATGTCAGAGACATATG
>DYIB01000124.1 GCA_020723855.1 Uliginosibacterium gangwonense
GGTGGTACTGCGCCGTTACGCCCAATACCAGGACGCCCTGGCGGCCGAGCGCGCTTTCCAGCGGCGCTACATGCAGGAAGTGACGATCACCGACGCCGGCTTCCGCAAGGAGACGGGGCCGCTGGCGGCCGACGAGGGCATCTTCGCCACCACCGCCGAGGGGCTCGCCCGCCTCAAGCCGGTGAAGCCCGAGGGCACCGTGACGTTCGGCAGCCAGACCCATCCCGCCGACGGCAACGCCGGCGTCATCGTCACGCGCCGTGAGATCGCGCGGGAAGTGGCCCTAGACCCGGCCGTCGAGGTGCAGTTGCTGGGCTTCGGCATGTCCCGGGCCGAGAAGGGCCACATGCCCATGGCGCCGGTGCCGGCGGCGAAAGCCGCGCTGCGGGCGGCGGGACTGGCCATCGGGTAAATCGACGCGGTGAAGACCCACAATCCCTTCGCCGTGAACGACATCGTGTTCGCCCGGGACACGGGCTTCCCCCTGGAGAAGATGAACAACTACGGCTGCTCCCTGATCTGGGGCCATCCCCAGGGGCCGACGGGCATGCGCTGCGTCATCGAGCTGATCGAGGAGCTGGCCCTGCGCGGCGGCGGCACGGGCCTGTTCACCGGCTGCGCCGCGGGCGACTCGGCCATGGCGCTAGTGTTGCGGGTGGGGTAGGTTTCGCCGGAGTTGTAAACGAAAAGGGCGGGAAACGTCCCCCGCCCTTCTGTCCCCTGTCGGCCTGAAGGCCGACCTCTCGCGCCTCAGGCGCTGGGATGGTGGTGGTCATGCCACCATTTGGCGAATCCCAGGTCTTGGGCCATCGCCCAGGTGGCCAGGGCCATCACCAGCGCACCGGTGATGACGGCGTTGAGCGCCGGCATGTTCTGGGCGGTGAAGCCGAGCACCCACGGCGACAGCATCAGCCAGAAGCCGAACACCATGTTCATCCACTCTTCCCGCGCCTTGAGCGAGTAGATCGCCAGGGCCGCGAAGAGCATGATGGCGACTCCCATCAGGTAGGCGTTCCAGGCCGGCATCGCCATGTCGGTGAAGCCCAGCACCCAGGGCGATACGAACAGCCACAGACCCAGGACCAGGTTGGTCCAGTCCTGCCATCGTTTGGCATCCATATTGGCCTCCTTTCATGGTCCTACTCAATTACTTAGATCGGCTTAGCGCGCCAAATGTTTCCGGCTGCCGCTGGCCTTGTCCACCAGGCTGTCCAGGGCCTGGCCCAGGGTGGGCCGCTCCTGCCGGAAGTACACCCCCAAGGCGGGCGCCTCTTGATTCATGGCCTCCGCCATGGCCACCTGCAGGTCCGAGGGGTCGTGCCCGGCGGGCAGGTCGCGCACCTGCAGGTCCAGGTTACCGTAGGTGCGGTTGGTCTTGTCGAAGGTGACGCAGGGCGACAGGATGTGCAGGTAGGAGAAGCCCCGGTGGGCGATGGCCTGGCGGATCAGGTCCAGGAGCTGGGCCGGACGCCCGGCATAGGCCTGGCCCACCCAGCTCGCACCGTAGGCCAGCACCATGAGCAGCGGGTTCAGGGGCCGGTCCGGGTTCTCGTAGGGGGAGGTGGGCGTCCTGAAGCCTTGCGCCGACGTGGGCGAGGTCTGCCCCTTGGTCAGGCCGTAGATGCCGTTGTCCAGCAGCAGGTAGGTGATGTTCACGTTGCGCTTGCAGGCATGGGGCAGATGGCCGCCGCCGATGGCGAAGCCGTCGCCGTCGCCGCCCACCGCCACCACCGTCAGCGCCTCGTTGGCGGTCTTCACGCCCGTGGCCACCGGCAGCGCCCGGCCGTGCAGGGTGTGGAAGCCGTAGGTGTTCACGAAGAAAGGGAAGCGCGACGAGCAGCCGATGCCCGAGACGATGACCGCCTCGTGGTTGGCGATGCCCTCGCGCTTGAGCGCCGTGGTGACGCCATCCACGATGGCGAAATAGCCGCAGCCGGGGCACCAGGTGGGTAGGGTCTTGGAGCGGTAGTCGAGGCGCCCGCTGTCCCGGATTTCCGGCAGCTTGTCTTCGAGGAAGATGGGTCTGGCGAAATCGTTCATGGTCGATCCTTCATGCCACCCGCACAGGCCGGCGCGCCTCGATGCGGCCCGTCAGGCGGCGGATCTCCTGCAGGATTTCTTCCACCGGCATGGGCGTGCCGGGCACCCGGTCCAGTCGCTCCACGCGCCGCCCCACGTTTGCCTGCAGCAGGTTGGCGAACTGGCCCTGATAGTTCACCTCCGGCACCAGCACGGCCGCGCAGTCGTCCATGAAGGCCGCCACCGCCTCGGCGGGGAAGGGGGACAGCATCACCACCTTCATGGCCGCGCAGCGTATGCCATCGGTGCGCGCCTTGTGCATGGCCTCCAGACATTCGCCGAAGGTGGAGCCCCAGGCGATCAGGCCCACATCCACCTTGCCCTCGTCGCCGAAGCGCTTGTAGTGGGTGAAGTCCGGGTGCCTGAGCGCCGCCTTGAGCTTCTGGTGGCGCTTGTGGCTCTGGGCCTGGTGGTTCTCCGGCTGGTCGTTGGGCCGGCCCGGCTCGTTGTGCTCCAGGCCCGTGGCCACGTGCATGCCCTCCCGGGTGCCGGGCACGGCGCGCGGGCTGATGAAATCCTCGGTCACGCGAAAGCGCTTGTAGCCCTCCCCCAGCTCGCCCTTCTCGGCGTAGCGCGTCATGTCCGGTTCGAAGGGCGGGCGCGCCGGGAAGGACACCGTCTCGTAGCGGTTGGAGAGATACAGATCGAGCAGCACGATCACCGGCACCTGGTAGGCCTCGGCCATCTCGAAGGCCTTGCCGGCGCAGCGGTAGCAGCCTTCCACGTTGGTCGGCGCGATGACGATGCGCGGCGCGTCGCCGTGGCCGCCGTAGACCGCCATGTGCAGGTCCGACTGCTCGTGCTTGGTGGGCATGCCCGTCGCCGGCCCGCCGCGCTGGGACACGAACACCACGCAAGGCACCTCGGCGATGACGCCCAGGCCCAGCATCTCGGCCATGAGGGCCAGGCCCGGGCCGGAGGTGGCGGTGGCGGCCCGCGCCCCCGCATAACCGGCACCGACGGTGGCGGAGATGGCGGAGATCTCGTCCTCGGTCTGCAGCAGGCGGGCGCCGCGCTTGGGCATCTCGGCCGCCAGGCGCTCCATGATGGAGGTGGCGGGCGTGATGGGATAGCCGAAGAAGGTCTCGATGCCCGCATCCAGGCAGCCGCGCACCACGGCGGCGTTGCCGTTGATCATGGCCACCCTGGCGCCGTTGCCGGCGCTCCTGGCCACCGGCTCGAAGCTGACATCATCCAGCTTGTAGGTGGCCTGCCCGATGGCGTAGCCTTCTTGAAACGCCGCCTCGTTGCTCCGGGCCACTTCCGCCTTCTTCTTGAACTTGCCGTCGATGCCCTCGATGAAAGGCTGCGCCGGCAGCCCGAACAGGCCGGCGAGATAACCCAGGGCGACGATGTTGCGCGACTTGTTGGCGCCGGTGGCCTTCTCCGACAGCTCGCGCAGGGGCACGCCGTAGGGCAGTTGGCCGGGCAGGATGTGGGCGCTGATGTGGCCGCCCTCGGGCACCGGGCGGATGGAGCCGGACTCGTAGATCACCGCGCCGCAGTCGCGCACCTCGCCCACGTGGGGGATGGCGTGGCTGTCGTCCAGGGAGATGAGCACATCGGAGCGCTGCTTGAGGGAATAGGCCTGCTCGGTGGTGATGCGCATGCGCGCGATGCACTTGCCGAAACCGCGGATCTCCGCCGGGTAGACGTCGAAGCTGATGACCTTGTAGCCGATGCCCGCCATGACGTTGCGCAGGATCTCCCCCGCCGCGATGGTGCCGTCGCCGGCCGAGCCGCAGATGGCGATCTGGATGTCGGTTGCCGGCATCATTCGCTGGGTCATCATTCGTACTCCCAGAAGGGGGAATGGAGCCAGCCGTCGGACCGGATCTCGAGCTGCTCGTCCTGGGCCGGGCGGAAGGGCTCGTCGCCGCCGGTCATGTTGCGCGCAGCGAGTTCGCCCATGGCGCGCACGTTCTTCCAGCCGTAGTAGAAGCGGTACTTGCGCTCGGCGTCGGACCAGATCTGGCACACGTCGCCGGCCGCGTAGATGGCCTCGTCGGTGGTGCGCAGGGCCTCGTTCACCAGCAGGCCGCGCTCGATATCCACGCCCGAGCCGAGCATGAACTCCACCGACGGCACCAGGCCGAAGAAGGGCATCACCACGTCACCGCGCAGGTCGGAACCGTCGCGGAACACCACGCGCCGCGCCGGCATGCCGCGGGCGCCCTCTTCGATGGCGGCGATGCCACCGGCCGCCACGCCGTCCACCAGGACAACGCCCATGCGCTCCAGGGCGGCGAGCAGCACCGGCCTTTGCGCATCGGAGACTTCGTGCGGCCAGAAGGTATGGGGGCCGGTCACCAGGCTCACGCGGTAGCCGGTATCCACCAGGGTGCGGGCCAGATCCAGGCCGATCATGTCGCCGCCCAGCAGCACCGCATGGCCGCCCTCGGGCAACTGCTTCCTCACCCCCATGGCCTCGGTGAAGCTGGCGAAGCGCTGCATCAGGAGGCGGAAGTCGGACAGCTCTTCCGGCAGGTAGGCACGGCCGCCGGAGGCCACCAGCAGGGTGTCGAAGGCGACGTCCTCCTTGTGCTCCAGGGCCAGCACGCGCCGGCGCCCATCGACGTTGGCCACCCGGCAGTTGCGCCTCAGGGTGATGCGGTGCTCCTCGTAATAGGACGGCGGATACACCAGGAACTCGCGCCAGTCCTGGCGGCCGCGGAACACCTTGGGCAGGTCGTAGCGGTTGTAGAAAGGCAGGCTGGACAGGGTGAAGATGGTGATGCGGCTGTCCGGGTCGCGTTCGCGCAGGGTGGCGGCCGCCTGGCTGCCGGCCACGCCGCTGCCCACCACCACGTGATGCTTCGGTTTGTTTGCCGGCGCCATCAGTTGTCCACCTCCACCAACTGGCAGCGGGAGATCGAGATGCAATGCACCGGACAGGCAGCGAAGCAGGCGCCGCAGCGTATGCATTCGTTGTTGTCGATCCAGATGGCCGCCACCTTGTTCCACTCCTTGGTCTCCACCAGCCGCCCCACGCCGCCCTCCCCGGGGTCCACGCCGGACACCAGCTTGATGCAGGCGCGTGGCGCCACGTCGATACAGGCGCGGCAGAAGATGCAGCGGTCCACGTCGATGTGGTAGCGCAGGTTGCACAGGTAGCAGCGCCTGGCCTCCTCCAGGGCCGTGGCCCGGTCCATGCCGGTCTCCACCTCGCGCCCGAGCTGCCGGGTGCGCTCGCCCAGGGGGGCGGTGGGCATGTGCTGGCGCGGAATGAAGTCGAAGGCGCGCTCCCGCAGCGGGCCCTGCACCGGCTCGATGCGTACCGCCTGGCGCCGCCGCTCGCGCCCCATGAGCCAAGTGTCGATGCGCCGGGCGATGACGCGGCCGTGGCCCACCGCCTCCACCACCGTGGAGGCGCCGCGCACGTAGTCGCCGGCGGCGAACAGGCCGCCCACGGAGGTCATGCCGTCGTCGCCGATGCGCATGTTGCCGTGGCGGTCCAGCTCCACCTTGACTCCCAGGTGGTCATGCACCGTCTGCTGGCCGATGGCGATGATCAGGGTGTCGCAGGGCTCGACGAACTCCGAGCCGTCGATGGCAATGGCCTGGCGCCGGCCGCCGGTGCGCCAGCCGCCCAGGCGGTTCTGCACGAACTCGATGCCGGCGAGCCGCCCCTGGCCGTCATCCCTCAGTCCCACCGGCGTGCGCAGTCCCTTGATGCGCACGCCTTCGCGCTTGGCCTCGAAGATCTCCTCGCGGGTGGCCGGAATGTACTCCTCGGCGGTGCGGATGTGGATGGTCACCTCCTCGGCGCCCAGGCGCACCGCCACGCGGGCACAGTCCAGGGCCGTGAAGCCCGCCCCCACCACCGCCACGCGCCGGCCCACCTGCTTGGGCTGGCCGCGGTGCATCTGCATCAGGAAGTCGAGGCCGTATTCGATGCCCTGCAGCTCCTGCGCCGGATCCTTGCCCTGCCACTCGCCGCGCAGGGGCAGGGCCACCGGCGCGGCGCAGCCGGTGGCGAGCAGCACCGCGTCATAACCCTTGAGCAGCTCCGACACGGGCATCTCGCCCGCACCGCTGCCCACCGCCACGCCGGTGCGCAACTGCACCCCCAGGCGCAGGGCGTTGTGCAGCTCCACGTCGAGGACTTGCCGCGGCAGGCGGAATTCCGGGATGCCGTAGCGCAGCATGCCGCCGGGTCGCTCCTCCCGCTCCACGATCACCACGTCGTGGCCGAACAGGGACAGGTCATGGGCCGCCGCCACGCCCGCCGGCCCGCCGCCGACGATGGCCACGCGCTTGCCCGAGGGGGCGTAGAGCTTTTCCGTGATGCGGTGCCCGGCGTCCTTGAGATCGGCGGCGACCCGTTTCAGGTGGCATATGGCGACCGGATCGCCGTTGCCCGGCCAGCCGTGGCGGCAGGCCGACTCGCAGGGGCGCGAGCAGATGCGCCCCAGTACCCCCGGCAGGACGTTGGCCTCGCGGTTGATCTCGTAGGAATGGCCGTAGCGCTCTTCGATGATGTCGCGGATGTAGGCGGGAACGTTGGTGCCGGCAGGACAGGTCGCCTGGCAGGGCACGTTCTGGCGCACCCAGGCGATGTCCCGCGGATCGTCCGAGGTGAAGCTCCTTGCTTCGGGGACGGAAGCGGCCGCGGGCGGCCGCACTGCCTCAGCTCTCATGTCTCCTCCTGCCGCGTGCCCAAGGCGGCTTGTCGTCGTGGCGACGGCCGGGCGGCAGGGTCGGAAGCAACGGCACGCCTGTCGCGGCGGCCCATCGTGCTGTTCCCGCTAGCTTAGGTGCAGGAGGAGAAAAGAAACTGATCTAGATCAAAAAGCGTTCTATGCCCTAGAGCGGTCCGTGGCTCCAAAAAAGAGGGCCGCTCGCCGCAATGACGCGGCGCCGGCGGCCTTCCCGTGCGGGGACGCGCTTACTTCTTCAGGTGCGCGTTGACGAACTTGGTCAGTTCGAACATGGAGGCCTGCTTCTTGCCGCCGAACAGTTCCTTCAGTTTTTCATCGGCATTGATCAGGCGCTTGTTGACGGCGTCCTGCAGCTTGTTCTTCTTGATGTAATCCCACACCTTCTTGGTGACTTCGGTGCGCGGCAGCGGCATGGCGCCCACGATGGCGGACAGAACGCCGCTCGGGGTCATCGGTGCCATGAAGGCGGGGTTGGGCTTGCGCTTGGCTGCTGGTTTCTTGGCGGCGGGCTTCTTGGCTGCGGCTTTCTTGGCGGGGGTCGCTTTCTTGGCGGCGGTGGGCTTCTTGGCGGCGGGCTTCTTGGCGGCTGCCGGCTTCTTCGCCGGAGCGGCCTTCTTGGTGGCTGCTGGTTTCTTGGCGGCGGGCTTCTTGGCTGCGGCTTTCTTGGCGGGGGCCGTCTTCTTGGCGGCGGGCTTGTTGGCGGCGGGCTTCTTGGCGGCGGGCTTCTTGGCGGCCGCCGGTTTCTTGGCCGGGGCGGCCTTCTTGGCGGCCGCGGGCTTCTTGGCGGCAGGTTTCTTCGCAGCGGGCTTCTTGGTCGTGCTCTTCTTGGCAGTAGCCATCTTCACCTCCTAGGAGTAGTAATGGAATGCACCGTTTCCCTCGGATTCCTGCACCG
>DYIB01000125.1 GCA_020723855.1 Uliginosibacterium gangwonense
GGTTATGAGCCCGACGAGCTGCCAGACTGCTCCACCCCGCGTCCGAGAGAAGCGGCATTTTAGACCATCACCCAAGGAAGGTCAATATTTTTCTGTCGCCAAATCGATTGCGAATCAAGGAAACGATGGAAGTGTCGTTATTCCGTTCGTTGTCCGTGGCTTTCCCGCGCGGCTGTTCCGACCGAAACTGTGGCGACCCGTTCCCCAACCATTGGTGACCCGGCACCGGAGGCACCGGAATTCCGTGCCCTGGTAGGCGCCGCGTTGGAGCATGGCGTCCTGGCGGCGTTGGTCAGCAATCCCGACGGACGGGTGCTCTATTGCAACGAGGCCTGCCGCTCTCTGCTGGGCCCCTTACCCGAAGGGTTGGATCACTCCTCTCTGCAAGAGTTGCTCGCCGGATCGGACGGGCCGGAGCAGCGTACAGTGCTGCTCCGCCGCATGGGCGGGTCTCTCCTCGCCATGACCCAGACGCGCCATGTCATGCAAGGACGGGACGGGGAACCGGTCACGGTTCATTTCCTGCAAGATGCCACTGAATTGCTCGAGCGGATGCGGGCGCTGCAGGATACGGCCAAAGCGATGCAGGCCATCATGGACAACGCTCCCGTGGCCATCGCCTTCTCGCGTGAGCAGCGCATCTCGCGCTATAACCGGCGCTTCGCCGAGATATTCGGCTTCGCGAACGACGAGGGAATCGGGCAGGCGACCCTTACCCTCTATCCCTCCCGGGAAGCCTACGATGAAGTCAGCCGGCAGGCCTTTCCGCTGCTCAGCCGAGGGCTGCCCTTCAAGACGGAGATGACCATGCGCCGCCAGGACGACTCCACGTTCTGGGCCCTGGCCATCGCCTATGTCATCGATCCGAACAACCCGGCGCAGGGCACGATATGGATCATCGACGAGCGCAGCGAGCGCAAGGCGGCCGAGGAGTCCCTGAAGCAAGTGTTGCTGGAGCAGCGGGCGATTCTCGACAATGCGTCGATCGGCATCCTGTTCACCAAGGCGCGGCGGGTGCAAAGTTGCAACCTCCATGCTGCGCGCATGTTCGGCTACCAGCCGGAAGAATTCGTCGGCCTGCCCGGCATTGCCATCTACCCCTCCGAGGAAAGCTACGCGGAACTGGGCCGGCAAGCCGGACCGCTGCTGGCCGCGGGGAAATCCTTTGCCACGGAAATCGAGCTGAAGCGCAAGGACGGCAGCCTGTTCTGGTGCCGCCTGCATGCCAACGCGGTCGATCCCCGGCGCACCGACCAGGGCACGATCTGGATCGCCGAGGACGTCACGGAGCGCCGGCGCGCCGACGAGTTCCTGCGCAAGACGCTGCTGGAGAGGGAGGCGATCATGATGAACGCCTCCGTCGGCATTCTGTTCGTGCGCAGCGGCAAGATCGTGCGCCACAACCGGCGCCTGGCGGAAATGTTCGGCTACCGCGACGACGCGGTAGCGGGCCGCTCGGTCACCATGCTGTTCCGCAGCCGCGAGGAGTTCGCGGCAACGCGCCATTCTGCCTTCTCCAGCCTGGCGGTGGGCAAGCCGATACAAACGGAGCTGCCCATGCGGCGCGCCGACGGCACCTCCTTCTGGGCGCAGATCATCGGCTATACGGTCAATGCCGCCGACACTTCCGACGGTACGGTGTGGATCATCGAGGACCGCTCCGCCCACAGGGCGGCGGAGCAATCGCTGCGGGCGGCCCTGATGGAAAACGAGGCGATCGTGCAGAACGCGGTGATCGGCATCGGTTTCCTGGAGCAGCGCCGGGTGCTGCGCTGCAACCGCCGGCTCGAGGAGATCTTCGGCTACGACCCCGGGGAGCTGGTAAACCAGTCCACCCGGCTGTGGTACTTCAGCGAGGAGGACTACGCCGGCATCGGCGCTTCCGCCTACGACGATCTGGCGCAGGGGCGCGAGCACGTGCGCGAGCAACTGTTCCGGCGCAAGGACGGCAGCGCCTTCTGGGGCCGCTTGAGCGGCCGCGCCATCGACCCCGCCCACCCTACCGGCAAATCGGTCTGGCTGATGGAGGACATCACCCGGCGCAAGCAGTCGGAGGAGGAAATACGCCAGGCGCTGTTCGAGCAGCGCCTCATTTTCGACAACGTGACCGTAGGCATCTTCTTCGTGCGCGAAGGGCGCATCGAGCGCTGCAACCCGCGCTCCGAGGAAATCTACGGCTATTCCCCGGGCGAACTGGCAGGGAAGCCCACCGCGGCGCTGTTCGCAGGCGCACAGGAGTACGAAAGCTTCCGCAACCGGGCCCGGGAGACGTTTGCCCAGGGGCGCACCTTCGTCAGCGAGCACGTCAATGTGCGCAAGGACGGGCGGCGCATCTGGGTCCGGGTGACCGGCCGGGCGATCGATCCGGTCGATCTCAGCCGGGGTTCCATCTGGAACATGGAAGACATCACCGACCGGCGGGTTGCCGAGAACGCGCTACGGGAAACGACGGCGCTGCAGCGGGCCATTCTGGACAGTGCCAGCTACGCCATCATCGCCACCGGCCCGGACGGCGTGATCCGCACCTTCAACCGGGCGGCGGAAGTCATGCTCGGCTATGCGGGGGAAGAGGTCATCGGCGAGACGCGCCTGGATCTGTTCCACGATCCGCTCGAGCTCGTCGAGCGCGCCCGGCGGCTTGCCGGCGAGAAGGGCGAGCTGTTGGCGCCAGGCGGCGAGGTGCTGCTGATGCGGGCGCGCGCCGGTGCCACCGACGAGAGCGAGTGGACCTACGTGCGCAAGGACGGTAGCCGCCTTCCCGTCCTGGTGACCGTCACCGCACTGCACGAGGGCAGCGGCGACGTCACCGGCTTCCTGGCCATCGCCAGCGACATCACCGAGCGCAAGAAGGCCCAGGAGGCGCTGCTGCGCGCCCGGGACGAGCTGGAGCGCCGGGTGCATGAGCGCACGGCGGAACTGGCCGGCACCAACGCCCGGCTGCAGGCGGAGATCGCCGAGCGCCGCCAGATCGAGGAGCGCGTGCGCCACATGGCCCATCACGATGCCCTGACCGGACTGCCCAACCGCACCCTGCTCAAGGACCGCATGGAGCAGGCCATCGCGCTGGCCGCGCGCCACCGCAGGCATGTGGCGGTGATGTTCATCGACCTGGACCGCTTCAAGACCATCAATGACACCCTGGGCCATCACGTGGGCGACGCCCTGCTCAAGGAAACCGCGCGACGGCTGCGCCGCACGCTTCGTGCCACCGATACCGTGGCGCGGTTGGGCGGCGACGAGTTCGTGGTGGTCCTGCCCGAGCTGGGGGAGCCGAGCGAGGCCATCCCCCTGGCCGAAAAGCTCGTCGCCGCCCTGACCCCGCCGGTGCGCATCGAAGGCCAAGAGCTGCACGTCACGCCCTCCATCGGCGTATGCCTCTATCCCCGCGACGGTGCAGACGTGGAAACGCTGATGAAGAACGCCGACACGGCCATGTACCAGGCCAAGGCCAACGGACGCAACAACTTCCAGTTCTATGCCGAGCAGATGAACGCCCAGGCGACCCAGCACTTCCAACTGGAATCCCACCTGCGCCGGGCCGTGGGCACGGACGAGTTCCGGCTCTACTTCCAGCCGATCATCGACGTGGCCGCCGAACGCATTCACGCCATGGAGGTGCTGCTGCGCTGGCAGCACCCGGTACAGGGCCTGCTCGCCCCCGGCAGCTTCATCGGCATCGCGGAAGAGACCGGCCTGATCGTTCAGTTGGGCGCATGGGTGCTGCGCCGCGCCTGCGAGCAGAACAAGGCGTGGATGGAACAGGGGCTGCCGGTGGTGCCTCTGGCCGTCAACCTGTCGCCGCGCCAGTTCCGCCAGAAGGAGCTATTCGGGACGATCCACGAAGCGCTGACCCGGACCGGCCTGCCGCCCGCGCTGCTGGAGGTGGAGATCACCGAATCGATCCTCATGCACCAGGGCGAGCAGACGGTCCTGACCCTGGAGCGCCTGAAGGCCATGGGCATCGCCCTGTCCATCGACGACTTCGGCACCGGCTACTCCAGTCTCGCCTATCTGAAGCGCTTCGCGGTACAGAAACTGAAGATCGACCGCTCCTTCGTCAACGACCTCACGCGTAACAGCGACGACCAGGCCATCGTCACTGCCGTCATCGCGCTGGCCAACAGCCTGGACCTGGTGGTGGTGGCCGAGGGCGTGGAGAACAGGGAGCAGCTCGCCCTGCTGAAGCGGCTCGGCTGCCGCTACGTCCAGGGGTACTACTTCTCGCGTCCCGTCCCGGCGGACGAGGCCGCCGACCTGCTCAGGGGCGACCTGCCGTCGGCGGGCGCCGGATAGGCCGTCCTGCGCGCGTGCCGGCGTTTGATCATAAAATAAGTTTTTCCGCCGCCGCGGCGACCCGAGAACGGAAACATGCCGAGACAAGACGATTCCCGCCAGGGCATCCAATCCATCGAAGTGGGCGTGACCCTGCTGCAGGTGCTCGCGGACAGCGGCCACGCCATGATGCTGCGCGACTTGGCCGCGGCGGCGGGCATGCCGGCGGCGAAGGCCCATCGCTACCTGGTGAGCTTCATGCGGGCAGGCCTGGTGGCCCAGGACCCGGTGTCCGGGCGCTACGACCTGGGCCCCTTCGCCCTCAACCTGGGGCTCGCCGCCCTGGCGCGCCTGGACGCGGTACGGCTGGCCACGCCCTACCTGGAAAGCCTCAACGAGCAGACCGACGAGACCATCGCCCTGGCCGTCTGGGGCAACCTCGGCCCCACCATCGTGCGCTGGGTGGAGGCGCGGCGGCCGGTGACGGTCAATCTGCGCACCGGCTCGGTCATGTCCC
This sequence comes from Uliginosibacterium gangwonense, assembly GCA_020723855.1. Classification (GTDB taxonomy): domain Bacteria; phylum Pseudomonadota; class Gammaproteobacteria; order Burkholderiales; family Rhodocyclaceae; genus DYIB01. Next base: position 4,790 of record DYIB01000125.1, read on the forward strand.
TCATCGGCTCGGCCACGGGCCTGGTGTTCGCCGCCTTCAGCCGCTCCCCCAAGGTGCAGCAGATGGTGGAGGAAGAACTGGCGGTGGCGGCGCGCGCCAAGGACGACCCCCGGCCCAGGACGCGCGCGCAACTGGAGGCCATACTCGCCGAGGCACGCCAGCACGGGCTGGCGCGCGTGGTGGGCAGCGTGATACCGGGCATCAACGCCTTCGGCGCGCCGGTATACGATCACGAGGGCAAGCTGGTATTGGCCATCACCGCCCTGGGCCCGGCGGGGTTGTTCCCCGCCCACTGGAACAGCCCGGTGGCACGGGCGCTGCGCCAGGCGTCCCAAGCCTTGTCGCGGGATCTGGGCTGGAAGGGCGAAGCCCCGCTCTCCCAAGCTGGGTAGCGGCGGCAAAGCGACACATGCCTACCGCTTTTTCCTTCATCAGCGTATCATTTCATGACCATATCCGCCGGCATGAGCGGCCAATAATTCATACAGGCACACTTCCACACCCATGTCGAAACAAAGCAACCTACCGGAAGCGAAAGGACCCAAAAGCCGCTTCGTCGCCCAGTGGATCGACCAGTTCCTGCGCAGCCAGACCATCCGGGCAAACTCCCTGATCATCACGGTCTATGGCGATGCCATCGCGCCCCACGGCGGCTCGGTGTGGCTGGGCAGCTTCATCAAGCTGGTGGAGTCGTTGGGGCTGAACGACCGCATGGTGCGCACCAGCGTCTTTCGCCTGGTCAAGGACCGCTGGCTGGTGGCCCAGCAGATCGGCCGGCGCAGCTATTACAGCCTGACGCCCACCGGGCGCCGGCGCTTCGAGCATGCCTACCGCCGCATCTACTTCCAGCCGCGCAACCAATGGGAGGGCGACTGGCAGATCGTCCTGGCCACCAACTCGATCCTGCCCAACCAGCGCGAGGCCATGCGCAAGGAATTGCTGTGGGAGGGCTTCGGCGTGGTCGCCCCCGGAGTGCTGGCCCACCCCTCGGCCAACACCGAGTCCCTCTACGACATCCTGCAGGGCACGGGCGTGCTGGATCAGGTGGTGGTGCTGCGTGCCAAGAGCCTGGGCTCGCTGACGGCCAAGTCGCTGCGCGACCTGGTGCGCGAGTGCTGGAACCTGGAAGCCGTGGCGGCCGACTACAAGCGCTATCTGGATCGTTTCCGCCCCCTGTGGCGGGCGCTGAAGAATGCCAGGAGCCTGGATCCGGAGCAGTGTTTCGTCGTGCGCATGCTGCTGATGCACGAGTTCCGCCGCGTGCTGCTGCGCGACCCGCAGTTGCCGGACCAACTGCTGCCCGAGGACTGGCCGGGGGCCCTGGCGCGCCAGTTGTGCCGAGACATCTACGTGCTGACGCAGCGGCAGGCCGAACAGCATCTCATGTCCGTCCTGGAGACCGCCACCGGCCGGCTGCCGGAGGCCGCGCCCTACTTCTACGAACGCTTCGGCGGGCTGGATACGGGGGACGAGGAAAGGGTGGCAGCCGTATCCGAGGCATGACCACGCAGGTGGGCACAGGCGTGGTGCCGACAGTAGGACTCGAACCCACGACCTTCTGATTACAAATCAGCTGCTCTACCAACTGAGCTATGCCGGCGCAGGCGCGATTATAGCCGAGGCGGCAGGAGCGCTGTGGTCCTGCTTGGGCGGGCGATGCACTTGGGGTAGACTTTGGTCATACATATAATTACCCCGCCCGCCCCGCCACCATGGCCGTCGCACAACCGAGGATGGATTCTCCCCTGCGCATCCTGATCATCGAGGACACCGAGGACGACGCCCTGCTGCTGGCCAACAGTTTCAAGAAGGCCGGCTATGCCCTGGAATACAAGCGCGTCGACAATGCCTCCGACACCCGCGCCGCCCTGCAGGCGGACAGTTGGGACGTAGTCCTGTCGGACCACCGCATGCCCGGTTTCAGCGCCATGGGAGCGCTGAAACTCTTGCAGGAACTGAACCTGGACCTGCCCTTCATCATCGTGTCCGGCGTCATCGACGAGGAGACCGCTATCGCCGCCATGCGTGCCGGGGCCCACAACTACCTGTCCAAGGACAAGCTGGACCGCCTGGTACCAGTGGTGGAGCGGGAGATCCGCGAGGCGCGCAACCGCGTCGAGCGGCGCCTGGCCCTGGAGGCGGTGAAGGAGAGCGAGGCCCGCTTCCGCGCCCTGGTGTCCAACATCCCGGGCATGGTGTTCCAGTTGCTGCGCGACAAGGACGGCCGCCTGCACTTTCCCTACGTCAGTGAAGGCTGCGCCGCGGTGCTGGGAGTAAGGCCGTCCGAGCTGGTGGCCGATCCGGACTTGTTCTTCTCCGCCATCCTCAGCCAGGACCGCCATTCCCTGGAGCAGGGATTGGCCACCTCGGCGCACAGCAACGTTCACGTGAACTGGGACGGACGCATCCTGTCGGCGGCCGGGGACATCAAGTGGATCAACCTGCGCTCCGCGCCGCGGGTGCTGGAGTCGGGCGCCATCCAGTGGGAAGGCATCGTCTCCAACATCACCAAGAGCAAGCTCACGGAGATCGAGCTGCGCGAATCCCGGGCGCAACTGGCGGAGCTGTCCAGTCACCTGGAGGCGGTGAAGGAGGAGGAGCGCGAACGCATCGCCCGGGACATTCACGACGAGCTGGGCGGCACCCTGGTGGCCATCAAGATCGAGACCTCCCTGCTGGCCAATAAGCTGTCGGGCGACCCGCTGCAGTTGCGCAAGCGCGTGCGGGGGATCGAAACCCTGGTGGACGAAGCCATCAATACCGCCAGCCGCGTGGCGCGCGAGCTGCGCCCCGGCATCCTCAAGG
>DYIB01000126.1 GCA_020723855.1 Uliginosibacterium gangwonense
CCCGGCGCGAGTACTACCATCCCCAGCGCGGTACCGGCACCCTCATGTGCCACTACCGTCACCACGCCCACGACGATCCCTTCCACCTGCCCGGGCTCACCGACATCACGGCTCACGTGGATTTCACCGCGCTGGCGGAAGCCGGGCACGCTGCCGGCTTGCAGGTCCTGGGCTATACCTCTCAGGCGCAATTCCTGCTCAACTGCGGCATCGTCGACCTGCTGGGCATACCGGCCACCGACCCGGTCGCCCATGCGCGGCTGGCGGCCGGCGTCCAGAAGCTTCTCAGCCCCTCGGAGATGGGCGAGTTGTTCAAGGTGATGGCGCTGGGCAGGGGCATGGAAACGCCGCTGCTGGGCTTCCGCCGCGGCGACCGGCTGCACGCCCTGTGACGAACAGGTTAGAAGCCCATCTTCGGTTTGCCGCGGCCGGCGCGGGCGCTGTCGATGTCCTTGACCAGGAGATGGTCGCGCTTCTCCAGCTTGGCGTCGCCGCCGGCCTTGTCCACCTCGTCCAGCACCATCACCGGATTGGCGTAGTCGCCCACCACCAGAGCCTGGGCGACCTTGCCCGGCTCGCCCAACAGCAGCAGGGGCGTGAACTCGAGCGGCTCGTTGCCGGACACCGCCAGGGCCAGGTACTTCTTGAGATCGACCAGACACGGCAGCGCCAAGCAGGCGGGCAGCGTCACCTTCCGTTTCGCCGCCGAGGCGGCCCTGCCATGGCCTAAAAAGGTGCCCGGACCTCCAGGCGCTTGAGCGCCGCGCGGATGGCATCGGGTATCGCCGTCGGCTTGTTCCTGGCCCGATCCACGAACACATGGACGAAGTGCCCCTGGGCGGCGGGCTTGTCCTCGTCCTTGCGGAACAGGCCGATCTCGTAGCGCACCGAGGAATTGCCCAGGCGGCCCAGGCGCAGCCCGGCGTCGATGATGTCGGGGAAGCTGAAGGAGCGGTGATAGCGGCAGAAGGACTCGACGCAGTAGCCCACCACCGCGCCGTTGTGGATGTCCAGCCCGCCTGCGCGGATCAGGTACTCGTTGATCACCGTGTCAAAGTAGGAGTAATACACCACGTTGTTCACATGCCCATAGGTATCGTTGTCCATCCAGCGGGTGGGAATGGACAGGAAATGGGCATAGCCGCCGCGGGTTTCGAGAAAGTTCGTCATGAAGAATGCTCTCAAGAACGGGATCGAGGCCGGACGATTATAGGTGCCTGTCGGCGGACTTCGGACAGGCGCGGGCAAAGCGGGGGAAGAAGGGGCAAAAAAGAAACGACGGCGCGCCGCCGGCGGGCGCAGCCGATCAGAGGCTGGACGCGAACGACCGCTCGGCCCGACGGCGCGCGCCCGGCGCGAACCCGCAGGCAAACGCGGCCAGCACCGTTTCCGGCCCGAAAGACAGAACCGTTACTCCTGGCTCAGATAGACGGCACGCAGGAACGCGTCGGCGTCCTCGGGCGGCGCATCGTGATGCGCCTGCACCTCCTGCAGGCCCAGGCCCGGCTCGGGCCGGGGCAGCCAGTTGGAGAGCAGCACCTCGTCGCCGTAGGCCTCTTCGAGCCCGTCCTGCCGTTTTCCCGTGCCCATATCCATGACGATCACCATATCCCACCTCCGCACCGCTTCACGCCCGGCAAGCACCGGGCGTCAATTGGTATAACGTCGGCCCGATGGAAAAGTTGAACCGTGAAACAACAACTTCCACCGGCGGCCGGGACGCGGGTCCCGGCGATTCGAGCGTATCATTGGGAAATTCCACAATTCAACCTTCAAACACTTGCTGCGCACGGTTTTCCTGGCGACCGTTGTTTTTTTGCACAGCGCGGCGCCCCGAGCAGGCCTGCGGCCAGTGCCATGGGCTGCCCGATCCCAAGTCCCATCGCGCCGACGAGCGGCGCAAGGTGGTGGCGCGCACGGAGCGCAACATGGCCTGGATGAACCGCGTGGTCGGCTCGCGGCCGGACAAGGACGAACCGCAGTTGCGCATCGAGGACATCCTCGCCTTCCTGCAGCGGCATGCCGCACCAAACCAGAAACTAGAATCCGTTTTCCCGCAGCCAGGCGAGGATGCGCTCGGCCACGGATTGCCAGTCGCGCTCCAGCATCATGCCGTGGCCCATGCCGGGGAAGATTTCCGCACGCGTGCCGTAGGCGCCGGCGGTGAGGACCACTTGGGAGGGCGGGATCAGGCTGTCGTGTTCGGCGCCCAGCACCAGCATGGGCACGCGGCGCATGCGATGGGGCGCCGGCAGGTCGAACAGGGTCATGTCCCAGATGGCGCGATGGGATTCGGGCTGCATGCGCCTGTAGTAGCGCGTCAGGCGGTCCACGCCGACGGGCTGGGCGAACATGGCTTCGCGCAGCGTGTCCAGGGCCACGTGCCTGCCGCCCAGGACGCGGTTGAGATCGCGCAGCAGGCGCGGCTTGTGGAAGGCCAGGCCGAGGGCCGCACCCCACAGTCCCTGGGGCGGCACCGAGGCCATCAGCACCACGCCCGGCACTGGCGCCTTCTCCAGGTATTTCTGCGCCACCATGCCGCCCATGGAATGGCCGATGAGCACCGGCGCGCCGGGCAGCAGCGCCATCGCCTCTTCCAAATCGCGCACATAGTCGCCGAGGCTCAGGGTGTCCAGGTGCTCGCGTCCGCGCGAGCCGCCGTGCCCGCTCAGCGAGACGGCGAAGCTGGCGTAGCCCTGTTCCGCGAAAAAGGGCAGAAAGTGTTCTTCCCAGCACCAGGCAGCGGCGTAAGCGCCGTGGATGAACAGCAGGGGTGTGGGGCGCGGCGCGGCCTCGGGCAGGCGCGCCAGGATTTCAAGCGTGTCGCTGCGAGATTTGTTCAAAGGTACGTCTTCTTCTGTGGGGTGGGTACAGTGTATCCGACATCGCCGCCGCGGTCCGTGGCCTTTTTCGCGCGGGCGTGTAAGATGCCTGCTCCTTGATTATCCCCGGCGCGCGGCCCATGCTGAAGTGGCTGTTGACCCTGATCGTTGCCGTCTTCATCCTCGGCCTGGCCCTGCCCCATCTGGCGCAACGCCTGAAGATAGGCCGGCTGCCGGGAGACGTCACCGTGCGGCTGCGCGGCCGCAACTACTACCTGCCTTTCGCCAGCACGCTGCTGCTGTCCCTGTTACTGACGCTTCTGGTGCGGCTCCTGTAGTTGGATCGTGGCGGCAGCGGGCGGCCCGTGATCGTCGGCGAATTCACGCCAGCCTCCGGGAGTCCACCGGAACAGCTTGCGGCTCACCGGATGGACCTGATGGCCCTCGACGGTCTCCACGGTGTCGCGCAGTTGCCGCAGCTTTTCCGGGTCGGTGCTGGCGGTGAATACCACCACGTCGCGCGCCGGCATGCCCATGATGAGCGAGCCGCCCGCCTGCCGCACCAGGGGCTCCCAGCGCCAGTGCAGCAGCACGCGGCTGGCGGCGTAACCGTCCTCGGCGTCGATCACGCTGAGCCAGGGCAGCTTGCCCACGGGCTTGAGCCGCAGCTCGCCCGCGGCGCCGTCCAGGTTGGCGAGCGCCCGCTGGTACAGGCGCGCCACGTCCATGCCCCAGGCGGCCATCATGCCGCGGGAGACCAGTTGCGCGCCTTCGGGAAACTCCAGGACGAACATCACCTGCACGTCGTCCAGGAATTCGCCCACCGCCAGCTCGGCGTCGGCCATCCAAGGACCCGGCTCGTCCATCTGCCGGCTCATGCGGAACAACTGCACGGCGAGGCGCTTGCGGAAGGCGTCCAGATAACGCTTGCCGACCAGGACCGGGCGCAGGGCCGCCAACTGTTGTTCCACCGGCCGGGTCGCCCAGGATTCCTGCCGCGGCGCCCGCACTGTCGGCGCGGCGGACGGTTCGTCCGCCGCGCCGGCGAATGCCGCGGCGCAACCCAGCGCCAGCGTCGCCGCCCTCACCCACCTTCCCGTCACCATCGCGTCCCTGCACCCTGCATGAGAGCGCCATTCTACGGCCTGGCGTCCCTCACGCGCATCATGGACCTGATCCCGGAACGCCACGAGCCCTATCCCGCCTTCGCCGGCGCCCGGCGCTATGCCGGGCTGGCGGTGCATGCGCAAAACCCACCCGCTTAAACTACGCTGTAAGCAGGTGCGCTGAAGGAGACAAGCATGGAACAACGCAAGGTGGCAGTAATCGTGGGCGCCGGCCCGGGCCTGGGCTGCGCCCTGGGGCGGCGCTTCGGCAAGGCGGAGATGCACGTGGCCCTGGCGGCACGCAGTACCGAGCGGCTGGAGAGCCTGGCGGTGGAATGTTCCGGCATCGGCCATGCGGGCCGTGCCTATGCCTGCGACGCGACCGACGAGCGGGCAGTGGAAGACTTGTTCGTGCGCGTGCGCGCCGACCTGGGCGAACCGGACGTGGTCATCTACAACGCCGGCGCCTTCGTGCCGCGCGGCATCCTGGAGACCAGCGCCGAGGAATTCGAGCGCTGCTGGCGCGTCGGCTGCTTCGGCGGCTTCCTGGTGGGACGGGCGGCGGCGCGCACCATGGCGGACAGCGGGCGCGGCGGCACCATCATTTTCACCGGCGCCACCGCCAGCCTGCGCGGCAGCGCCCGCTTCCACAACCTGGCGGTGGGCAAGTTCGGCCTGCGGGCGCTCGCCCAGAGCATGGCGCGCGAGCTGCAGCCCAAGGGCATCCACGTGGCCCACGTGGTGATCGACGGGCACATCCGGCCCCAGGCGGCGGTGGAACAGATCGGCGGCGAGCAGGGCGACGACATGCTCGACCCGGCCGCCATCGCCGAGGCCTATTACCAGCTCTACACCCAGCCGCGCAGCGCCTGGACCCTGGAGATGGATCTGCGCCCCTGGGTGGAGAAGTTCTGAGCTACGGCGCGCCCACGGCCCGCTCGCGCCCTAACCGCAGCTGGGCGAGGCGGGCATTCCGGGGATTGGTGCGCACCCGTTCCTCGTGGCGGCCGAGGTCGACGACAAGGCCACGCTCAATCAATACGTTGGCGAAAGCTTACTCCCGGTTTCGTTCGGGAGACGGGCGAACAATGCTGCGGGCCGACAGTCGAATGGGCATAACGCCACGCGCAGGAGGGGTAATGCTGCGACGCATGGTTTGGCTGGCCGCCCTGCTCCTGCCATTATGGGCAGGGGCGGCGACCGTTGTCACGGCCGAGATCCGCGGCGCCATCAGCCCCGCCAGCGCCGCTTATTTCCTGCGCGCCCTGGATGAAGCGCGCCGCCAGCAGGCGCAACTGCTGGTGCTGTCCCTGGACACGCCCGGCGGGCTGGATGCGGCCATGCGCGATATGATCCGCGGCATCCTCGCCTCGCCGGTGCCGGTGGCCATCCACGTCTTCCCCAGCGGCGCCCGGGCGGCGAGCGCCGGCACTTACCTGCTCTACGCCAGCCACATCGCCGCCATGGCGCCCGGCACCAACCTGGGCGCCGCCACACCGGTGGCAATCGGCCTGGGCGGCGAGCGCGACAAGCCCGGCGACGAGCCGCAACAGGGCAAGCGCCAGTCGCGCCGCGACCCCATGGAAGCCAAGGCGGTGAGCGACTCGGCCGCCTACCTGCGCAGCCTCGCCCAGTTGCGCGGGCGCAACCCCGAATGGGCCGAGAAGGCGGTGCGCGAAGCGGAAAGCCTGTCGGCGAGCGAAGCGCTGCAGCTCAAGGTGATCGACGTGGTCGCGACCGATCTGCCCGACCTGCTGCGCCAGGCGGAGGGCCGCAAGGTGCTGCTGGAGAACAGGACCCACACCGTCTCCGTCGCCGGCGCGGCCACGGTGGCCGTGGAGCGCAACCGGAAAGAGCGGCTGCTGGCCGCCATCGCCGATCCCAACATCGCCCTGATCCTCATGATGCTGGGCATCTACGGCCTGTTGTTCGAGTTCTATTCCCCCGGCATGGCGGCGCCGGGGGTGCTGGGCGGCATCTGCCTGCTGCTGGGTCTGTACGGCCTGGCCCTGCTGCCGCTGAACTTCGTCGGCGCGGGCCTACTGCTGCTGGGCCTGGCGCTGATGGTGGCCGAGGCCTTCCTGCCCAGCTTCGGCGTGCTGGGCATCGGCGGCATCGTCGCCTTCGTCGCCGGGGCGCTCATGCTGGTGGACGCGGATGTACCCCAGCTCACCGTGTCCTGGGCCCTGGTCGTGCCCCTGGCGGTGGTCAGCGCCCTGGTCATCGCCGGCATCGGCACTTTCGCCTATCGCGCCCACCGGCGGCGTCCCGCCTCGGGCGAGGCAGCGATGATCGGCGCCGAGGCCAAGGCCCTGGAAGACATCGAGCGCGAGGGCTGGGTGTGGGTGTTCGGCGAGCGCTGGCGCGCGCGCACCGGCGCGCCACTGACCCGCGGCGCCCGGGTACGCATAGTCGGCCGCGACGGCCTGACGTTGATCGTGGAACCGCAAGACAAAGGAGGTGAGTGATGATGTGGGAATATGGCTGGGCCAGCGCGGCCTTTGTTCTCGTGCTGCTGATCGTCTCGAGCATCCGTATCCTGCGCGAGTACGAGCGCGGCGTGGTGTTCCTCATCGGCCGCTTCTGGCGCGTGAAAGGGCCGGGACTGGTGATCGTGGTGCCCGGCATCCAGCAGATGGTGCGGGTGGACCTGCGCACCATCGTCTTCGATGTGCCGAGCCAGGATGTGATCTCGCGCGACAACGTGTCGGTGAAGGTGAACGCCGTGCTCTACTTCCGCGTCATCGATCCGCAGAAGGCCATCATCCAGGTGGAGAACTACTTCGAGGCCACCTCCCAGCTGGCCCAGACCACCCTGCGCTCCGTGCTGGGCCGGCACGAGCTGGACGAGATGCTGGCCGAGCGCGAGCGCCTCAACGAGGACATCCAGCAGATTCTCGACGCCGCCACCGACGCCTGGGGCATCAAGGTGTCGAACGTGGAGATCAAGCATGTGGACATCGACGAATCCATGGTGCGCGCCATCGCCCGCCAAGCGGAAGCGGAGCGCGAGCGCCGCGCCAAGGTGATCCATGCCGAAGGCGAGCTGCAGGCCTCGGAGAAGCTGCTGCAGGCCTCCCGGGTGCTGGCCCAGACGCCCCAGGCCATGCAACTGCGCTACCTGCAGACGCTCACCGCGATCGCCGGTGACAAGAGCTCCACCATCGTCTTCCCCGTGCCCATCGAGCTGCTGGAGTCGCTGCTGAGGATGTATCAGAAACCGCCCGCACAACCTTAGGGCGGCAGCGCCGCCGGGGGCGTCCCCCGCAGCATGGCCAGGAAGCGCCGGCGCGTCGCCCCCGTCATGTCACGGAAGGTCTCGAAGGCCACATGGCGCTGCGGCCGGGCCGGGTCGATCACCACGCCCCACAGGGGCAGCGGGCTGTCGGGCAGGAGGGCGTAGCGCACGTCGCCGATCACCCGCGGGCGCTCGGGATGGCGCACCAGGTAGCCCTCCGACAGCATGCCGAAGCGCGCAATGTCCGCCGCCTGCACGCTGCCCGCCGGCAGGGGCGGTACGAAATCCGCGGCCGTGACCCGCGGCACGGCGGCGCCCGGGTACAGCAGCATGCTGCCGTCAAGGCCGGCGCGCACGCCATCCACCAGGTAGTGACCCTCGCTCAGGTAGATCGAGC
>DYIB01000127.1 GCA_020723855.1 Uliginosibacterium gangwonense
ATTGCGCGCTGCGTCATCTGCTGCGCGATGTAATCGGCCTGCCGGATCGCCAACGTGACGATGGTCAGTGTCGGATTCTCCGCGCCGCCGGTCGTGAACTGACTGCCGTCCGAGATGAAAAGGTTCGGAATGTCATGGGTCTGACCCCACTTGTTGCAAACGCCGTCACGCGGATTGCTGCTCATTCGGCAGGTTCCCAGGTTGTGGGTCGACGGGTAGGGCGGCGTGCGGAAGGTCCTGATGGCACCCGCCGCCTTGTAGACCTTCTCGCCTTGTTCATAGGCGTGGTTGCGCATGGCAATGTCGTTGGCATGGTCATCGAAGTGCACATTCGGCACCGGGTTGCCGTACTTGTCCTTGACGTCCTTGTTCAGCGTGACGCGGTTGCTCTCGCGCGGCATATCTTCTCCCACCAGCCACATGCCGGCCATGTGCGTGTAATGATCCAGCCACCAGGCGAACTCTTCACCCCAGGCGCCAGGATTCAGGAATGCCGCCATGAAAGGCAGGCCGAGCGACAGGGTCTCCATCTCGTAGCCGCCGACGAAGCCGCGCTTCGGGTTGTTGCCGCCTTCGTCGCCGATATAGCCGGCCATCGTGGTGCCCCGGTACATGTGCACCGGCTGGTTGAATGCCGCGTACACGCTACCGGTCATGTGGCGCATATAGTTCCTGCCCACCTGCCCTGACGAGTTGGCGAGCCCGTCCGGGTATTTGCTGGTAGCCGACAACAGCAGCAGCCGCGGCGTTTCGATCGAGTTGCCGGCCACGCAGACGATGCGCGCCTTCTGGCGCTGCTCTTTGCCGTCCTTGTCGAAGTAGACGACGCCCGTGACCTTGCCGGCGGCGTTGTGCTCGATGCGCACCACGTGCGATTCCGGGCGCAGGTCGAGGTTTCCGGTCGCCTCGGCCTTCGGCAGCTCGGTGTAGAGGACGCTCCACTTCGCGCCGCTCTTGCACCCCTGGAAGCAGAAACCGATCTGCAGACAGCTTCCGCGCCCGTCGCGCGGCCGGCTGTTGATCGCCATGCGGCCGGTATGCACGTCCTTGTAGCCGAGTTTCACGGCGCCGGCGTACATCACCTTGAAGTTGTTGTTGCCCGGAAGTCCCGGAATGCCGTGGGTCCGCGTCACACCCATCTTGTCCTCGGCCTTCGTGTAATACGGCTCGAGTTCCTGCAGCGTCAGCGGCCAGTCGAGCAGGTTCGCGTCCTTGATCTCGCCATAGACGGTGCGCGCCTTGAACTCATGCTCCTGGAAACGCAGCGACGCGCCGGCCCAGTGGGTCGTCGTGCCACCCACGGTCTTGCAGATCCAGGCCGGCAGGTTAGGGAAATCTTTTGCGATGCGCCATGTACCCGATGTCGTCCGCTTGTCGAGCCACGCCAGTTGGGCGAACGATTTCCACTCGTCGTTGATGAAAGTATCGATCGATTGCCGGGCGCCGGCTTCGAGCACGACCACCTTGATGCCCTTTTGACAGAGCTCGTTGGCCAGCGTGCCGCCGCCTGCGCCCGAGCCGATGATGACGACGGCCGAGTCGTCGTTTTGGTCGATTTTCGCCACGATTTGTCTCCTTAATAATTAGAGGACGCGCTCTCAGGCGCCTGCGGTCAACCGAAATAGGGCTTGGGGCTCGCGTTCAGCGGCGGGTCCGGCAGCCATTTCAGGTCCTGGAAGCCGCGCCTGATATATCCGCCCTTGTCCCACGAGGAACCCGGGTAGCCGAACACCCTGTATGCCATGTCGTTGTCGTACAGCGACGTGATGCATTTGCCGCGCACCGTATTGAAGAACGGCGAACCCGCGATCGCCTTCACGGCGGCCAGTCGCTTTGCGTCGCCCGCTTTGGCGAAGTTGCCGCCTGCGGCCTCGTTCAGTTTGGTGACGCCGTCGCGCAGTTGCTGCGCGACTTCGGAGTCGCCCACCGCCATCGCATCGAGGTCCTTGGCAAGCAGCGCATAAACCGCATCAGGGAGTTGCTTGTGCGGATAGAGTGTCCGTCCCATTTTCATCAACGCTTCGCCTTCGTCCGTCGTCAACGTCTTCAGCTCGACGGCCCAGGTGCGTGACGGCGCCAGCGCCGCCAACACGCTCCCCGCGACCAGAACGCCGGACAACACACCGGTACCTCGCAGGAACTCGCGGCGTGTCAGCGGCAGATCAAGGCGGGGAATTTCCAGAAGTTCTTCTGCGCACTCCCTCTCTGTTGACGGGGTGCCGACGATAGGAATCACTTTCATGATTTGTCTCCTCCAGGCCTTATCGTACGGATGCGCCAGGACATCCAAGCGCCCGAGTTCAATATAGCATCGGCCCCTAACGCCGTGGTGATAGGGGGCTATTTACGCGAGCTTGCACCCAGTGACAGGCGCGTCGGCGCTCAGGCGCCGAACAGGGGCAGCTGGGGCGCTTGCGCCCCTTCGTCCAGGCGCACCCCCACGCCCAGAAGGCGCACCGGCAGGCCGCCCCGGCTGAAGGCGGTATGCAGCAGGGCCCGGTACTGGTCCGCGTCCAGGGTCTGGCCGAGGCATTCGGCGGTGGTGCGGCTGAAATCGGCGAAACGGAGCTTGACGAACAGCTTGTGGATCTCGCCCTCGGCGCCGGCGCGGCGCACCCGGGCGGCGAGCTGCTCCAGCAGCGGCGCCAGCTCGGCCAGGCAGGCTGCCAGGTCGGGCAGATCGACGGCGTAGGTCTGCTCCACGCTTACCGATTTGCGCACGCGCACCGGACTCACTTCGCGCTCGTCGATGCCGCGGCACAGCTCGTACAGGCGCAGGCCGAAGCGCCCGAAGTGCCGCTGCAGTTCCACCAGGGGCCAGGTGCGCAGGTCGGCACAGGTGTGGGCCCCCAGCTCGTGCAGCTTGGCGGCCGTCACGCGGCCCACGCCGAACAGCTTGTCCACCGACAGTGCCGCCACGAAGGCGTCCGCATCCTCGGGCCGCACCACGTACAGCCCGTCTGGCTTGTTCCAGTCGCTGGCGATCTTGGCGAGGAACTTGTTGGGCGCCACCCCCGCGGAGGCGGTGATGCCCACGGTGCGCGCGATGCGCGCCTTGATGTCCTGGGCGATGCGCGTGGCGCTGCCCCTGAAGTGGTGCGCCCCGGTGACGTCCAGGTAGGCTTCGTCGAGGGACAGCGGCTCGACCAGATCCGTGTAGTCGCGGTAGATGGCCAGGATCTGCTGGGATGCGGCACGGTACTTCTCCATGGCCGGCGGCAGGATGATCAGCTCCGGACAGCGGCGCAGGGCCTGGGCCGAGCTCATGGCCGAGCGCACGCCGAAGCGCCGCGCTTCGTAATTGCAGGTGGCCACCACGCCGCGCGTCTCCGGCCGCCCGCCTACCGCCACCGGCCTGCCGCGCAGCGAGGGATCGTCGCGCATTTCGATGGCGGCGTAAAAGCAGTCACAGTCGCAGTGGATGATCTTGCGCGGACGCGGCGCGGCGGGTTGCAGCATGGTCGAAGGCCGGTGTTCCGGCCTTCGATTTTACTCGCGCCGCTGCCGGCACCGTCATTTCCTACCAGGGGTCAGTTACAGTCTTTCTCGGCACCAACCCTGGAACCGGATGGCTCGCCGAACAGACGCGACCGTTTGCATTACCCCGCGCAGCAGGACAACTGCTTCACGTCCTTGCTGAAGGTCTGCGCCGCCAGTTTCAGTCCCTCGACCATGGTCAGGTAGGGGAACAACTGGTCGGCCAGCTCCTGCACCGTCATTCTCACCCGGATGGCCAGCGCCGCCGTCTGGATCAGTTCGCCCGCCTCCGGGGCCACCGCCTGCACGCCAATCAGCCGCCCCGAGCCCGCCTCGGCGACCAGCTTGATGAAGCCGCGCGTGTCGAAGTTGGCCAGCGCCCGCGGCACGTTGTCGAGCGTCAGCATGCGGCTGTCGGTCTCGATGCCGTCGTGATGCGCTTCCGCCTCGCTGTAGCCCACGGTGGCGACCTGCGGGTCGGTGAACACCACCGCCGGCATCGCCGTCAGATCCAGCGCCGCCTCGCCGCCGGTCATGTTGATCGCGGCGCGTGTGCCGGCCGCCGCCGCCACATAGACGAACTGTGGTTGATTCGTGCAGTCGCCGGCGGCGAAAACGTTCGGTGCGCTGGTGCGCATTCGCTCATCCACGACGATGGCGCCTTGCGCGCTGACCTTGACTCCCGCGGCCTCCAGCGCCAGATCGCGCGTGTTGGGGGCGCGACCGGTGGCGATGAGCAGCTGGTCGGCGCGCAGTTCGCCGCGGTTCGTAAAGAGCGCGAACTCGCCATGTGCATGCCCGACACGGCTCGCCTGGGTCTGTTCCAGCACCTCGATGCCTTCGGCGCGGAAGGCGGCCGCGACCGCCTCGCCGATGGCCGGGTCTTCCCGGAAGAACAACGTGCGGCGCGCCAGGATCGTGACCTGGCTGCCCAGCCGGGCGAAGGCTTGCGCCAGCTCCACCGCCACCACCGATGAGCCGATCACGGCCAGGCGCCCGGGTATCGTTTCGCTGACCAGGGCCTCGTTGGAAGTCCAGTAGGGCGTATCCTTCAAGCCGGGGATCGGCGGAATCGCGGGACTCGCGCCGGTGGCGACCAGGCAGCGGTCGAACGCCACCGCGCGCTCGCCATCTTCCGCCAGCTGCACGATCAAGCTGCGGCCGTCCTTGAACCGGGCGGAGCCAGACAGTACGGTGATGGCCGGGGTGCTCTCCAGGACGCTTTCGTACTTGGCGTGGCGCAGCTCATCGACGCGCGCCTGCTGCTGGGCCAGCAGCCTGCCGCGCCGGATCGCCGGAGAACCGGCCGCAATGCCATCGTCGAACGGGCTTTCCCGGCGCAGATGAGCGATGTGGGCGGCGCGGATCATGATCTTGGAGGGCACGCAGCCGATGTTGACGCAGGTGCCGCCGAGAGTGGAGCGCTCAATCAAGGTAACGCGCGCGCCCCGCTCGACCGACTTCAGCGCCGCTGCCATCGCCGCTCCGCCGCTGCCGATCACGACCACGTGCAGCGCCTGCTTGCCGCCACCGCGCTTCGTCTCGCCGCCCGGCCTCTTGTCCATGTGAAATGCGATCGCTTCGGCCATGATGGCGTCCTCACTGCTTGACAGTGGACGGGTAGCCCGCGTTTGCAGTGGCGCGCGTCAAGGCTTCGGCACTGGTCCTGGCGTCGTCGAAGGTCACGACGGCTTCCCGTTTCTCGTAGCTCACCTCGGCCTTGTGCACACCGGCCACCCGGGACAGCGCCTTCTTCACCGCGATGGGGCACGCCGCGCAGGTCATGCCGGGGACCGACAAGGTGACGGTCTTGGGGCCGGCCCAGGCGGATGCGCTCAGGGTGGCAGCCAGGGCGGCAAGGGCGACGAGCTTCTTCATGGCGGTCTCCTTTCAGTAGAACAGGGGCAGGAGGTAGGGAAAAGCAATGGCAACCAGAACCAGGGCGGCCACGATCCCGAAGATCACCTTGTAGGCCGTACCGACCCGGGGCACGGCGCACACCTCGCCTGGCTTGCAGGCATGGGCCGGGCGGAAGATGCCACGCCAGGCGAAGAACAGCGCGATGAGCGCCGCGCCGATGAAGACGGGGCGGTACGGTTCCAGCACGGTCAGGTTGCCAATCCAGGCGCCCGAGAAGCCGAGCGCGACCAGCACGAGCGGGCCGAGGCAGCAGGTCGAGGCGAGGACGCCCGCCAAGCCGCCGGCGGCCAGGGCGCCGCGACCGCTCGTGGATTGCGACATGAGGTGCTCCTTCCGGGTCTTCGTTTGATGTTGTAACGTTACTTCCGTAGTCAAGTACGGAGTCAAGCACCATGGAGAACGACTCGGAGAATCTGACCATCGGTGCCTTCGCCAGGGCAGCCGGGGTAAACGTGGAGACGATCCGGTTTTATCAGCGCAAGGGATTATTGCCGGAGCCGGGGCGGCCCCAAGGCGGCATACGCCGCACGGCAGTGTTTCCTGCCCGTTGATCGCGGCCTTGCGCTGTTGCCAGGCGGAGCATTTGCCCTTGGCGTAGGTTTCTTCCGGCCGGCGAGCTGATCCGGAGGTGATCGGTTCAAGCCGCCAAACCCGGGACCGCCAGAAGATAGGCATTGAGCATGTACAGGCCGGACAGACATGGTCGCGAAGACGAGCACGCCGTCGATAGCGACGGCCGGCGGGTTCAGCACGCCCAGCTCGACCGCGTAGTCGAGCTCGGCCAGGATATCCATACCGGGTAGAGCACTCCGGTGGCGGCAAGCGGGATGCCGATGCCGTTGAACAGGAAGGCGAGCGACACGTTCTGCATCAGCTTGCGGTAACTCCAGCGGCTCACCTCCCGGGCCGCCGGCACCGCGTCCAGGCGGTTGCTCAAGATGACGATGTCCGCCGAGTCGATGGCGATGTCGGTGCCGCGCCCCATGGCCAGTCCCACGTCGGCCTGCATCAGGGCCGGCGCATCGTTGATGCCGTCGCCCACCATGGCCACCTTGCCCTGGCCCTGCAGGCGGCGCACCAGTTGCGCTTTGTCGCCTGGCAGCAGGCCCGCATGCACCCGGACTATGCCCACATCCTCGGCGACGCGCCGGGCGGCGCGCTCGTTGTCGCCGGTGACCAGCACGGCCGCCACCCCCGCCCGGGCGAGCGCTGCCACGGCGCCGCGCGCCTCGGGCCGCACCCGGTCGCCCAGGGCCAGCAGCCCCAGCAGCCGGCTGTTCTTCGCTACGCCCACCACCGTGCGGCCGGCGGCTTCCAGCGTCGCGACGCGCGCCTCGACCGGGTCCAGGGCCAGGCCGCGCTCGGCCAGGAAGCGGGGATTGCCCACCAGCAGCTCTTCGCCGTCCAGCCGGGCGACAACGCCCTTGCCGGCGACCGCCTCGCAGCCGGTCACCGGGGGCAGCGCCAGCCCGGCGACGATGGCCGGGATGCTCGCCGCGAGCGTTGGCGCGCTGCGGGCCACGGCCAGGGCCGCGACCGTGGCGGCGAGCGCCGCAGCGGTACCGAACGCTACCCGGCTGCCGCGCGACGAGAGGGTCAGGGCCACGAAGGCGATGAGGCTCACCACCGCTGTTCCGGCGATGGCGCTCGACCAGGGGTTGTGCCAGTTGGCGATGAGGGCGATGGCGGCCAGGCTGAAGGCGACCGCGACGACGAAGCGCCGCCCCTCGCGCACCAGGTCCGCCTCCTCCTCCTCGAAGGCACGCAGCTTCCTCGGGTCGTGGATGGTGTAACCGATATCGCGCAGGGTCTGCAGCACGGCCTCGGGCCCGATCCGGTGCGGATCGTACTCCACCAGCGCCTGCTCGTGGGTGAGGCTGACGGCCACCTTCTCCACGCCCGACAGCCGGCCCAGCGCCCGCTCGATGGTGCCGATGCACAGGGAACAGTGCAGCCCGCCGATGCGCGCTCGGATGCGCGCCCAGTCGGGGCGGGCGGCCGGCTCTTCGCTCCAAAGCTTCAGTCGTTCAGCACTGACGACATCCATGGCGATACCTCACGCTTGTTCCTCACCGACCCCGTCGTGAATGCATCATGCAGCATGTTCAGCCAGATACTCAAGTTGATTCCGC